>JBGSWU010000525.1:0-8955 GCA_041751795.1 Thermomicrobiales bacterium
GTTGTCACCCTCGTAGGCAAGCAGGAGTCCGTCGTTCGGGTCCGACGGATCAGTCACGATGTTGCGAAGGACATACTCTCCCATTGCTCGCGCGGCGTCGAGGTAAGTCGTATCCGCGCTGTGCCTGTGCGCGATCAGCACAGCCCGAATCGCCTGACCGGTGTGCCAGACTGGGCCATTCAAGGACCACTCGCCAGTTTTCGTGTCGTATTCGTTGCGAACAGCGCCGAGATACCCGCCGTCTGGAACTGGATAGTCATGCGGATCGACCACATCGTCCTCCGGGCCACGGATCCGCGCTTTGTCCGCAAGCCAGCGCGCAGCATCCTGAAGCATCTGCTCAACCCGAGTTTGCCCGGTCGTCATGAAACGCCCTTTCCTGTATCCAGCCTGTGCAACGGCAAGAACTGTCTGCGATGATAACTGACATTCGTCCAAGGTGATGACAGCATCAACCGTCATCGCTTCGGAGATGGCATGAGCCCTGCATAAGAGGTTGTGTCCGGCCATCGGGTCGGGACCTGTCAGCACTGGGGCCACCGTCCGCATCGACAGGCAACACGGATGTCGGAGATCGCCTGTGGATGCTATCGATCGAATTCTGGCGGTGAAGACACGGCTGACAACGATCAAGGGCTACGCGCAACTGATCGAACGTGAGATCGAGCGAGACCAGCCCCGCTCAGAGCGACTTGGTGCGCGAATTCACGAGCTCAACCGAGAGATCGTTCGGCTGGTCGATGTCGTCGCCACGATCGAAGCGTCGATGGCGGATCGCGAAGAAGCCAGCGAATTCACCAAGCACCCTGACGACAACGGGTATCAATCATCGGGTCGCTGATGCCTGCTAAGAATCTCCTGGACACGACCCAACAGATCGTGGAGATCGAATGGCTTTTCAATCGTGTCACACCGCATCTCAACGAGTCGGGCGGCCTTTTCGCGCAACTGTCGCGCGTCAGCGGAACAGATAAGGACCGGGATTCTTGTCGTGTTCGGGTCGAGCCGGATCAGATCCAGCGTCACCCATCCGGCTTCGGGGTGCTCGATGCGAATGTCGAGGATGATCAGGTCCGGCATTTGTTCGCGAATACTCTTGTAGGCGGAACTGCCCTCAATGTGTATCACGACCTCGTACCCTTCATCGGACAGCAGGTCGTGCATCAGATTGAGAAAGTGAGTGTCATCATTCACAACCGCGATCATTGGTTTTTTACGCGGCAACGGGCCCTCCAATTTCGTGTCCGATCAGGATCCCGTTCCAGCATCGGGCGAGGCATCGTTCGTAGAGATTCCATCACATTGGTTCATCATCACCATCGAGCGTAAATGACTGCTCGATAACATCGTACCCACTGATCTCCGGCGGTCCGATAACGAGCGGATGGACTTTCACGAGCAACATGGGCAGCACCTTCGGTCCGGCTGCAGCACCACTCTCACGATCGCGCCAGTACGTCAGCGAAATCGCGTGATTCGTCTCCGGGTTCATCATGAATGACACTCCGAGAAAGCCATCTGCGTCTGCAAGAATCCGCAACAGTTCATGGTAGATGACGGACGCCTGCTCCGTCGTCACCGATGGGCGCGCTCGAAATGTGATCGTTCGTGCGTACATCTGCCTGTTCCCCCAACAAGGCGTGTCATCTGGTGCGTCTGATCATCATCGCATACTCACCACGCTGTCATGATTCAATCTGGTCTCCAGGTCGCTTGCGAACATTCATTGGTTCCTCGTGTTCCGCTGGTCCGTCAAAACCAAGCGTCCATGCTACGATCCTCCCCATTGAACGTCGTGCATCGAAAGGGTTTGCCACAGATGACAGCGCGTGGGACGGTGGGTGTCAACGGGATCGATATCAGCTACCTGCAGGCCGGGAGCGGGTCACCAATCGTCATGTTGCACGGCATCGGCGGCAACGCGACGCAGTTTCAACATCAGATCGACGGGCTATCGGACACCTGGACGGTCATCACCTGGGATGCACCGGGCTACGGTGAATCTGGCAACCCCGGCGACGATTGGCAGATGGGTGACTACGCCACGGCGCTCGCTGGAATGCTCGACACGCTCAACCTTAGTCAGGTCTATCTGCTCGGGCAATCGTGGGGCGGCGTTCTCGCGCAAACGTTCGCAGGCAAATATCCACAACGAGTTCGAGCGTTGATCCTCTCAGACACAAGCATGGGTGGTCAATCGCAACCCGAAGCCGACCGGCTCGCCAGCCTGAACGCACGATTATCAGCGCTCGAGTCGATGACGCCAGCAGAACTGGCTGCTGCGCGGGCGCCAGTCCTCCTCGGCCCGAACCACACCGCAGATGTGTTGCGAGAGGTCGAAGCGGTAATGGCGCAGATTCACCCTGAAGGCTACCGGCGGGCCGCAATCGCGCTGGCCGAAGCCGACTCCCGACCGTACCACTCGGCGATCGAGGCTCCGACGTTGATCCTGGCTGGCGAGCACGATCGAATCGTTCCACCATCAACCGCCTCGGCCCTGCAGGCGGCGATTCCCGGCGCACAGCTCGTCGTGTTCCCCGGGAACGGTCACATGGGTGGCCAGGAGGATCCGACGACATACAATGCCACGATCAGAACGTTCCTCAATCAGGTCGAAGGTCGCTAACAATCACCAGCCCTGCATCCGAATCTGATACGAATTCCAACCGTCGAACGAGGCTTCGACACTGCGACCGATTCTGAAATGAATCCAATCATCCATGGTAAGTCGTTGGTAAGTCACCACTGACATCATGTCCTCGTGGGCAGCGAGTCAGTGCTCACCAGCCATGCGAAACATGGATCGTCGAAACGCCCAGCAGAATGGGAGGGCTCCGTGCTGTCTCAAATCACCAGACTGGACCGGAATCAACGCAATGACACACTCGCGCAATGTCTGCAGGCGGCAATACGCGCTCCGTCAGCGCACAACAGCCAGCCATGGCGATTCAGTATTGACGATGAAGCGATTCGACTGGTTTGGGACGAACAGCGGCGGCTACCGAACGGTGATCCAACTGGTTCGTATCTCGCGATTGGTTTGGGTGCCGTTGCCGAGTCACTGTCGATTGCGTTGGCAGCAAACGACGTTGCTTGCGACACCAGGATCGAATGGGACTGGGATACGCGCCAGGCAGCGACGATCGAACTCGCTCGCGGATCGATGCCCACTGCCGATACGAATCTGGCATCACACATCCAGCAGCGCAGAACGACTCGGCTGCCGTTTACAGATCAACGAGTTGGAGCCACCGATCTCGACGTACTCGCTGCCGACATCGAGCGCAACGGCTGCGCACTTAACGTCGTTCAGGAATCACGCCGACTCCGAGCGATCGCCGACGCGATCGGCGAGGGAACAGCACGAAACTTCGCCAATGAGCGGGTCTTTACGGAGTTCCACAAGTGGCTGCGATCGTCCGAGAATGCACGATCAGATGGATTGACATTCGACGCGCTTGAACTGCACGGAGTGCGCGGAACCGTTGCCCGAATCGCGCTGCGTCCGTCGTCGATGGGTATCCTGCGACGAACTGGCATTCATCGTCTCATCGCCAGCGAGCAAACGCGACTTGCGCGCTCGACCAGGACATTCTGCCTGGTCATAGCTCCAGATTCGTCCCCTGAGGGGATGTTTCAGGCTGGTCGGGCGATCCAGCGGATGTGGCTACGTGCCACTGCGCTGGGACTCCGTGTCCACCCAATGACCGCCGCACTCGATCACATCGAGACGAAACGCGCGCTAGCCGACGCCTTCGCGATTTCATTTGACACGCCTATCGCCATCTGCTTCCGCATCGGACACGGACCAGCCGGCACGCCGTCGCGTCGTTTACCTCTCGACCAGGTCGTCTTCTGAGCGTTACGTCGACACAGAAAGTACCAACATGCGAACACGAGACTTTTCACATGCTCCAAATGTCGCCCGTGTCGGGTCCGTTTTCCACGGAGGCACTGAGTATGGAGGCATCCGTGCCCTGATCGGACTGACTCTCAGATGGCCTCGCGTTCGGCGTGTGATGCGGCAATCGCCAGGGTACATCGATCATCAGGTCTGGTACCGCTTTCCATACACGATTGGCACCACATCGTTCTGGGAAACGCACGAACACCTGCTCGCGTTCGCGCGATCGGACGCGCATCGCAAGGCAACCGCATGGATGCACCGACCGGGCATCGCTCGCGGTGGGTTTATCCGCTATCTGGCCCCTCTGCCCGACGGCAACACCCTCGGCGCATGGAGCGGTGCATCGACTGATTCACACCGAACGATCAATGCGAATGCGAAAGGAATATCCGTATGAACGCCGCCAACAGCACCTCCGCACATACGCTTCAACACAGCGGTCGGTCCATTCGAGCACGCTTGAATGTTCCTCGAAACCTGTCGTTGTCCGCTGGAATGTGGCTCGGCGACCATGCGCTGAGACTGGTCGGCCCGCGCTACGATGCTTTCATGTGGGTGATCACCCATTCTCGACCGTCGATGCTTGAGCGGCTTGGACGAATGCGTGCTGAGCGAGCAGCAATCGAGGCCAAGCGGCGCGTTCCTGCTTATCAGGAGCACCTCCTGCAGCCCGGCACAACCGAAACAGTGCGGGTAGGATCGCGCGTCATGCCAACGACTGACAAAGTCAACTACGTCCAACGCTACCCAGTCGCCGATCGTTGCCGAGACGGCATTCTCCCAACCAGCGGCGTGACGATTGATGAGTCGTCTGGCAGTTCCGGGACACCGTTCAACTGGATTCGGCTCCAAACCGAACGACGCGCGACCCACCTGTTCATCTCCCACTTCGCGCGCTACTGCTTTGGAAAAGAACCGTTCATCACGATCAATGCCTTCTCGATGGGTGCCTGGGCGACCGGAGTAAACATGGCAGTCGCCCTTGAACGAAACAGCGTCGTCAAGAGCACCGGCCCAGATGTCGATAAGATCTTCCGGACCCTTGAGCGATTTGGAACCCAACAACCGTATCTGATCTGCGGTTATCCACCGTTCCTGAAGCACCTGATCGACTACGCTGAGACAACCGGATTCCCATTGAACGAATATCAACTCATGGGGCTTGTTGGCGGCGAGGGGATGTCCGAAGGGTTACGCGACTATCTCATGCCAACGTTTCAGCCTGTATACAGCGGCTATGGCGCAACGGATATCGAAATCGGCCTTGCCGGTGAGACGCCGCTCTCGGTGGCGATTCGCAGGCTGGCACGCGACGACGAACGAGTTCGGCAAGCGATGTTCGGAAGCGATCCTCGGCTGCCGATGCTGTTCCAGTACAACCCATTGCAGCATCACATCAATGTCAGCGACAGCGGCGAACTCATCTTCACGATCAACCGCCTGGATGTCCTCGCTCCCCGTATCGCCTACAACATCCATGACGAGGGAGGTGTTCTACGCTTTGACGCTGCCATGGACAAACTTGCGGCTCTCGGAATTGATGCTAATCAGTTGATCGACGGCAAGCGGCCCGTTCAGTTTCCATTCGTCTGGATTTATGGGCGCAAGGACTCAACCGTCAGCGTGATGGGTGCAAACCTCTATCCGGAAGACGTCGAACAGGCCCTTTATAGCGCGCCGGAACTCGCCAAACTGACCAATTCCTTCTGCATCAGCCTGGTTGAAGAGATCGACGGAGGCGTTCGTCCATGCTTCGCCTTTGAGATCGTTTCGCCGATCACGCCTGACCTGCAGGCAGCGTTTGAGACACAGATCATTGCGGGTGTCGAAGCACTCAACGCCGACTTCCGCGAAGCGTTGGTCGAACACGCTGCAGCGGCAACGCCACAGATCCAACTTCACCCGCGTGGCACTGGGCCATTCGCGGGCGACGCAGGGCGAATCAAGCAAGTCCGTCTGGCCCGATCGTGACCTGCGACGGAGCGTGGTTCTTATGATGCATGGAAAGTGGCCCTCCACGAGAGGGCCACATGACGCTATCCTCTCCGGCAGCATCGCGGTACGATCGCGGGCACTCGGATCATCGACGATCAATCTGCACTGGGGGGAAGAATGAGCGCGTCTGCTCCAACAACTGATTCCTTTATGTATCAAACAATGCACTCGCAACCGGCGGATGTCCAACGTCTCCTGGATGAAGGATGGGAACCGGCGAAGGAAGCCGCCGCAATGATCGCGGGAGCCGAACGCATCTTCCTGACCGGGATCGGCACCAGTTATCACGCGGCGCTGGCCGGATCGTGGTTGCTCAGGGCAGCAGGCTACGATGCGCGGGCAATCTCGTCATTCGACATGGCGCACTACTCTGGCTCGATCGGGGTTCGACCAAGCGACGCGGTGATCCTGATGGCGCATACGGGCCTGAAACTGATTTCATCCGACGCGCTGAACGTCGCCGTTAATGCCGACGCAACTGTCATCTCGGTCGGCAACACGGCAGCCGAACATCCTGGCTCACAACTGATTCTGCGAACGATCAAGCAAGAGCGATCGGCGGCGTACACCTCATCCCACATCTGCGCGATGACGGTTCTCGCCCAGATCGCAACCGTCCTCGGCGAGCAACGCGGCACTAGCGCGACGGCTGGGTTCAGAGCCGCGCTAACAGCACTGCCGGATCAGATCGCCGACGTCCTTGCCCGTGAAGACGAAGTCCTCCCGATCAGCCGGGCGGCAGTCACCGCACGTGTCTACGCCGCTGGAGCCGGACCGAATGAGACGACGGCGCTGGAATCGGTGATTAAGGTACGTGAAGCGGCCTACGGCTGGATCGACGCTCTCGCGCTGGAGCAGTTCATGCACGGCCCAATCGTCGCCGCAAACGCTGGTGATATCGCCGCGCTTGTTAACGTCACCGGACCATCTGAAGAGCGCACCGGCCAGATCGCCGCAATGCTCTCGAAGGTTGGCGCGACCGTCTGGCTGATCGGCAAACCCGCCCCAGCCGCACCGGACGCAACAGTGTTCAGTGTGCCGGAAACGGACGAACTGATCTCGCCACTCCTGGCCGTCGTGCCGTACCAGATCCTCGCCTACCAGATGGCCGCATTGAAGGGCATCAACCCCGACACGTTCCGGCGCGACAACCCGCTCTATGCCGAAGCCTTCTCGCTGGCACCACTTCGAGCGACATAGGCACGCCACACATTGAGCAGGAGTCAGGACGCGGCTGAATCGTCGCGTCCTGACTCCCGTCATTCAACGAACTCGGTCCCGCCAACGCGGCTGACCGCGTAACCAGCGGCGGTCAGGGATGCAACGACATCCTGTCCGTGCCGCGCGTCGCGGACTTCGAGGACGAGCTCCAGGCCGGTGTCGGCCAGCGGGACGCCCCACAATGAGCGGCGATGGTGGATGTCAACGACGTTCGCACCGGCCGCAGCGACCATGTCCGCGAGGGCTGCGAGATTTCCTGGTCGATCCGGCACCGACGTCCTGAGGACAACGTAGCGACCCGAGCGGGCCAGCGACTGGTCGATCACCCGCGACAGCAGATTGGCGTCGATGTTTCCGCCAGACAGGACAACGCAGACCTGTTCATCGCCACGGGGACGAATCTTCCCGGACAGTAACGCCGCGACGCCGACGGCTCCGGCGCCCTCGACGAGCAATCGCAGATGCTGAAGGGTGTAGAAGATCGCGTCGGCGATTTCATCCTCCTCAACCATCACGACGTCTTCAACCAGGTCGCGGATCAGCGGCAACGTCACATCGCCAGGCCGCTTGACGGCGATGCCATCGGCGATCGTCCGCGCATGTGGAACCGTCACCGGACACCCAGCCTCGAACGATGCGTGGATCGACGGACAACCGCTCGCTTGAACGCCAACGACACGTGTATTGGGACGACAGGCACGAACGACGCTCGCGATCCCGCCAATCAGCCCTCCGCCACCGATTGGAACAACGATCGTTCCCACATCCGGCAAGGCATCGAGGATTTCAAGGCCAACCACGCCCTGACCGGCGACGATGGCTGGATCATCAAAGGCGTGCACGAGTGAGTAGCCCTCCGACGCACTCAATCCGCGAGCGTGTGCCGTCGCGTCGTCGAACGACTGACCGTGCAGGATGACCTCCGCGCCGTAGCGGCGAGTCGCCGTCACTTTCGTCAGCGACGCTTCCTCCGGCATGATGACGAGAGCAGGTGCGCCAAGCATCCGCGCTGCCAGCGCCACGCCCTGGGCGTGGTTGCCCATCGACGCGGCGATCACCCCGCGTTCACGCTGCTCGGCCGACAGTCCGGCGATTTTGTTGTACGCGCCACGCAGTTTGAACGAACCGCCTCGCTGCGTGTTCTCAGCCTTGACGACGATATTCGCGCCGATATCCTCACTCAGCCGCGCACCTGGAAGAATCGGCGTCGCGACAATGACATCGCGCAGCAGTTCTCGCGCCGCTTCTACGTCCGCCAGACTGACCACGGAGTCCCCTCTCATCCTCGTCGCTGATCAGGCCGACGATCCGGCCAATCCGTACTCTTTCGTATCATAGTTCGCGCCACGGTTGCGACCGACTGGCGAAGCATGAAAGGCTCCGCGGTGACGACCGTCATGACGATAGACGATTCCGCAGAATTGCTCGCGCTTGCTGAGACGATGCCGGACACGCCGGAAACGGTCATCGCCCTCCACACCCTGCGCCAGGGACGCTGTCGTGCACATATCGTCGGGACGCTGGCGCGCTACCACGCACTCGTCATCGACAATGACGAGGTTCTCGATGAACCGGGCTGCTACGGCGATGATCCTGAGGCAATCTGGAGCATCCTTCGCGATCTTCCAGACTGGTTCGCGGCCAACATGCGTGAATCGATCGCTGGGCAGGTAGGCTCCCTCGTCGAGCGTGGGTGGGGCGAACCTGTCCGCGATCTCGGCGATCCCCATTTCACACTCCAACGACCCGCGCCATTGTTGTCCGACCCCAACGTCCGGGTGTTGACCGCAGCCGATGTTGCGCTGCTCGATGCTGCCTCGCCAAAGATCCGT
>JBGSWU010000526.1:0-1547 GCA_041751795.1 Thermomicrobiales bacterium
AGGTTGACGAACATGTTCCACTGGCCGCCGTCCTCAAGCGGGCGCTCCAGGAGGAACGCAACCGTTCGATCGTCGACCGGACGATCAGCCATTTCGATCATTGCTTCAAGCACGTAGTTGGATCGTTCGAGTTTGTCGTAGAACAACGTGTACGCCTGTGAGAACTCGAATTCCTTCAAGCCCATCTTCGCCATCGCTCCGACGCGGAACAGGTTCAGACCGGCGAACATCCAGCAGCGACCGGTCATTTTCTGGTTGGTTACCGCCCAGTCGTCCAGCACGTGCGAGAACGTGTGATCGGTATTGATGATAACGCCACGATTGAGCGCCACGTCATCAGCACCCACCTGAGCGACGGCATTTTGAGCGTTGCGCCATCCTCGATTGGATTCGAAGGAAGCCTGCAGCGCACCTAACTGCTCGGTACCGATTGCACCTGCACCAGCCGCGGTCTTTGATAGATTGGTGGTTGAATCAATCGACATTGCTCACGCATTCCTTTCGCGATCGGAACGTTGCCTGACGACGATGTTCGACAATCATCGCACGATCGACCGGGAACCGCGAGGTCGAGGAGTGTCCCCAATCGACCTAGTCAACAACTTGACAGGGAAAATCTACGCCACTTCCGTAACTCGAACGGATGTTCGCACTAGATGACGGAGCAATAATGGGCAATTGGTTAGAAATTGAGTCGAGCGAAGCCAACATTCGCGGCTATCTGGCCGTTCCGGATGCCGGAAAAGGGCCAGGAGTGCTGGTCTGCCACGCATGGTGGGGATTGAACGAGTTCGTCACGGGTCTCTGCGACCGGTTGGCCGGACATGGATTCGTCGCGCTTGCTGCCGACATGTATGAAGGCCGCACCGCGACGACGATCGACGACGCTCAAGCTCTGGTTGACGCATTGACCAGCGAGTACTCCCAGTTGGTGGCGACGACAGCACTCGACACGCTCCTGAGTCAACGGGAAACGTCCAGTGATCGCGCGGCAGCAATCGGCTTTTCTCTGGGCGGTTACTGGGCAATCTGGCTGTCGGTGAACCGTCCGGAACAGGTCGCCGCCGTCACGACCTTTTACGGCGCTGGCGAAGGTGACTTCGCCGCAGCGGAAGCCGCATACCAGGGGCACTTTGCACCGGACGACGAATGGGAACCGCAGGAGTGGGTTCGCAGCCTCGAAACCGCGATTGCTAGCGCGGGACGTGACGTGACATTCCACTGGTACGACGGTGCTGGACACTGGTTCTTCGAAGACAATCGACCCGATGCGTACAACGCCGACGCTGCCGATCTCGCATGGGAGCGCACGCTGAGTTTCCTGCACACACACCTGCCCTCGGAGCACACGACCTGAGTGTCACGGCGATCCTCAGCCTGGCATGCCGATCTTCGTTTCGTCAGCCCCAGGGGGTCCGGGGTAGCGCGAAGCGCGTTCAGCGTGGAAAATGACAAGGTCGACTCTCAACATCCGCGATACAGGAAGAAGTACAGGGCATGACATCGATGCTGGTCATGAAGTTTGGTGGCACATCCGTTGGAAGCGC
>JBGSWU010000527.1:0-2261 GCA_041751795.1 Thermomicrobiales bacterium
CACTCCGCTGTTGTCAGCCAGCGCTCCACCCTCAATGTTAGCTGAGGGTGGAGCTGTCAGTACTCAGCCTTCAACGTCCTCAAGGAACGCTGTGAGAACGCGCAGATACTCGCCTTGTTGCTCACCGTGCGCCATGTGGGACGCGTCCTCGATAACTGCGAGCCTGGCGTCAGGGATGCCACGCTGCATTGTTTCCGCCAGCGATGGCGATGCCTCGTCATACCGACCGCAGGTAATGAGCGTCGGTATCGTGATCTCACCGAGTCGGTCAGTGACATCCCAGTCGCGCAACGTTCCGGTGGCGTGGAACTCACTCGGTCCCCACATCGTGTTGTAGACCTCGGCACGCAGGTTGTCCATCGCGGCAGTGAAATACTCGGGCCACGGATCGGTCCGGCAGACGTGTCGGCGATAAAAGACTTCTCCAGCCATCGCATACTCAGGACTATCGGTCGTCCCCGCTGCCTCGTGGACACGTAGCGTTTCCTGAACGTCAGCAGGCAGGTCGCGCAGCAACCGGTTCGCTTCGCTGACCCAGGCTGGAATGCTGGCAGCCGTGCTGGCAAGCGTCAGACTCGCGACACCATCGGGCTGGGTCAGCGCATACTCCAGCAGCAGCATCCCGCCCCACGACTGTCCAAGGATATGAACGCGATTGAGGTCAAGCGCAGCGCGCACTGTTCGCAGTTCATCGAGGAACAAATCAATCGTCCACATCGCCGGATTACTTGGCTGATCGGACCGTCCACAGCCAAGTTGATCGTAGAAGATCACCTGTCGACCAGTCTCCGCCATCCGTGCCAGCGGATCGAGGTAGTACGACGGAGCACCGGGTCCTCCATGCAGGCAGAGCAACGGCAGTTTCCCCAGTGATGAATGCTCGCCGACGATCCGATACCACGTCTGATAGCCATTGAACGGAACATAGCCCTCATGTGTAGTCATTCCAGCCTCCTCTGAATCAAGGTCAGTCGGTTACGATTCATCCACGGCGTTGCATGTACCGACGTGCACGATCGAGCCTCGTCATGACGTCCTGGTGTTCGTTGGGATCTGCACCTGCCTCCAGATGATAGTCGGCCCACCAGAGGGCGGCGTCAAGCGTCACCAGCGGCAACCAGACAGGCAGGCGCGCGAATGCCCAGGGGTCGCCATCGGCTTCAACGTATGCTTCGGCAATGTCCGCGATGAGTTCTGATGATAGATGCTGTTCAGCAGCGAGGTAGGCGATATCCTCAGCCGGATCGCCATCGCGGGCGAACTCCCAGTCAATAAGCGCAACGTCATCACGATTCCAAAGCACGTTCCCAATGCTGAGATCGCCGTGGCAGAGGGCGAAGTCTCCCTCATGCCATCCTGCACTCGACGGCAATGGTTCGCGGGACAGTTGGTCGATCATCGTCGTTGCGTCGGGGAGTCGGCCCTGCGCCGACTGGTACCTGCGCAGCGAGTCGATGCGGCGATGGAAGGCATCAGCCCGTGTGCCGTCCTGCGGTTCCAGCGACGGCCAGATCGTGTAGCTGTCACGTCGATGTCCGTGTACCCACGCCAGGCATTCACCTAACCGTTCGCGGGCTGCCACCGAAACCTGAGCGATCGATTCCGGATTCCCTGACATATGTTCGTGAATGAGCAGCCATCCCCCCGGCAACTCATCATCCTCGATGAGGGAGAGTTCACGAGGTGTCCACGACTGTGGTGTGCGCGTCGGGCTGACTGGCACATCAACAATCACAACCGGTACTGAAGTCGTTTCCACCGCGAGCTCGCGAAGGACGCGCTGCTCATGCGCGAGACGGTCGGCCAATCCGGGACGGGCGAGTCGAACGGTCAGGCACGGCTCACCAGACGGGTCACGCACCTGAAATGTCCGGTCGGTTGAACCACCGGACGCGATGTCCACGCGCCAGCCAGCCGATTTTGACACGCGTCCATGGCGAACGACCGCGTCAAGAACGCGCTCAGCGAGCGATTCGTCCAGTACCGGCGGGATATGCGTCATTGATTATCATCGTTCAGAGACCGACGCCCACCAGATATCAGCCACAGAGGTAAGCGCTCGATGAAAGTAACGGATCGTGCGGTCATCGCGATCATCCATCGTTCGTTCGTGTTACTGGCTCGGTACGGTAGCATATGCGGCGATGGAGACACGTGATTTGATGCAGCGACAGTGGATTCTCGGATCTCCCGTTGACACGGTGGACCTGTCGTCCGCGCTGTCGCAAATCAGCACATGGCTTACTTCGCCCCAGCCTCGA
>JBGSWU010000528.1:0-3600 GCA_041751795.1 Thermomicrobiales bacterium
CCCCAACACTACCGGTATCGAACACGTCGGTGGTCACGACGACCGATATGGCAGACGTAGTTCGTCAGGCGTGGCTCGTCGTTGAAGCGATTCCCGAGCGCCTCGATCTGAAACAACGATTATTCGCGGAGCTCGACGAACTCGCACCAGCAGACGCCATTCTGGCGACGAACTCGTCTTCTCTGAAGAGCAGTTTGTTGATTGGTGAGGTGTCGAAACCGGAACGGGTTCTGAACGCGCATTTCTATCAGCCACCCGACTGGAACGCCGTTGAAATCATGTCATGCGGCCAAACAGATCCATCGGCAATCGAACTGATGATGACGATGATGGCGCGCTACGGACTCGAACCCTTCCACGTTCGCAACGAAAGCACCGGATTCATCTACAATCGCGTTTGGGCGGCAATCAAGCGCGAGGCATTGTCCGTCGTCGCCGAAGGGGTAGCCGATCCTTCCGATGTCGATCGCCTCTTCTGCTCGCTGCATGGCGCGACGATGGGCCCGTTCCAACTCATGGACCGCGTCGGCCTCGATGTCGTGCTGGACATCGAGGAGCACTATGCCAGCGAGCGAGACGGAATCCCGGATGGCCCACGAGCACTCTTGAGGCAGATGATCGCCGAAGGGAAACTCGGCGTGAAATCCGGCGAAGGATTCTATCGTTACTAACGGGTCGCTGCGTACGTGTCGGCATTGTGTCCGTCGTTGATCTTCGGGCAGGGCGGGAGCACGCCACTTCCTGTGGCCATATTTCCCGCAAACAACACTTCACTTCTGAATGACAGGTGCACGCTGAACGCAATCGAACAGTTCCTGGATAGACACGGCAATGATCGCATTCGACAGTCCGCTCGTGAGTCCGCTGGATACAGCCAGCGACGACGAACCGTCGATGCTAGACTGGCGCCGCGTTGGCACCACTCCGAAATCACAGGAGCATGAATCCATGAACGATCTCTACTCCGGCGCAAGCGAGGTCGCGCACTACACCTGTTACCGGGCGACCAAGCCAATCGAGATCGACGGCGATCTGACCAAGCCTGTCTGGGCGAATGCACCGCGCTCGCCGCGCTTCGTCGACGTCGTCAATGGACGCCCAGCCCTGCTCGATACCCGCGCTGCCGCTCTCTGGGATGATGACGCACTCTACATCGCATTCTGGCTCGACGACCCAGCGATAGAGGCGCAGATGACTGAGCGGGATTCGCCGGTCTTCTACGAAAACGACATCGAAGTGTTCATCGACGGTGGCGACACCTACTACGAATTCGAACTCAACGCGCTCAACACAATCTACGAGGTCTTCTTCATCTGGCAGGATGCCTACAAGCGTGGCGGTCGCTTCGACGTCCCAGAATTTGACCTCTTCGGCGGTTCTGGCGTCTCGTTTGGCGGCAACTTCGACCGAGCTGGCAAGACGTTCTGGCGCGGCGCGCATCCACGCGGCCTGCGCTGGGCGTTTCCCGACTGGAATTTCCCGGGACTGAAGACAGCCGTGAAGATCGACGGCACCCTCAACGATCCGAGCGATGTCGATCGTGGCTGGACCGTCGAACTGGCGTTCCCATGGTCCGGCATGACCTGGCTGGCAAACAGCCGCTCGATGCCGCCATCCGACGGAGATATCTGGCGGCTGCTCTTCGCCAGGTACCAGAAGCTCAATCTGCTCGGCCAGGAAATCAGCACCGGCTGGACCTGGAACCGCGTCGGCTCAATCGACAACCACGCGCCCGAATGCTTCACCCAACTCCACTTTTCGACCGACGAGCCTCCCGCGCGCGAATGATCGAACGAATTTCGTCGACCACCTAAACAACCCAATCGCCTTTCTTCCAGCAACATTCCTCATTAGTACCGCCAAAGTGACGTGCATCTTCCTCTGCGGCGGAGTGCGAATCAACTGCTGTCTCCCCGTTCCCACCCGTATGCCGTATCCTGCTCGGATTGGCCAATTGGAACGGGAAGGGAATCACGATGGCGATCCATCGCTTTACGCCCACGCACTATCATTCGACAATCGGCAGCCACGAACCGGTCCTGCGGATCGCTGATGGTGACACGGTCATCACCCAGACAATCGACGCCGGGGGGACCGATGCCGCTGGTGTACACGTCCATCGCGGGAGTAACCCGCAGACCGGACCATTTTATGTAGTAGGTGCCGAGCGCGGCGACGCACTCGCAGTACGGCTGGATTCCATCACGCCGAGCCGTCGCCACGGCTATACATCGACCCTCATCGCCGAACGAATTCTCGATCCGGAGTTCGTCCGCACCCTTCCGGAACCCATGCCCGGTCACTGGGACGTCGATGTCAAGGCAGGAACCGTCACGTTGGTCGAACCCGAAACGGTGCTGGGGAACCTGAGCGTGCCAATGGCGCCGATGATCGGGTGCTTCGGCGTCGCGCCCCCGTACGGGGAGGCAATTTCAACTGCGACATCCGGGGTGTTCGGCGGCAACATGGACTACCGAGGCCACCTGGCAGGCGTCACGGTCTACTTCCCGGTGGCTGTCGATGGCGCGCTCTTTCATATCGGAGATGGTCACGCCGTCCAGGGTGACGGCGAGATCGTCGGGACCGGCGTCGAAATCTCGATGGACGTCCAGTTCACCGTTTCGGTCATCAAGAACACCAACATCGTCTGGCCGCGAACGGAAAACGACGACTACATCATGACTTTCGGCAACGCGCGTCCGCTCGACGAAGCGCTCCAGGCGTCGACAACCGAACTCGTCCGCTGGCTCGATCACGATTACGGACTCGACACCCGTGCAGCGTCGATCCTCCTCGGCCAGACGATCGAATACGAAATCGGCAATGTCTTCGACCCTGCCTACACCGTCGTCGCGAAGCTCAACAAGCGTTGGCTCCTCGACCGGAAGCGGTCTGACCGGTAAGGCGACCCGCCGCATGGCGTCAGGCTGATCGTGGCGGTCCGCCCAACGTCGGGAACACATTGTCGAAGAACAACCGCCGGATGAGTGCGCGCCGGCCTCGGACACCGACCTTGTCAAAGACATTCGACAGGTGTTCCTGGATCGTGTTCTCGGAAATGAAGAGAGTGTTCGATATCTCCCTCGTTGTGGCACCCTGCGCGACGAGGTTGACGACTGCCCGTTCGCGTTCGCTTAGCCCGTAGGCAGACGCTCGAAGCCAGGCCAGTTCGTGCGACCGCGACGGCTCGATGATCACCATCGTGTCGTCCCGATGGCCGTCGACTGACTTAGTCCACGCGCCGTGGATCGTCAGCCACTGGCCTGACCGCGTCTGGACCCGGACTCGCGGGGCGCTGTTCAGTTCACGATCCGTCGAGGGGAGCAACGCCCGCCGCAACGCGCCGACGATTGTCCAAACTGGGGCAGGAAGACCGCCACTCTCCATCCAGCCAACTTCCAGGTCATCGATGTCTCGCAACCATTGTTCGGCGGTCGCCGTATGACTCACCACCTGTCCACGATCGTCGATCACCAGCACTCCAGGAGTGTTCGCGTTTTCTGGTTCCGTCACTGCACGTGACCGGAGGATGCCTGCCTTTATCCCGGACGAGAGATGTGGAGCGAGTTGCTGTAACAACGCGACCTCGCGATCGTCGAA
>JBGSWU010000529.1:0-10999 GCA_041751795.1 Thermomicrobiales bacterium
GTCGCGCCGCCAGCAGGCGTCGTCGCTTGGCTTCCGCTGCCAGTCGTGTTGGTGGCATCCGGAGCGTCGTCGCCACCTTCGTCATCGTCGTCGCCGCAGGCTGCGAGCAGACCGGCGATGACTGGGGCACTCAGACCCATCACCATCGCGCGCTTCAGGACCGATCGGCGACTGAGTTGGCCGTTTAGGATCTCTTCACGTAGGAGATCGAGCTTCGAGTTATCGTTTTGCATTGTTCTTTTACCCTTCAATCTTCCTCACACCTCTGCTGGACAGCGACCCCACTGAGAAGTTGGCACGCGCCGCCCGGCACCTGGGTTATTACGCATTGACATGTTCGGAACGTATTCAGTCGGAAACAGGGCGACATCACGGCGACTCTCTAGCGCGGTCGGCGCTGTCCTGTTGGGGTTATGGTTGGCGTCCGAAGAAGCGGAAACCAGACCCACGTTTGCGTCAGTAGTATCGGCTGGACGTGTCGAAACACCGTCAGCAACCGTTGGCGCAATCGTCCCTTCCGTCGCATTCCGACGTAGAAACACCCTTTCGTTGATCGGTAAACCGTGCAGACTATACCAGATGTCGAATCGTCAACCACTAGCAAGTTGAGGTTGCTGATATATCGTCCCCGCATCGTTAAACGTTTAAGAATCGCAACCCGGATGCATGCAGCAGGTCCAGGCATTGCGCCTGGACCTGTGTGACTGGAGTCGAAGTTGTAGGGGATCGTTATCCCGACAGCGTCCAATTGGAGATGTTCCAGACGTTGGAGTCCCAACCAGAGCCTTCGACATTCTCGAGGTCGGCGCGATGAGCGACGACTGAAGCGCGGTGAACCAGTGGGATGTGGACGACCTCGTTAACGATCAGGTCGTTCATTGCGATGAAAAGCTCGGCCTGAGTGTCAGGATCGAGTTCAACCTGTGCTTGCTGATAGAGACTGTTGAAGTCCTCGTTGACCCACCGAGTCTCGTTTGTTCCGGCCCAGGCGTTCGACTGCTGTGAGATGTCGACCGCTGGATCGATCGAGATCCAACTTGTCATGTATGAGATCGGGTACGGACTCGATGGACCGTTGGTGTACATCTCGAGGTCAGCATAAAAGTGGCTGGCCGTGTCCGGGTTACCAGCGTCCGACGAGAAGTAGACGGCGGCATCAATCGCCTTGATCTCGGTCGGGATGCCGATTGATTCAAACGCCTGCTTGACGATCTCCTGGGTCTTCTGGCGAACAGGATTCGTCGAAGTCTGGTAGATAATGCTCATCTCAACGCCGTCCTTGGCGCGCGGTGAGCCTGTCCAGCCTGCCGCTTCGAGCATCGACGCTGCCTGATCGGTATCGAACGTCGCACTTGTGTTTGGCGAGACGAAGGCATCCGGTGCAACGAGGACGTTCGTCGTCGCATCACCTGCGGGACCATACAGTTGGGTCGCGACAGTTTCCCGGTCGATTGCAAACGTCAGCGCTTCACGGACTTCCTTGAACTGGAGGAACGGGTGCTGCGTCGTTGGCTCTGATCGAGCGCCGCCCACTTCAGTATCTGGATCGGCAAAGTTGACGAGGATACGCTCGACGTTCGGGCTTGGGATCGGGACGAGCAGGCCGTCGCCCTCGTTGGCAAGCTGCTCGAGGACTGCGGCTTCAACCTGAAGATTCCACGAGAAGTCAACTTCGCCCGAAACGAGTGCTGCACGTGCTGCCGAGGTCGCGTCGCCGCCACCCTTCATTTCGACCGAGTCGAAGAACGGCTTGCCAGCATCCCAGTACTCTTCGTTGCGATCATATTGCACAACATCACCGGGGCGGAAGTCGACGATCTTGTATGGGCCGGTCCCGACCGGAGCGAGGTTGAACGGTGCGTCGCGAGCTTTGTCACCAACGAAGTCGGCCATGACGTGCTCAGGAATGATCATGCCGAGTGTTCCAACGAATGGTCCGAACCAAGCCGGGTTTGGCTCCGTGAAATTGACCTTGACCGTCAGATCATCGATGACTTCAACGGATTCGACCGCCTGGTACGCGCCCTGGGTCGTTGACGTTGTCGCCTCATCGATCAGGTAGGTGTACGTGAAGGCGACGTCCTCGGCAGTGAATGGCTCACCATCGTGCCAGGTGACGCCTTCGCGCAACGTCCAGGTGACGCTCAGTCCGTCGGCTGCGACACTTCCGTCTTCCACTGACGGGATCGCGGCAGCCAGGCGCGGCACAAGGCTTCCGTCGGCGGCCACGTTGGCCAATGATTCAAGAATGAGGCTCGATGCGTCATAGTCCTTCGTGCCCTGAGCCAGGTGCGAGTTGAGAATCGTCGGCGCCTGCCACCAGAGCAGTTTGAGCAATCCGCCGCCACCGGCTTCGCTTGGCGGAGCAGAAGCTGTCGTCGCTGTCGGCTCAGTGCTTGTGCCGCCAGTGGTCGGAGACGCGTCAGTGCCTGTGCTGCTACCGGTCGTGGCAGTTGGGTCGCCAGCAGCTGTTGTCGGCTGCCCTGCGGACGTTCCCGTTGTATTTGTCGCGGCAGGTGTATCGTCGTCGTCATCGCCACCGCAGGCGGCCAGCAATCCGGCAATGACCGGGGCGCTGAGGCCCATCGCCATCGCACGCTTCAGGACTGACCGGCGGCTGAGTTGCCCGTTCAGGATCTGATTCCTGAGAAGGTCGATTTTTGAGGATTCGTTTAGTGTCAACTTAACTCCCTTTCTGAAAGTCCTCACACCCCAATGCTGCCGCTGCCGGTGCGAATGCGACACACTCGCGAGGCGATCCAGCGCGACAACTCGTCGTGGCACGGCATGTCACACTGGGCGTGCGCACGCACTCGCCACCCCAACGACACAGACGCGGGCGCGACTGCTCGTCGGGAACGCTCCAGCGTAGGCATCGCGAGCGATGATGCTGCTGCTGCGCGTTTCCGGCCCAGGAAGGTAACGATTCCGCTATCGCGCTTTATTCCAGCGCCAGCGGCAGGCCGGACCAAATATCGAAGGGCTTCGTCCAGAGACTCAGCCGGAACCATCAGTTTGTTCGTGAAACCTCGCAGACGATACCAGAAATGACGTCGGGTGCAAAACCCGGCGTATCCCTTCATGTCGGTCTGTGATGCGCTCGCGAATGTTCTGGTTGTCCCTGCTGAAGCCTCTATTCGGATGTACGCCAGAGATCGTGTGGCGGATGCAAGACGTGGCCCGGACACAGAGCCCGGGCGATGTTCTCAATGCGTATCCGGCGGCTACGACCGACGCCAGTGCTTGATCGACCAGGTGTCGGACGCCCAACCGGAAGGTTGGAAGTCGATCAGGTCCGCCGAGTGGGCTGAAACGCTGGCGCGATGGACGAGCGGAATCTCGCAGACGTCGTTGATGATCAAGTCGTTCATCCCGATAAACAGCTCGGCCTGTGTATCAGGATCGATCTCGGTCTTCGCCTGTTCGAAGAGAGCATTGAACTCCTCGTTGACCCAGCGGTAGACGTTGCGGCCTGCCCAGCCGTTGGACTGCTGAGCGATATTCGCCGGGTCTATCGACGAATAAAAGCTCATGTAGTTCAGCGGAAATGGATCCCCCGAGTTCGTAAACATCTCGATATCGGCGTAGAAGTGGGCGTAGGTGTCAGGGTTTCCGGCGTCTGACGAGAAGTAGACGGCGGCATCAATCGCTTTGATCTCGGTTGGGATGCCGATCGATTCGAGCGCCTGCTTGACGATCTCCTGGGTCTTCTGGCGGACGGTGTTGGTCGATGTCTGGTAGATCATGTCGACCTTGTAGCCGTCTTTCGCTCGTTGGCCACCGTCGAGCGTCCAGCCAGCAGCATCGAGCATTTCCGCCGCTTTGTCGAGGTTGAACTCGTATGACGTATTTGGTGAGACGAAGCGTGGTGGAGCAGTGATGACGTTCGACGTCGGCTGACCGGCCACGCCGTAGAGTTCACCGGCAACAGTGTCGCGGTCCGGTACATAGGTAAGCGCCTGGCGTGCGGCGAGGTCCGACAGGAACGGATGGGGCTTGCTGATATGTGACCGTTCGCCGTCTACCTCGACATCCGGGTCGGTGAAGTTGATCATAATGCGTTCGCAACCGGGACCCGGTATCGACAACAATTCGCCGCTGCCGGACGACGCCATTTCTTCGAGAACCTTGGCTTCTACCTGCAGATTCCAGGCCCAGTCGACTTCTCCGGACACGAGTGCCGCGCGAGCTGCCGATGCGGCGTCACCGCCGCCCTTCATTTCAACTTCATCGAAGTGTGGTTTCCCCGGATCCCAATAGCCGTCGTAACGTTCGAACAGCACGACATCGCCTGGACGAAATTCCTTGACCACATACGGCCCCGTGCCGATCGGCGACAAATTGAACGGCGCATTGACCGCTTCTGCGCCGACGAAGTCTTTCAGAATGTGTTCCGGAATGATGTAGCCATAGATTCTGGTAAAAGGAGTGAACCAGTTCGGTGTTGGCTGGCTGAAATTGATGACGACGGTGTAGTCGTCCGGTGTATCGATCGATTCGATCGTCGCGTAGTTGGCCGACGACGTCGTTGCTGCGTCCGGATGGGTTGCGAATTCAAACGTGAACTTGACGTCCTTCGAAGTGAACGGTTCACCATCGTGCCATGTGACACCCTCGCGAAGTGTCCAGGTTACGCTCGTGCCGTCCTCAGCGACCGCGCCGTTCTCAAGTGAGGGGATTTCAGCCGCCAGGAACGGGACGAGATTGGCGTCGTTGTCATAATCTGCCAATGGTTCAAGGCAGATGTGCGAGGCGTCGTAGTCCTTGCCACCCTGAGCAAGATGATTGTTGAGGATCGTTGGAGCCTGCCACCAGAGCAGTCTGACGAGTCCCTGGCCGCCTGCTTCACCGGCTGGTTCGGTGGTTCCGGTTGTCGCAGTTGGCTCGCTGGGTGGCGTCGCAGCGCTGGCAAATGTTGGAGATGCCTCAGGGGTCGCGCCATCTGCCGCTTCGGTCGCCGTCGGTGCTGCTGCCGGTGCGGTCGTAGGAGCTGCCGCTGGCACTGTTGGTTCGTCGTCGTCATCGTCATCGTCGCTACCGCACGCTGCCAGGAGCCCAGCAATCACCGGGGCAGTGAGCCCAAGCGCCATCGCGCGCTTGAGAACGTCGCGGCGACCGAGCCGTTTGGACAGGATATCGTCGCGAAACTGTTCGAACTGATCGATTGTTGAAGCCATCGGAGTCGTCCTTCCACAAACTATCCCATTGCGTTCGAAAGACTGTTGGCTCGTCATCACCAGATGTGTTGAGCTGCCTCCCTCTTTCGTTACCGGGGAACGCCGAGTGCCACACAGCGATACCGTGTGTACGAACGCGAACTGATCGCCCCAGGCGGGCGGTCAGGACACCGGCACGTTGACGCGCTGCTTCAGTTCCAGAGCAGCGTGTCGCTGCGTTTCCCAATTCCGTTGATACGACATGTTGGTGGGCCAGATATGACAAGCAGACGCTTCATCTTCGCAACACTGTCTATCCCTGCTTTGGCGATGCGAAGATAGGGATCAATATAGCAGGATCCGTTCGTGATGCAAGATACATGCGTCAGTTTAGGCAAAGGATTGCGGTGATGTTCTGATATGTGTATATGGTTATTTGCGTAATGATGGGAAACGTATCGCGAGGAGTGCAACGATCCCGAGCGCGACCGCGCAGGCAATGGCAGTTGCCGCCGGAGCGCCGAACCGGTCGGCGAGTGCGCCGAGCGGCAGTTGGCCGAGCGGCAGCATGCCCCAGGTGAGCAGATAGATCGAGAGTACCCGGCCACGGACGTCGTCCTCGACTTTGAGTTGGAGAACGGTCTGGTTGATTGCCATGTAAGCCGCACTCATCAGTCCAGCCACAAACAGGATGAGGGTAGCAAGAATCATCGACGGCGTGATCGCGAATATTAGGACGAATCCTCCAAAGCCGCCAGCAGTAATGATCTGGATCCCCGGCCAGGTCGCCAACTTCCGATAGCGGGCAATCGATAGTGCGCCGGCAACTGAACCAAGGCCAGTACTCGCCATCAACACACCAAGGCCGGTTGAGCCTAGACCGAGTTCGTCGCGGGCAAAAACCGGCATCAGGTTGATATAGGGCATGATCAGGACGGTTGTCGCTGTCGCAAGGAGGATCAGGCCGATCAGGAATGGGTCTCGTGCAACAACACGCAGACCGAGCGTCAAGCTGGTCCATAGTGTTCCTCCGCGCGCTGACTTTTCCGATGCACTGGATGGCAATTGCGCTGTCCAGTAGAGGGCGAGGATCTGCATCGTTGCTGCAATGGCGAACGTGCCGGATATCCCGATGACAGCAATGAGTAACCCGGCCAGCGACGGACCGACGACACGAGTCGCGTTCTGACCGGCGGCGTTAAGTGCCACCGCGTTTGCTAGTGCAGGCCGGTCAACGAGCGCTGGGACGATTGCGTTTCGGGTTGGAAACACGAAGGACATCACGACGCCATACATTCCCGCGAGGAGGAGGATCGACCAGCGTTGGATCAGATCGGTGCCGACGAGAAGCGCGAAGAGTCCGGCGACGGTCATCACGCCGACCTGTGCTGTCATGAGAATCTTGCGCCGGTCGATTCGATCGATTACCACGCCGGCAGGTAGCGCGAGGAAGAGCAGCGGGATGCCACCTGCGAATCCCGTCAACCCCACAAACAACGGTGAGTCAGTCTTTTGCAGCGCGAGCCAGCCGACGGCGATCTGATACATCCAGAACGCCGAGTTCGTCGCGAGTGTCCCCATGAACAGCAGGCGAAATGGCCGGAAGGCCTTCAGCGAATAGAGCATTCCATCCGCTTCGATCGGCGCGGCGACGATTGGCTCGACGGCAGGCTCGACCAACCGCGCCTCACGACGCGTCGATCGGCCCAGGTTCACCATCGTCAGCCTCCGCCCATCCTCCGTATTTGTGCCGGCGACAGGGTAACACGGGTCGTATGTCGCGGGTACTCAAGCGACGGCGGCTTTGCAACTCGTGTCATATTGACACCTAATAAGTGTCAGTGTTACACTAACGCCGTTGCGGAAGGCTGCGCGAAGGTGCGTGGATCGTTCCGTGTGAATGAAAGTGATGAAACACGATGCCAGTCTCATTGGTCGTCCCGGGCGTGCGCTCAGTGCCGATGATTGTTGAAGAGCAGGCGAGTTGCGTCCCGGAAGAGGGCACAGGGGCATACGATCTCCTGCGTCGATATGGTGTGACTCCGCAGCATCAGCCGAAGATTCCACGCGAGTACTTCACAATGCCGCAGGATGAGCGCGAGGCAATGACCTGGGAGTATCGCCGTCAACTGGGCGATCGACTGGTGATTCTCGGGCACCATTACCAACGCGAGGAAGTCGTTCAGTTCGCCGATTTTCGCGGCGACTCGTACAAACTCTCGCAGCAGGCTGCTTCTCGTTCTGAAGCCGATTTCATCCTCTTCTGTGGCGTTCACTTCATGGCGGAAAGCGCCGACATTCTCCGCAAGCCTCACCAGCAGGTGATTCTGCCGAACCTCGAAGCAGGCTGCTCGATGGCTGATATGGCCAAGATCGGCGATGTCGTTGATGCCTGGGACGCGCTGCATGAACTCGGTATCAGCGAAGTCGTTCCGATCACGTACATGAACTCGGCTGCGAGCCTTAAGTCGTTCACTGGCGAGAACGGCGGCATCGTCTGCACGTCGTCAAATGCCTCAAAGACGTTCGACTGGGCATTCGAGCGTGGTGAGCGAATTCTCTTCTTCCCTGATGAGCATCTCGGTCGCAACACAGGTGTCAAGCACGGCATCCCGCAGGACAAGATGGTTGTCTGGGACCCGTTCAAGCCGCTGGGCGGCAACACGCCAGAGCAACTTCAAAACGCCAAACTCATCCTCTGGAAGGGGTACTGCTCGGTTCACGCGCGGTTCAGCGTCGAGCAGATCGCGAAGGCACGGCAAGACGATCCGAGCGTCAATGTCATCGTCCACCCCGAGTGCCGACTTGAAGTTGTCGAAGCCGCTGACATGGACGGCTCGACCGAGTTCATCATCGACACGATCCGCAATGCTCCAGAGGGGAGCAACTGGGCCGTCGGGACCGAAATCAATCTTGTGAAGCGATTGGACGCCGAACATCCGGACAAGATGATTACTTGCCTCGATCCAGTCATCTGCCCGTGCAGCACGATGTATCGGGTTCACCCCGCCTATGTCCTTTGGGTCCTGGAGCATCTCGCAAATGGCGACGTCGTCAACACGATTACCGTTGACGATGAGACGAAACGCTGGTCGCTGGTTGCGCTGGAGCGCATGCTGTCGGTGGCGTAGGTTGGGGAACGGGAATCGGGGACTTAGGGCGGTGCGGCTTGATCAACGAGCGTACTACCAGGCAACTCCCGGTTCCCGGTTCCCGCCGTCTCACATCTTGGTATGCTGATACCTGATGAATTAGCTGGTTGATCGGCTCGGGAGACAAGATGGTCGCGAAGATGATCCAGTGGATTCGGGGCGATATGCCGCCGCAGGATGACGTGCCGCTTTGCCCCGACCACAAAACCGAAATGGAATTGTACAAGAAACTCGGTAAGCCAGCGCGCTATTCCGATCAGGAAACACAGACCTACACGTTGATGTTCAAGTGCACCGTTCCGGGCTGCGGCGAATCTGCCGAGCGGACACGTGTTCGCAACCAGATTCCTGTTCCTGGCGAGCGGACCACCCGACCGCCCTGGGCATCTCGCGACCGTAAGGGACTCTGACGTCTCCGCCATTCGCCGACATCCCCACGCCTGATACTGGACTGGCGCGTTGGTTCGCCGAGTCCGTTGACTGGCGCGATGCTGTCCTTCCAGCGTATGCAGGCGGCAGTGTCGCCAACGTCCCGGCGTCGATTATTCAGGCGTTCGGTGCGACAGCGGACATGCTGCCGACGCTGCATGATTCGATCCTCGATTCGGCAATGCTCGCGAACGCTCGCGTTATCGTCATGCTCGTTGTCGACGGCTACAGCGCGGTAGCACATGCCCGGCGCGGAATGGCGCTGAGCCGGGTTGCAGGCGAGTCGTTTCACTCCTCAACGATCACCTCCGTTTTCCCGTCGTCGACTGCTGCAGCGCTAACCAGCCTGCAGACCGGTGTTGGACCAGGTCGCCATGGAATGGCTGGGTATACGCTTTTTCTCCCCGCGCTGGGTCGTGTCGTGAATCTCGTTCGCTTTCAGCCGGTTGACGGCGGTCATTTCGATGCGACAGTTCTTGACCCGCCGAACTTTATCCCTGTCCCAACGATCTACGAGACGTTGCGTCAACAGGCGATCGACTGCGTTGTCGTGTCCCACAAGGAGTACGAACGATCGCCATTGACCCAGGTTCATTCCGGGACGACTGCGTACTCGGGCCACCGATCACCAGGCGAACTGGCAGCTCTGGTCCGGCAGGAGGTCGAAAAGCCCGGTCGCCGGTTCGTGTTCGCGTACTGGGCAGGGGTGGACATGCTCGGTCACACCCATGGCGCGACGAGCGACGTGGTAGCCGTCGAAATCGACGTGCTTGCCTATACGTTGCGTCGTCACCTGCTAGAACCGATTGCAGCGCTCGGTGACGATGTCGCGGTGATTCTGACCGCCGACCATGGACTTGCGGACATTCCAGAAGCGAGGGTCACGACGATCAACGATCTTAATTCCCTGACCGGAGCCTGGCGGCGACCTGCGACGGGAGAACGGCGCGCCGTTGGTCTATCGTTGCGAGAGCCGGGAACTCGCTTACATCTCCGTGATGCGCTTGGCGATCAGGCGGCGATTCTCGACACGCGTGACGCGATCGAGGCCGGACTTTTTGGACCGCCAACCCATCACCCGGATGTATACGAGCGGATCGGTGACACGTTGCTGTTGGCTCGTGGCCCAGCGTCATTTCCGTTCCAATCGTCCCGCCCTCTGCGCACGCCAAGTCTCGGCGCGCATGGCTCACTCACGCCCGAAGAAATGCTCGTGCCGTTGCTGGTCTGGCGCTTCGGATAACCGTCAGGATCGGATGCTAGATCGTTCGATCGAGGACCATCGCCGCGAGAATCAGCGTCAGATAGTAGTTGGAGAACTTGAAGAGTCGCCAGGCGAGGCGCGACGTTCCTTCGACGTACATCTTCGCGGCCATTCCGACGAAGATCGAGCCGAGAACGACCGCCAGCGCCAGGTAAAGCCATCCAGCGCCACCGGCAGGGACGACGATCATTGTGATCCCGACGAGGAGAATGGCATACAGCAGGATCATCTTCCGGGTGTACTGGGCGCCGTGGGTCACTGGCAGCATCGGAATACCAGCGCGTTCGTAATCACGTGCCTTGAGCAGCGCCAGACTCCAGAAATGTGGCGGCGTCCAGTAGAAGATGATCGCAAACAGCAGAATCGCCGGTAGCGACAACGATCCGGTCACTGCAGCCCAGCCAACGAGGGGCGGAAATGCACCAGCCGCACCGCCGATGACGATATTCTGCGGCGTCGCGCGTTTGAGCCAGTTTGTGTAGATCACGACATAAAACACGTTACCCGCCAGCGCCAGCATTGCTGCGAGGGGATTGACGAGGATCCAGAGTTCGATGACGGCGATTACGGAGAGGATCAATCCGAAGTTGCGGACCTGGGTTGGCGTCAATCGTCCGGTTGGCAACGGGCGCTTTCGCGTTCGCGCCATGACCGGATCAATGTCTCGGTCAATGTAGCAGTTGAGGGCGCTTGCGCCACCGGACGCAAGCGCACCACCGAGCATTGTCGCCAGCACAAGCCAGATCGATGGCCATGGCCCGGCAACGAGCATTGCCCCAACCGTCGTAATCAGCAGGAGGACGATGATTCCCGGCTTCATCACCCGCAGAAAGTCGCGGGCGGCCTCACGAATAGTGAGCTGATTGCCGCTGACGATTGTCGTCGTTCGCGGAACGGACTCGGCAGCCGTCGCCAGCGCGAGAATAATGAGCAGCGTCCAGCTAACACCTGCCGCCCCAAAATGCGTTGCGGAGATGAGGGCACTTTCGCTACCGGTC
>JBGSWU010000530.1:0-3329 GCA_041751795.1 Thermomicrobiales bacterium
TCGACGATGTCGATGTCGTCCCGCCCAACGACCGCCTGCCAGTCGCGGGTGTGCTCGGGGATACCGAACTCCTGCGCGAAGTCGCGGGCGCGGTCCTCGACAGGGTCGCAGATAACGACGATCTCGCAGCGCGGGTCACGCTGCCAGCCGGGAATGTGTGCCGTCTGCGCCCAGCGTCCGGCGCCGAGGACCGCGACGCGCAACGTGTCAGTCAAGGGTGCCTCCTCCTGTCGTAGCGGCACATCAGGACATCGTAGCAGGCGACCAACGCGCTGGAGTGGTTGTCACAACGGTTGCATCCCGAGCCGCTCTACACCCCGACGGCAGTCGCCGGTGTGTATGGGAACACCCCACCGTGGAGATCGCCGGTCTCCGGGTTAATCATCACACCATTTGGCCGCGCGAAGAAGGCGGACGAGAGGCTTTCTTCACGCTCCACAACCTCGTGACCCAGCTCCCGCAACGCGTCACGGACTGCATCCGGGATGCGCGTCGAGACCTCGGTTGCCCGCCCTTCAGTATGGATACGCGGCGCAGAGATAGCCTGTTGCACGCTCATTCCGTAGTCGATCATGTTGGAGACGATCTGGTAGACCGCCGAGATCACACGCCGCCCGCCCGGAGATCCGATGGCCGCGAAGGGCTTGCCGTCTTTGAGCATCAAGATCTGCGAGGCGGCCGACATCGTGCGCTTGCCGGGGCCGATCGAGGTGACGGAGCCTGGTTCCGGGTCGAACCACATCGTCGCGTTGTTCAGCGTGATCCCGGTTCCCTTGATCACGACTCTGGAGCCGAAGTTGCCACCCAGTGTCGAGGTCAGCGAGACCATGTTGTGGTCACGGTCAATGACGGAGATGTGCGTCGTCTGGCCCTCCCCGGCACCACTGTCACGCTCGGGACGCCAGCCGCGATCACTCGGGTCATACGCCCACGGATCGCCAGCTTCCGCGTCCGGCGTCGCCCGCTGTTCATCGATCGACGCCCGGCGTTCCGCCGCGTACTCGCGCGAGATGATCCCCTGCATCGGAACCGGCATCAAAGCAGCGTCACCGAGGTAGCGCAGCCGGTCGACAAACGCGCGCCGGAGCGATTCGATGATGACATGCAGCGCCTCAATGGACTGGAAACCCATCGCGGCAACGTCGAAGCCTTCGAGAATCTGCAACGCTTCAAGGACCGTCGGATAGCCGTTGTTCGGGAGTTGGCCGTAGATCTGGTAGCCACGGTAGTCCATCGCGTGTGGCTCGAAGTTGAGAGTCTGATGGTCAGCGAGGTCGTCCATCGTGATCAGTCCACCGTTGCGGGCCATGTCGTCCGCGATCATCCGGGCGATCTCACCACGGTAGATAACATCCGGCCCGTGTTCCGCAACCAGCCGGAGCGTCCGCGCCAGGTCCTTCTGGACAAACAGGTCGCCAGGGCCAGCAATCGCCGGTGCGTACGGCGCGCCGTTCGGCTTGAAGAACGTTTTCTTGCTCTCAGGGAACTGCCCCAGCCGCTCGTAACTCGCGGACGTCATCATCGCGATGTAGTGGTTGAACTCGTAGCCCTCGTCCGCCAGTTTGATCGCTGGCTGGACAACGTCCTTCCAGGGCAGGCGACCGTAGCGGCTATGCGCTTCGCCGATCAGGGCCGGCATGCCTGGCACACCGGGCGTCAGCCAGCCGGTGTTGGCAGCGTCGTCCTTTGTCATCTTCCAGCCATAGACACCGGATCGTCCACCATCAGGAAGGACCTCGAACATCTCGGGTCGGATCGCCCGTGGCAGGACGGTGCTGCCGTCGAGACCGATCGTTTCGCCGGTCGATGCATCGCGATAGGTCATGAAGGCAATACCGCCAAGGCCGCTCATGAATGGCTCGACGACACCGACTGCCAGCGCCGTCGCGACGGCGGCATCGATGGCATTTCCACCCCGGCGCAGAATCTCAGCGCCTGCTTCAGCCGCCAGGGGTTGCATCGCAGCAACCATCCCATCGCGCGACACGGCCTCGGTCTTGTCGATCGTCCAGACGCTACGCTTCCCCACTCATGTCCTCCCCTGGGTGCCAGCCTCCGAACCCGGAATTCGAGAGACAGGCCCTCCCGATCTCGCTTCATGCAGCCCAACGGCAGGTGGCTGCCCTGACCCAGCATCAGGGACCACGTCGGACCATTCGTCGCTGGCTGCACCGGGCGCAGTATCCCATGCCTCAGTTGGTTTGTCGTGAGCGTCAGCGGGTGGTTTGGGTCCTCAGCCGTGACACCGACGCCCGAATCGCACGGTCAGCCGGGGTGGTGTGTAGTCCGCGCCCGCAGGCCGACAAGTCGATGTGGGTAGGCGCCCACACGGGCGCAAACGTGTGTTCCCTGGTCGATGGCGCACGGTGTAACGCGTCGGCCTGCGGGCCGCGGACCGATCTGAGAAAAGTCCCTACGAGATGGGGTATCCGTGCGATCGCCACGAAATCGAACAGCCCGGCGGACGTGGCGCGATCTGCCTGCCTACATCATGATGACGTGACGTAACGCCTCGCCGCGCTCGACCGAGGCGATCGCTTCATTGATCTGTTCCAGCGGGTAGCGTTCGGTGATAAGTTCGTCCAGTTGCAACTGCCCGCCCTGATACAGGTCCAGCAACCGTGGGACATCGACCGACAACCGCGTCCCGCCCATCTTGCTGCCGAGGATGCGCACGCTGCGGAAGACCGTCTCGAAGACCGGCAGCGATAGGTTGACACCGGTCGGCGGCATACCAACCAGGACGAGCGTACCCTCGTCGCGGACCAGCCCCAGGCCAAGTTCGGCTGCCTGGGCGCTGCCGACGGTGACGAACACGTAGTCCACGCCGCGCGGGCCGCTGATCTTGCGCACGGCCTCGGCAGCGTCCGGCTGCGTCGCGTTGACGCCGTGGGTCGCGCCGAAACCACGCGCGTCCTCCAGCTTGCCATCGAGGACATCGACGGCGATGATCGGGTACGCGCCCGATAGCCGTGCGCCCTGGATGGCGTTCATGCCAACCCCACCGGTCCCGATCACGACGACGCTGCTGCCGGTCGGCACCTGGGCCGTGTTGACGACTGCGCCCAGCCCGGTAATGACGCCGCAGGCCAGCAGCGCGACGCTTTCCAGCGGGACACCCTCCGGCACCTTCACGAGTTGCGACTGATCGACGACGACTTGCTCGGCGAAGGCCCCGACGTTGACCCCCTGGACGACCGGCACACCGTCGCGGGTGTGCAGCCGTGTCTCATGTTGCAGCGCGAAGACCGCCTCGCAGTGGTTTGGCGAGCCACTCTGACAATAGAAGCAACGCCCACATGAGCGCAGCAACGAGACGATGACACGGT
>JBGSWU010000531.1:0-4378 GCA_041751795.1 Thermomicrobiales bacterium
GTGAGGAAGGCATTCAGACATGCTTCCCACTGATCGCCTGCGATTCGTTGAAAGATCCCAACCTCGTTCGGGCCGAACAGCGCAATGATTTCGGAGTCCGAGTAATGCCGACCGAACCTCTCCGACAACACTTCCCGAAACGCGGTGCAACAAAGTGACATCGTGTCTGCCAGCGTCCCGTCGAAGTCGAAGATCATCCCCTGTATCGTCACCGATTCTCCACCTCCAGCGCCCTTCCCAGAGCAGCGAATGTCCTGTCGTCGTTGTCAACTGGACCGTACATCACAATGGCATGCATACGCTTGAAGATTGAGCCGTTTCCGGATGCTCACCCACTCTTCCACGGTCGGCACGTCATCATACTGGTGGTGCGCGAATCGTAAAGGCTTGACAGGCTACTCTATATCTGTTACATACTGAGTATGCATATCAAGTATATAACTGATTCAGAAGCGAATTCACGATGAGAAACACGCTGTTGGCGTTGCTGGCGGAGGGGACGGCGCACGGGTACGAACTGAAGCATGCGGTTGAGCAGACGTTCGGGGATGCCTGGCCACCGCTCAACATCGGGCAGATTTACACCACGCTTGGTCGACTTGAGCGGGACGGTCTCGTCGTCAGTTCACATGTCCAACAGGCGGGGCGTCCTGACAAGCGGGTGTATGAACTGACTGATGCAGGGCGGGACGAAGTACGCCGGTGGCTGGAGGAGCCGGTCACAGGACCGCGGTTGAAGGACGAGTTCTTCACGAAACTCGTGCTGGCGCGGTTGCCGGGAGTTGCGGCACTCAATTGTGGAACCGACCCTCGAACACTGATAGCTCGCCAGAGACGCGACTACCTCCAGTCGTTGCGTGATCTCAATGGCCTGCTGTTGCGACAGCAACTCCACGATGAAAACCAGACATCTGCGGCGCTCCTCATCGAAGGCGCCATCTTCCATCTTGAAGCCGATCTGAAATGGCTCGACGTGTGCGAGCAGCGGCTGACCTAAGGAGCCGAACATGGCTGAGGATTTTGTTCTCGACGCACGTGGGCTGACCCGGACTTTCGTGTCCGGTGACGTTCAGGTATCGGCGCTTCGTGGTGTCGATCTCGCCCTCGAACCTGGCTCATTCACCGCGATCATGGGACCAAGCGGCTGTGGAAAGTCCACGCTGCTGCATCTTCTCGGTGGCCTGGATCGTCCAAGTTCCGGCGAGCTGTTTCTTGCAGGGCAACGAGTTGATCGGTTGAGTGAGGCGAAGTGGTCAATCCTTCGACGCCGTGGGATCGGATTTGTCTTCCAGTTCTTCAACCTGATCGGCAACCTGACCGCCGGGGATAACGTTGAACTACCTGCACTGCTGATCGGGACGTCACAGTCGGACGCGAGGTTGCGACGTCAGGCGTTGCTGGACGAGCTCGGCATTGGCCACAAGGCCGATGTCGTTCCGTCGCGCTTGTCTGGTGGCCAGCAACAGCGTGTGGCGATCGCGCGAGCGCTGGTCAACAAACCGACATTGCTCCTTGCCGACGAGCCGACTGGCAACCTCGACAGTGAGAGTGCGCGAGAAGTTCTTTCCCTGCTCCGGCGCCTGCATGGTGACGGTCAGACGATTCTGCTCGTGACGCATGATGCGCGCGTCGCCAGCATCGCTGACCGGGTCATCACGATGCGCGATGGCCTGATCGTCGATGACACGCGCCTCGTTGAGAGTTCCGACATGTCGCAGGTGCTATCGCGGATGATCCGGTTGGAGGCGTAACGATGAATCGTGCCATCTTCGCGAAGGTACTGGCTGATCTACGTAGCAACGTTGTCCAGCATCTGTTGATCTTCGTAATCCTCAGCGCAGCTGCCGCGACCTTGACACTCTCACTCGTCGTTCGCGCCAGTGCGGCTGACCCGTGGGAACGGGCGTTCGACCGGGCCAACGGAGCGCATCTCACGTTCTTCAGCTGGGCGGATGACGATCGGACTCCCATCGCCGATTTGTCGAGAATCGCTCGTCTGGATGGCGTCGCAAGGACAGACGGCCCGTTCCCGGGATTCAGCGGTGCATCGTTGATTGTCGATGGAGCGAATCAGCGTCTGAGTGTGAGCACGCTGACCTCGGTGCAGCCGGAAATCAGTCGACCGCTTGTTACTGACGGGCGTTGGCTGACTGGACCCAGCGAAACCGTCATCGATCGCGCCCTTGCTCGCGATTTCGACATCGATGTCGGCGACACGATAACGGTACAGGCGCCTGCTGGACCAACGGACATGACGGTCGTCGGCCTCGCGATCAGCCCATGGCGTGGGCCCTATCCGGGATGGCCGCCGCGCGCGTACGTTGATGAGGCTGGCTTGCTCGCGATCGAACCGGAACGTAACCGGTGGTACTGGAGCTTCAGCGTTCGCACTGTGGACCCCGATCAGACCCAGAACATCGTTCGCCAGGCGTTCGGGATGTTTCCAGGATCGACCGTTGCCATCGACGACTGGGAAGACGTCCGCGAGGATGTCGCCTTCTGGAACGAAGTCAATTCGGTTTTTCTCAGTATCTTCAGCGTATTCGCCCTGGTGGCTGCTGGACTGATTGTTGCCAACATCATCTCAGCGCGGGTGCTGTCGCAGTTCCGCGATATCGGGCTGTTAAAGGCCGTTGGCTTCACTCCCGGGCAGGTTACCCGTGTCTTCATCATCGAACATCTGATACTCGCCTTCGCAGCTGGATTGATGGGAATCGCACTTGGTACGCTGATCGCGCCGTTCTTCACCCGCGGACTGGCCGAGTCGATGGCTACGACCTCCAGCCCCGCGTTTGCACCAGTTGCGTCACTGCTCGTTCTTGCTGGTGTTATGTTGACAGTGACGTTGTTCACGTTGCTGCCCGCCTGGCGAGGGGGCCGCGTTTCGACGGTTCAAGCGATTACAACGGGTTTTTCGATGCCGCGAGCAAAGCCATCGCGCCTATCTCGGGTCGCCGCGCGTCTCGGGCTTGGTCCGGCAGTCGTCCTCGGAGTGAAGGATGCATTCACCCGGCCATGGCGCGCGGTTATCACCGTCGTGTCGTTGCTGCTGACGATTGTCACGGTCACGATTTCACTCGGCCTTGTCAACGCGGTCGAACATGTGATGGACAACCCTGCACTACAGGGTGAGCCATTCGACCTGCGAGTCGAGCGAGACCGGCTCACCGATGCAGAGGTACAGGAACTGATTGCCTCGACCCTGGGAGTTTCCTCGTTCCACACGCGGACCGAGGTGATGGCGATCCATCCGCAAACTTCCGATGCGACGTCCTCTGCCCCACCGGGATTGCCTGTCTTTCGTCCGGGATTCACCCTTCGTGTCGCAGGTGGCGCGGTCGCAGACGCAGGGTATGTCACACCGGAAGGTCGAATGTTTGCAGCTCCGGGCGAGGCCGTTGCCGCCTGGGGACTATTTCAGGAATATGGATTGAAGGTCGGCGACAGGTTACAGGTCGAGATCGAGGGAGTTCCGGTGACGCTGACACTCGTGGGGCGTTACCTCGATGATGACGACGATGGCAGGATCGCAATGACGAGTTTTGAAACCGTTCGTGCAGCAGTCCCTGAAATTGAGCCGCACGCATATCTCGTGAATGTTACAGACGACGCCGACGATCAGGCCGTTGAATCCGCCTTGCTCGAACGATCGGGCTTCAATCTCGACATCTGGTCGCTCGCTGACGAGGCCGAGGGAGACCGTGCGATACAGTCGTTGAAGTCAGTGATGTACGGTCTGAGCCTCGTTCTGCTGGCGATCGGTGTCATCAACCTTGTTGCGACGACGTTGCTGAGTGTGCGGGAACGAACGCGTGACTATGGAATCTACCGTGCCGTTGGTTTGACCCCGGGTCAGGTCGTTGTGACAGTCGCCGCAAACGTTGGACTGCTGGCGTTGATCGCCGCTGTGCTCGGCATTCCGCTCGGACTCCTGACGTTCAAAGGCATGTTCGGAGTAATCGGTAGTGACATGTTCGGCGCTGCGCCGGAGTGGTACCGCAACCCACCGGCATGGCAGATGACGCTGCTGTTGCCCGGAGCCGTCGCGGTCGCAGCAATCGCGAGTGCGTTGCCGGCCCGCCAGGCGGCGAGATTGAAGGTCGCGGACGTTTTGCGGCTTGAGTAGCCGCGCTGCGTAATAATGATCTTGTGGAAGACGAATTCGACGCTCAACTGACCGAACATGACCACGCATATGAGAACGTGGACGAGGACGAGATCCGCGATCACGGTGCGTCCCTTCGGGTTGCGGTCTGGATCATCTCGTCGGTCATCGCTGTCGTCATGATTGCTCTGCCGCTGATGCGTGTCCTCGACTGGGGAGGCAACGGCGATCGCGTTGACGCATCGGCCAGTGATGCTCGCGCGTTTGTCGCTA
>JBGSWU010000532.1:0-5535 GCA_041751795.1 Thermomicrobiales bacterium
TGTCCCGGTGATGGCCGAGAAGGCGGCGGCTGGGGAAGCTGTCGAAGTGCTCTTCTTCGTCGGCTGCATCGGCTCGTTCGACCCGCGCAACCAGCAGACGACGCGGGCGCTGGCGAAGATTCTCCAGACCGCCGGCATCAACTTCGCCATCCTCGGCAAGGAGGAGAGTTGTAACGGCGACGCCGCCAAGCGGATGGGCAACGAATACCTGGCTCAGATGATGGGGATGCAGACGGTAGAGACGCTCAACCAGTACTCGTTTAAGAAGATCGTCACCGCCTGCCCGCACTGCTTCAATACCTTCGCCAACGAGTACCCGCAGATCGGCGGCAAGTGGGAGGTCGTCCACCACTCGCAACTCATCAATCAGTTGATCGAGGAAGGTCGGATCAAGCTCGATCCGGCGTCTGCCATCGCCCAGGGCAAAGTAACCTACCACGACCCCTGCTACCTCGGACGTTACAACGGCGAGTACGACGCGCCCCGTTCGGTCGTCAGCGCGCTACCAGGCGTCGAACTGACCGAGATGCCCCGCAACCGCAACAAGTCGTTCTGCTGCGGCGGCGGTGGCGGCCGGATGTTCATGGAGGAGACCCGCGGCAGCCGGATCAATCGCAACCGCATCAGCGAGGCAATCGACACCGGCGCGACGATGGTCGCCGCCGCCTGCCCGTTCTGCATGAATATGTTCGAGGATGGCATCCGTGGCGTTGATGCCGAAGAGACCTTCCAGGTCAAGGACATTGCCGAACTCGTAGCTGCGTCGATGCTCACGCCAGTGGCGACCACGGATGCAGGCTCGGCAGAGCCGGAGCCCCAGTCGTAGGAGGGCAGGACTAGCAACGATAACGGTCAGTGTGAATTCGTTTGGAGCGTGCGATTGTAGCGACGGTCGTGTGGAATCAGCATCTGACCGAACGTCGCTCTGGACGAAATAGTGATCCCGCATGGTCACTCTTCTGCGAAGAAGCGGTCCACCGCAACGATGATGGCCTCCAGGCAGTCGTGTCGAAACGCTGCGTCACCCTCCAGCATTGTCTTCGGAATCAACGCAAGGCCCGCTCGCGCTGATTGCTCAGCGCCGATGAGGTTCCCCTCAGACAATCGAATCGTCGCTTCGATGAGGTATGGCCAGTCTCGAGTCTCGCTCTTGACGGCCCTGTCTCCAAGTAACTGGCGTGCTGCTATTGGGTCACGGCGCACATGGGCAGCGCTGAACGCCGCCCATTGCACTATGTCAGTATGCTTCCCCGCAAAAATTGGAACTGACGATGCGAGCCCCTCCTGGATCAGACGATGTGCTTCCTCGGCCTGTCCACGGTCAAGTAAGCACATCGCAACGACCTTCCGGCCGACAACATATCCCGGGGTCTCTTTCACGGTATTCAGCATGTCGTTGAAGAGTGCGGGATCGATATCTCGAGGACGCGTTCCTTCAGCGAATAGAGCGGCTGCCTGATTGATGGTTCTCCAGGCTCGCTGAAACTCTGGGAATCGGCGCTCCCTTTCTTGGGCCAAGGGAATAACTCGAATCTCCGCGACGGCCGCTAGTAACGTCCAGAGCGCTGAGATGCCGAAGAGTCCGGGGATTATTGCCGCGGCTGTGGTTTCGAGGACGATGGCGACCGTTGCTATGCTGAGGACGATTGCCTTTGCAAACGTGCCAAGTGCCGCCGCATACGTCAGGCGAACCTCCGTCGCCTCATACTTATCGAAAGTTGAACTAGTCGGGAGAATCCGAGCCGAAGTCTCGATCAGCGGGACAGTTCCGGCGATCCTCAGGCGGCTACCTTCTCGACGGATCGCAAAGGGCGGTATCGCGAATTTCTGTACCCTGACACCGGTACCATGAAGCGCGATTAGCTGCAGCACGGATTCAATTGGGAAAAGCAAGATTGCCGCTAGCGCGATCAAACAGAGGGTGAGATCAATCACGTTCGGCAACCCGTCGCTCCGAACGAAGAATACGATTGCGCCAAGCGCCACGGCGAACGCGACGCTCGTATTGAACTGAGTGTGCGCCTCACGTCGTTCGGATTCGCGTATCATCGCCTCGTGGCTTCGCTCGCGATCCGTGTCTGATGCCTCAGATGTATGCTGCATGCGTTGCTTTCGATTCGTGACGTTGCCAACCCTCTACAGCCCGTACCATTTTGAGCAGCGGGCAGAAACCATGTCTCCGGCTCGTGTAGTCCATCTCAAATCGGTCCGCCGTGTACAAGTTGGTCGAGCGGGACGGCGGTGCATAATGCACATGCGCAGGACGAGCCTTCTGCACGCCGCTCCAGAGTGTCGGTGAGGTCGAGACGACTAAAGTCTCTCATCGGCATATCAAAGATTGAACAGGAAATTGGTCATGGAAGGATTCAGCGGTGTTGCGCAATTGCTGGAGCATTTAAGTCGATGCTGCAATGTCGGGGAGCGGTTACTTCCTCGCTCGCAGCGAGAACATGAACGGCAGCGATGGATACTCAGGCGGCAGACGCCAGAAGTCGGGGCCGTCCTTGACCATGAACGGCACGTACTTCCAGGCGCAGTATTCGTATTCACCGACGTGCTCGATCGTCAGGCCGGCGTCGATCAGGGCGGTGATGATCTCGCCGAGCGGATGGTTCCACTCGTAGGTGCGGCGGTTGGTCAAGTTCGCGCTCTCGTCGGCATAGGTGCCGTCGTACTCGAATGTAAGCGGCTCGGCCTGCCGGAAGTACGGGTAGCGGATGCTGAGACCGTCCGGGTCTTCGTCGTTGAGCGGGAATGCGGCTGGATGCGCGTCGATGATGACGAACCGACCGCCCGGTTTGACGTAGCGAGCGACGATGTTTGCCCAGTCGCGGATGTCCGGCAGCCAGCAGATCGTCCCGTATGACGTGAAGACGAGGTCGAATTGTTCGTCCAGAACCTCCGGCACGTCATAGATGTTTGACTCGATGAAGCGGACATCGGCACCGACCTCGGTAGCCAGTTCGCGTGCTGTCTGAATCGCCACGGGTGAAAAGTCGACGCCGGTCGCCGTCGCTCCAAGCCAGGCGAAACGGATCGTGTCCATCCCGAAGTGGCATTGCAGGTGGAGAACCGACTGTCCCGTGACATCGCCTATCTGCGAGAGAACCAGGTCGTCGAGTGGCCGCTTGTCGCGTTTGAAGCCGGGAACGTCGTAGAACTCGGTCGTCGGATGAATCCCTGCCGCCTCGTCCCAGTGGGCGAGATTGGCCCCCATCTGTTCTCGTTCGTCACTCACTGGACTCTCTCCCTACTCGATATTCGTCCCGTCAGGGCAGGGCGAGGCTGCGGCCATCGCCCCTACCGGAGATCATTGATGCGTTTTCGTGTCGAGCCCGGCAATTCGCGGACGCCGTCCATGACTGCCATGAATCGGTCATCGACGTGTTTCGGTATCCCGAGCGAGATCGTATCGACCAGGCCGCTGAGCCGGGCGTCGATCTGGCTCACAATTGTGTCGTACGTCCCGCTGATGCAGAAGCCGTCGAGCACGTCGTCGGGGACGGCGGTCGGCAGGTCGACCCAACGGTTCTCGGCGATTAGGTCGCGCAACCTCGGGTTGATGTCCTGCCAGCCGTGGTGTTCGAGGACCGGCAGGTAGGTGCGGGTCGACGCGTAGAACGCGATCCGGTAGCGGACGTTTTCGCGTGCTTTCTGGACGGCTTCGTCGTCCGGGCCGGTCGCGATGAACCCGGTTCCGATCATCTCGAAGTCGTCGAGTGACCGACCAGCCTTTTCGACCCCGGCGCGGACGTTCGGCCAGATGACATCGCGGGTGTACTCGGGCGTCGAGAACGGGTGGACGCGCAGCCCGTCGCAGAGTTCGCCCGCCAATCGGATGTTGTAGGCATTGACGGCGGCGATGTGGACCTTCGGTGGTGGGTAGTCGGAGGGCGGCGGCGAGAACTCCGGCGTCATCAGCGTGAAGTTGTAGAACCTGCCCTGATAGCGCAGCGGTGTCCCATGCTGCCATGTATCCCAGATCGCCCGCAACGATTCGACGTACTCACGCAAACGCGGCCCCGGCGAATCCCAGACGGTCGAAAAGCGTCGTTCGATATGCCCCTTGACCTGCGTTCCGAGGCCGACGACGAAACGCCCGCCGGAAAGGTCCTGAATGTTGTGCCCCTGATAGGCGACGACCATCGGACTTCGGGGAAATGCGATCGCGACCGATGTCGAGATGCGGACGCGTGATGTGGATGTCGCCGCCAGCGCGCTCGTGATGAACGGATCGCGTTTGAGTTCGGGCGCGCCAATCCCGTCGAATCCCATCGCCTCGGCACGCGCGGCCCACGCAGCGATCTCGCCCCACGGAACGTCGGGTAGTCCGGTTTCAATCTTCATACCGATGGTTGCCCTTCCACGTCGCCGAGGTGCAGGTACGTACTACGACGCCAGCCATGCCCGGATGTCCGGCTCGTGTTCCTCATAGTAGTGATGGTAAGTGCCACCCACGACGGCTGGGCCGAGTCCGTCGTCGGTCCAGTGAAGCCAGGCGAACCGATTCGGCTGGAGCAGGTCGTCTTCCGGCATCTCCGCGACGGCCCGTTCGACGCGGTCGAAGGTGTCGTTGGATTCAGCCATGACATCTCCCAGCGATTTGTCGCGATTGTTGTCATAAATCCACTGGTTGATCTCGTGAAGCTCCTGTTCTTCATCAAATTGCGCGGGCCACGGGAAGACAGGCTCTGTGTGGTGCAGACCTGCCTCCAGCCGTGCAGCGGTCACGACCCGCCAGCCGGTCATGTGGGCAATAACGTCCTTCAACGAGAGTTCATTGAAACTGCCTTGCTGGACCGCGCGTTCTTCGCCTGCCTCGGCAACAACGCGATCGATCTCGGCGCGGAGACCACGGAGCGTCGTCAACAGTCCGTCGCGGGTGGTGAAATCCTGCATGTGCTGGTTCCTTCCCGAATCATCGTTTCATTCCGTGTGCATCGTATCCAAGTCTGTCAACTGGGAACGAACATGCGCACGAGCTCCGCGTATGCAGAGCTCGTGCGCAGTCTGACGATGGTGCGTTCATCCACAGGCGGAAAGAACGTCAGCGCGTCGATTGTCCGGATCCGGATCGGACTACTTCACCTGCTGGAAGTAGTGACGTTCGAGCCACTTGGCAACGTTTTTCCCGATCCCTGCGCCCTGGACGTCCGCCGTCCGGAAGTGGATGCCCTGGTAGATACGAGCGTCGATCGTGTCATCGACGACATCGCGGAAGTGCTTGTAGGCGCGAACGGTGTCCGGCGAGCCGGGGGTGATGCGGACGAGTTCGAAGTTCGCCCGTCCCTTTCCGAAGAACACCTCGGCGGTGTACATGAACGCGCCGGAGAGGCAGTTGTACCCGGATGCGTGCTCCGAATAAGGGGGAGTTGTCGCCAGCGGCATCCAGTTGGGATCGCCGATCGTCAGCGGATTGCCGTCGTTGTTCCCGTTCTGGATCGCCGTCACCGGTCGCCAGAAGCTGTAGTACAGCTTGTCGTTCGAGCAGTTGATGAGCGCGTCGGCTCCGGCCATGTTCAGCATCGCGAAGAG
>JBGSWU010000533.1:0-12223 GCA_041751795.1 Thermomicrobiales bacterium
GCGATGGGGTGGTAATGACAACAACCTGTCATCGGGAATATCTCACAGCTCTAGCGTGCTAGGATCATTAGCTGATCGCAGCTGATCGAGGCGTCGGTGGTACACGCGCGGAGTGCGCGGACGAGAGATGGTATGGAATCCGAGTCGGTATCGTCCTCGCTCGTACCGTTCCGAGGCGTACGCTTTCATGAATCGGCTCCGCGTGGCTTTGCTGATGTAATCGGCCCACCGGACGATATCGACTCCTCGGACGATGCTCTGGCGTTCGTCGGCGAACGAACCGTCAACGCCGTCCGATTAGAGATTGAGGACGACGGGCGCGAGCTCCGCTTTCGCACCGCCCGCTCGCTGCTCGATTCCTGGCGACGCGGCGGCATCGTTCGTCCGGAACCAGATGCCGCCTATTACGTCTATGAACAGGGATTCGTTGATCACGGTCAGCGCCGTACCCGCCGCGGCATCTTCGGCCTTGTTCCGTTCGATGCTCCGGATGTCTGCGTCCTTCCGCACGAGGAAACCTGGGAAGAGAATCGACAGCGTCGCCTCCAGCTTCTCCGCGATCTCGACGCGGGAATCAGCCCGGTCTTCCTCATCTACGACGGACGAGAAACGGCAACGATGCTGGATGAGATCGTCCAGCGTGTTCCGGTTGTTGAGGCGATCGTTGATGATGCGACCCACCGACTCTGGGTTGTTTCCGACCCTGACGAGGTCGCCCGATTCGAAGTAGCGATGCGAGAGCATCATTACATCATTGCCGACGGTCACCACCGGTTCGCGGCTGCCCAACTTTTCCATCAGGAGCGACAAACGCCGGGAACAGCGCTCGTTCTCGCGTGCTGCGTTGAAGCGCACGATCCCGGCATCGTCATTCGTTCGTTCCACCGGATCGTGTCGCTACGCCCCGGATTCGACTCAACAGCCATGATCGATTCGCTCCATGAATGGTTTGACATGGAGGAATTGCCAGTCGGTTCGCGCGGTGGACGTGACCTCGCAGCGTCAATCCCCGACTGTGATGTCCCGGTCATGGGATTAGTCCTCGACGGCGGAACTCGCTACGTCACCCTCAGGCTTCGAAGCTGGGATATGGTGGAGGCACTCATTCCAGAAGACGTCACAGGGCCGGCACGTGAACTGGACGTGACGCTCGTAACCGAACTGCTCGTCCGAAGGACGCTCGGGATCGCAGCGAACGACGAACCGGATCAGATCGACCATGTCACAGACGCCGACGAGGCGCTGGCAGCGACCGCATCAGGCACCGGACGACTCGCGATTCTGATCCGTCCGATTCGCCTTCCCCAGGTCCTCGCGGTTGCACGCGCCCACGGCACCGTTCCCGCCAAATCCACATCGTTCGTTCCAAAAGTGCCGATCGGCCTCGTCCTTCACACATACTAGTCACGACTCAGGAACGATCTTGCAACTCGGTCATTCGGCATCGCGCAACGGCCCGTGTTAGGCTAATCATGCGGTGTACGTACGGAGGCACAGATGAGCGTGATGAATCAGCGACGCGTGCGACGAGGTCAGAACCGGTGACACCCGTTCGACGCCAGTACCTGTCGATCAAACGCCAGTATCCGGAGATTATCGTCTTCTTCCGGATGGGTGACTTCTACGAAACGTTCGACAACGACGCCGAGATCGTGGCAAGTGTGCTTGGAATCACGCTCACTTCCCGAGAAATGGGTCGAGGGAATCGCGTACCGATGGCCGGCATTCCCTACCACGCCGCCGAGGGGTATCTGGCGCGATTGCTCGCAGCCGGCCACAAGGTCGCAATCGCCGAACAGACCGAGAAACCGAACGGCAAGGATCTCGTCGATCGCCGGGTGACGAGCGTCGTCACGCCCGGCACGGTCACCGACCCTGCCTTCGTCCGGGGAGCCGGGAACACCTACGTCGTCGCGCTAGTCGGCGAGTCATCGTCCGCCGGTATCGCCTACGCTGACGTGACGACAGGTGAATTCGGGACGACACGTCTCACTGCTGAAACCGACGCCGGGCTCGCGGAAGTCGTTCGCCGTGAACTCCTGAGGCTGAACCCGGCAGAAATCGTCACCCGCGACGAAGAACCGCTGCTGGCGTTCCTCGCGGAAGACACAGCGCGATCGACAGTGCCGAATACCGCGTGGCGTTTCGACGACGCGTGCGAGGGTCTGAAGGATCATTTCGGTGTCAGTTCGCTTGAGCCGTTTGGCTGTGAGGGCGAGCCGCTGGCAGTCCGGGCGGCAGGGGCGTTGCTGACCTACCTGCAATCGACCCAGTTCAACTCCCTGCGTCAGATCACGACACTCGTCACCTACTCGACGGCGCGCTTCATGAGCCTCGATGCTCAGACCCGGCGAAACCTGGAACTGATCGAGTCAACCTCACGTGGCGGAGGACCGACGCTCTACTCGACGCTCGATGAAACGCGAACGCCGCTCGGTGCGCGCCTGCTACGACAGTGGATCGGCCAGCCGCTGCTCGATCGCGAGGAGATCGAGCAGCGTTACGAGGGCGTCAGCTGGTTCGTTGCCGAACCCTTGATCCGAGCGCGGGTCCGTGATGCCCTGCGCGGCATCTCCGATATCGAACGAGTCATCAACCGCGTCGTCAACCTCCAGGCGGGTCCGCGTGAAACGGCGTCGCTCGGTGCCTCGCTGGCGCGGATTCCAGGGCTGGTCACGCTCCTCGATACTGGCGATCAGCCGAGGCTCATCGGCAATATCCCGCTCGCGGACCGGGCGGCAAGTGAGATCGCCCAAGCGATCGCCGACGATCCACCTGCGCTCCTCTCCCATGGCGGGGTAATTCGAGATGGGTACTCAGCCGAACTCGATGGACTACGCCGGACACTGGCCCGTGACCGCGAATACATCATGAACCTCGAAGCCACCGAACGGGACCGGACCGGAATCAAGAGTCTAAAGGTTGGCTTCAACAAGGTCTTCGGCTACTACATCGAGATTTCGAACGCAAACCGCGAGCCCATCCCCGACAATTTCATTCGGAAGCAGACACTGGTCAACGCCGAACGCTACATCACGCCGGATCTGAAAGAAGCCGAGCAGCGCGTGCAGGCTGCTGAGGACCGGATCACTGCTGCTGAGTCAGACGCCTACGGCCGGTTACTCGCAGTCGTTGCTGCTGAGCATGACACGATCCGGGACGCTGCCCGCGCGATCGCAACGTTCGATGTCCTGGCTGGTCTGGCCGAGATTGCCGCAACACGCGGCTACGTGCGACCGGAACTCACCGACGATGATGTGCTGCGGATTGAGGCAGGTCGGCATCCGATTGTGGAACGACAACTGGAGCGCGGGGCGTTCGTCCCAAATGACACGATCCTCTCGGACAACGACGGTCGGATCGCGATCCTGACCGGGCCGAATATGGCTGGGAAATCTACCTACCTGCGGCAGGTGGCGCTGATCGTCCTCCTCGCACAGGTTGGGTCTTTTGTTCCCGCCGAGAGGGCGCGACTCGGCATCGTTGATCGAATTTTCACGCGGATTGGTGCCCAGGACGACCTCGCCAGCGGTCAGTCAACGTTCATGGTGGAGATGCTGGAAACAGCGGCCATCCTTAACCACGCAAGCCCACGTTCGCTGGTCGTCCTCGACGAGATCGGACGCGGAACGAGCACCTACGACGGTCTTGCCATCGCCACCGCGATCGTTGAGTACCTCCACAACACGCCACGCCTCAACCCAAAGACGCTCTTCGCCACGCACTACCACGAACTGACGGCACTGGCCGACATCCTGCCGCGCCTCCGCAACTACCGCCTCGATGTGCTTGAGGCTGGCGAAAGCGTGACCTTCCTCCACCGCGTCGTTCCTGGTGGCGCGGACCGCTCGTACGGCGTTTACGTCGCCCAACTCGCTGGAATGCCGCGACAGGTGGTTCGCCGGGCCGGAGAAGTCCTCAGCGAACTGGAGCGCGACAACAACAGCGTTGGCCAGCGTGAATCACGGACAGCTGCGGTCACCCATCAGCCAACATCGCCGGTGCAACTGACGCTGTTTGGCGCACCCCACCCCGCCGTCGAGCGGCTCAAAGCCCTGGAAGTCGATAGCCTGTCACCACTCGATGCCCTGACTGAGCTCTACGAACTTCGCAAACTCACCGTCGAGTAGGGCCGTAACGTTACTTCCCACGCCGATTAGTCAAGCACCAATCCGTAGTCCTCACTGACCAGGCGCGTTTCGCCACCATCCAGCGCGATCGTCAGTGTTGGGGCAATCGTGCCGCCGAAGTGAGCCAACTGGTAGTCAGAAGGTTCCGTCGTGACATCGGCAACCGAACGATCTCCGATGTCGATGTAGTCAAGGAAGCTCAGAACGCGCAGGTTCGGCAGCACGAACCATGAGTACGATTGATACATCGCTTCGGGTGGATTACCGAGCACCAGACCACTGCCGTTCAGTGGACGCCACGGCCCGAACACGCCGTCAGCGACGAACCCATACAAGCCCTCAACACAGTCCAACCCCGGCGCGAACGTACCAGGATGGGTGATGAAAAACAGGTAGTAGCGTCCGCATTGCACCACGATGTGTGCTCGCTCGAGTTCGTTGTTGACGCCATCGGCATGCAGGAGTGGTGGCAATAAGCGCCATTCGGTCAAGTCTGCATTCACCGCTTCAGCAATTCCCACGGCACCGTCATACTCAGATGTCCCAGCTGCGAGTGTCCCTGTAAACAGCAGGTACTCGCGACCGTCGGCGGGATCACGGAACCGTTGCGGGTCCCGGAACGCATCGATCATTCCTGGAGCAGCGTCAACGCCGAAGTCCGCGCCGTACCAGGTGCGATCGGCTTCGAGAATGATCCGGTGCTCTCCCCAGTCGTCGAAGCGCGGCCCCCCGTCGGTGACCGTCACGCGAGCGCCCGTCATCGCGAGACGTTGTTCGAAATGCGGTCGAGATCCATCGCGATCGCCAGCAGCGGTGTAGTACGTCGTCAACCGCCGACGTGACGCATCGTAGTACGCTGAGGCAGCCCACTGGCGTGAGCCCAGCGCCGAGCCTTCAGGGTACAGATCACCCGCATCAGTCCACACGTCGCCATCCCGCGACACCAGGTAACGATGACAGGCAACATCGTGCCGGGATTCAGGCAGGAGGCTAGCTGGAGCAGTCAGTGCGATCACCACGTACCAGCCGTCAATTCGGACGACCTGGGTTGTTTCGTGCCAGTCCATGACCGGCCAGAAGTCCCAGACATGGTATCCCGGCATGATCTTCGGCACACGAGCCGGGTCGATCAGCGGCACGGTCGTTTGCGGTGTTTGGACGATCCTGCGCGCTGTTTCGGCAGTCCAGACACTTGGGACACCTTGCACCATTGGGATACCTTCCAGGTCGTCATGCCATTCCCGGTTTCGGCCACGATGATACGCCGTCAGCATCCAGATCGCGTTACCATGTCAGCGGTTCGAATGAGGAAAGGGGAATGAGTAATGGAGTCCTACGAGATACTGAAGACGCTAATGGAACTGCCAGGGCCAACCGGACGTGAGCGTCCGGTGATCGACTGGTTGCGAGAAGCATGGCAGCCAAAGGTCGAGAGGGTCTGGTCAAGTCGCGTCGGCAACCTGCTGGCACACGTCGGCGGGCAGGGGCCGAAACTGCTGATCCAGGGTCACGCCGACGAACTCTCATTCGTCGTCAAGTACATCGACGACGACGGCTTTCTCTGGCTCTCGAACGGGCAGGCACCAAACACCGATGTCACCCATCGCTACCCTGTCGGACAGCCGGCCTCCGTCATCAGCCGGACATCGCAGATCGACGGACTGTTCGCAGCCGCGAGCGGTCACATTCTGACGCGACTGCAACGCGACCGGCACCAGGTCAATCTCGACGATCTGTTCATCGATGTCGGCGCATCCTCGCGCGACGAAGCATTGTCGATGGGCGTTCACGTCGGTTCCGCCGTCATCTGGAACCCACCAGTTCGCAAGCTTGGAACGCGCATCTACGGCAAAGCCATCGACGACCGCGTCGCTCTGGCACTGATGACGCTGATGCTGGACGGGATGGACACCAGCACGCTGACGTACGACCTGTATTTCGCGGCGACGATCCAGGAGGAGATCGGCCTCGGCGGCGCACTGTCGCTGCGACATGATGTCGATGCCGAACTTGCGATCGCACTCGACAACGGCCTCGTCGGCGACATCCCAACCGTCGCGACCCGCAACATGCCGGTCGGCCTCGGCGGTGGCCCAACGCTGGTCTACAAGGACGCCGGAATCCACTACGACGTTCGGATCATCGACCATTTGACCGACATCGCCGAACGAGAGGGAATCCCGGTCCAGCATGCCGTCTACGAGCAGATCGGCAGCGACGGCTCGGCTCTCATCAAGCAGGGCATCCCGACAGCCCTGTTTGGTCCATCGACGCGTTACACCCACTCCGCGTTCGAGATGATCGACGAGCGAGATGTCGAACACTCGTTGCGGCTGCTGCAAGCGTTCGTGAGAGCGGAACCGCCTGCAATGTAACGATCGTCGCGAATGCTCGTTGACGAGGAATGCGTGGACGACGCGCTCCTCGTCAATGTTCGTAGATTCTCAGTGGATCCGGTCAATGAACAGCGTATGCTGTCGTTCCAGACTCACGGCGCACGTCGAAGACGTCGCGGATGGCTTCCAGTTTCTGGAGGACGCGCGAGAGTTGCTTGACGCTGTCGACTTCGACCGTCATCAGGACGGTGACGGTTCGATCGTCGTGGACATTGGTCAGGACGGAAAGCATGTTGACTTTCTCGTCTGCCACCAGTGCCGTCACGTCGCGGAGCAGGCCGACGCGGTCCCAGGCTTCGAGGCGCACGGCGACCGGATAGGATCGCGCCAGCTGATCGCCCCAGGAGACCTGAACCTTGCGACCATCCTCGTCAACGTTCTTCATGTTGTGGCAGTCGCCGCGATGGACAGTGATACCGCGTCCACGGGTGACGTAACCGACGATCTCGTCGCCATAGACTGGCTTACAGCAGGCAGCCAGGCGGGTGTACAGGTCTCCGACCCCCATGACCTGCAGATTCGTCGCGACCGGTGACAGCGGCTCGAACGTGCTCGGTGGTGCGAGAACTTCCGGCTCGCGATTTTCTACCAGCCGGGTCGCGATCTGCTGTGGCGAGATCGCGCCATAGCCGACGGCTGCCAGGAAGTCGTCAACACGCTGGTACGACGTGAAGTGCTTCGCGATATCTTCGGTCTTGGCATCGATACCGATCCGGCGCAATTCGCGCTCAAGGATGTCACGACCCTGCGCGACGTTCTCGTCGCGCTCCTGGCGGCGAAACCACTGGCGGATCTTTTCCCGCGCCGACGCCGTTGTGACGTAGCCACTCGACGGCATCAGCCAGTCGCGGCTTGGGCCAACCTTCGTCTTGCTGGTCATGATCCGAATGACCTGGCCGTTTTGAAGCTTATAGTCCAACGAGACGAGTTGATCGTTGACCTTCGCGCCAACGCACTGGTGGCCGACTTCGGTGTGGATGCGGTAGGCGAAATCGACCGGGGTCGCGCCAGCGGGCAACTCAACGATGTCGCCGCGCGGTGTGAAGACGTAGATCATCTCGCGGAAGACGTCGGATTTCAGCGATTCGACAAACTCCTGCGCGTCAACGACTTCGTCGCGCCAGTCCATCAGTTGCCGCAACCAGGCGACCTTCGCCTCGACGTTGGCATCGACGCGCCTACCTTCTTTGTAGCGCCAGTGGGCGGCGATGCCGTATTCCGAGATGTGGTGCATTTCGTGGGTACGGATCTGAATCTCGATCGGGTGCCCTTCCGGCCCAAGCACGGCGGTGTGGATCGACTGGTACATGCTTTCCTTGGGGTTTGCAATGTAGTCGTCGAATTCGCTGGGGATCGGTCGCCAGAGTGAATGGATCACGCCGAGCGCGCCGTAGCAGTCCTTCTTCTCGTCGACGATGATGCGGATCCCCATCACGTCATAGATCTCATCGAACGATGCGTCTTTACGCTGCATCTTCTTCGAGATCGAATAGATGTGCTTTTCGCGCCCACTGATATCGGCAGTGATGCCCTCTGCGGCAAGAGCCTCCGTGATCTGGTCCTTCACGAGCTGGATGTACCGCTCGCGGTCGGTGCCGCGCCGTTCGAGCGAGCGCGTCACCGACTGGAACCCCTGTGGGTCGAGATAGCGGAATGCAAGGTCCTCGAGTTCCGACTTGATGTGCCAGATGCCGAGCCGGTTGGCGAGTGGTGCATAAATATCCATCGTCTCGCGAGCGATCCGCTGCTGCGACGCTGGTGGAACCGCTGCGAGCGTGCGCATGTTGTGCAACCGGTCGGCGAGTTTGATCAGAACGACGCGGACGTCGTCAGCCATCGCGAGAAACATCTTTCGCAGGTTCTCAGCCTGCCGGTCAGATTCCCGGTTGGCGCGTTCCTCGGCGTTGTCGTTGTCCCCGGTCCAGTGGATTCGCGAGAGTTTCGTCACACCCTCAACGAGCGTCGCGACTCGCGGACCGAAATCCCGTTCGAGATCGTCCTTACTGATGTCCGTATCTTCGATCACATCATGAAGAAGAGCAGCCGCCACCGTTTCGGGATCAAGTTGCATCCCGGCCAGAATGATTGCGACGCGGACTGGATGAATGATGTATGGCTCGCCGGATTTGCGCAACTCGCCATGGTGGGCGTCGTCCGCAAACTGATAGGCACGTTCGATCGTCGACGTATCCATACCCGGGTTGTCAAGCGTGACGATATCGAGCAGGTCTTGAAGGCAAGCCTGGTCTGGCCGTTCAATGAATTGCGTTGCCGGAACTGCCATAGCTTGTACCGTTGCCTCAACACTCCCAGGAACAATATCGCTCCGGGGGCTGAATCGCTGAACCGCAGTGTTGGCGACGATGGTCGAGCACCGCTAATTGTGCCAGATCACGTCAATCAACCGAGTTACGACATCGTAGCAATAATCCTGCCCCATTGGTTCCTGAGACGGTTATCATTGCGCTCGATGTCGCAGAATGCCCGGAGGATGCACGATGACTGACACGCGAGAGCGCGCTTCCCAACTCGATCGAATGCTGCATCCCGACGAAGCGCGAGCAATCGTCCTCGCCAATGTTCGACCACTCCAACCGGAGCGCGTACCGATCACTGAGGCTGGCGACCGATTCCTCGTCAACGATTTGATCGCCGATGTGTCGCTGCCACCATTTCCAGCCGCGACGATGGACGGATTCGCCGTTATTCATGATGACCCGACGGTCGAACGGAGCGTGATCGGTTCGGGATTTGCCGGTGACGATCCGAATGTTACTGTCGTGGCCGGAACAGCCGCGAAGATCATGACTGGCGCTCCTCTGCCCCGGGGAGCAGACGCTGTCTTTCAGGTCGAGAATACGACAACCAACGACGGTATTATGACAATTCAACAGTCACAAATCCGTTCCGGTGACAACATCAGGCCGATCGGCACCGACATGCGTGAAGGAGATCGACTCATCGGTGCAGGCACGATTCTCGGGCCTGCCGAAGTTGGCCTGCTTGCCAGCCTGGGCCACGCCGAGGTCACCGTTGGTCGACGACCACGAGTTGCCGTTATTTCGACCGGAAATGAACTTGTTGCGCCCGATGAAACGCCTGGCCCAGGGCAGATCCGCGACTCCAACCGTTTTTCGCTCGCCGTTGCAGCGACGCGGGCAGGAGCGAACGTCATCATCAATCAGCACATTCGCGACGACGAAGCGGCATTACGAGCGGGACTGCAGCAGGCGCTGGCCGAGGCTGATGTCGTACTGACGAGCGGTGGCGTTTCGATGGGCGATCTCGATCTGGTCAAGGCGCTGCTGGGCGAACTGGCAGTTGTCCACTTCCAGCGGCTGTTCATGAAACCAGGCAAGCCGCTCAACTTCGCGACGGTTGGGAACACGCTGATATTCGGCCTTCCAGGGAACCCGGTGTCGTGTCTGGTCGGTTTCCATATGTTTGTCCGTCCCGCCTTGCAGGTGATGCAGTCGGCGCCGCCAGACTCGCATCCGACAGTTCCGGTCATCATCGAACACGACATCGCCCCATCCGACCGCATTGAGTACCAGCGCGCGGTAGTGACAGTCGGTCCAGACGGGATTATGCGAGCGCGCAACACCGGCAACCAGATCTCGGCACGATTGATGTCGTTTGTCGGCTCGAATGCCTACCTCGTCGTCCAGCCGAGCGAGCAGCCATACCCTGTTGGAACGCAACTCGAAGCAATCCTGCTGGGTCCGCCCGCTGTTGCCACCGGAGTTACTGCGTGACGATACCCCGTGTCGCAATTGGTCTGCTCGGTGTCCTAGCGCTCATCTTCGGCATCAATCTCATCAGCGCAACCGACCGGTTTGTCACGGCATACGACGCCTACAACGCCGTGCGTCTCGAACTGGTCGAGTTCGAGTACATTGATCCGGATACCCCTGTACGAACCGTGGTAGAAATCACCAACCCAACCGGGATTACTGTCGATGTCCGCGCTATCGAGCTGCGGCTGAACGCCGGTATCCGACGCGTCGGAGGTGGGGAAACGCGGATCAACCGCCTCGCATCTCAGGACATTCGCGACCAGTTCTCACTCGGACCGGGTGAGGTGCAGCGGTTTGAGGTGCAACTTAACATCGACGATTCGACCTACGTCCGCGATCTGGGCGATGCAGAGATTGACTGGCAGGTAACTGGACGCTTCATGGTCAAACTCGATGAAGGAATCGACGAAGAGTGGATTACGGCGTGAGCGAGCGAGCGTATTCAGCAAGGGCAAACCGGAACCGGACGATCGTGTCGACGCTGCTAGCCGCCGTCGCGAGCGCCGGGCTGATCGGAAGTACGACGACCGACCTTCAGAATCTGACAGCCTTCTATTTGAGTGATGTCTGGCTGCTGCCGGGTCTCGTACTGATCGGCATCCTGCTGTCAGCCGCAAATGACGACGACGTCGCTCGTAGCGCGGTCGCGCTGCTGGCCACTGGCGTGCTCGGCGCGACCATCGTCGGACTGGCGATTGCCGCGCCCGGTTTCCGCGTTGACGGAGTCAGGACATCGATGATCGATCGCGGGACAACGTTCGGATTCCTGGCGCTGTTGTTGATCGTGCTGTTCGGTCTGGCCGGGATCATCGTCTCGTGGCTTATTGGCGCCGTGATTCGGCCCGGTCGCCTCTAAATCCTGACGCGGACGTAGCACGGTTTGTAGACACCGACCACTGAGTGGCAAATATGAGGAGTGTGATGTGGGAAGTCGCCCGATTGATATAGATGACCTGTTTCAAATTTGCCTCGTCGGTGATCCACAGATTTCGCCTGATGGTGAGCACGTTGCCTACGTCGTCACCGAACTCGACAAGAAAGAAAACGCCTACAAGGCAGCGATCTGGATCGTGCCACTGGCGGGCGGAGAACCTCGACGGTTGACGTCCGGCAAGCACCGTGACGGCCAGCCACGCTGGTCGCCAGACGGGACACGGCTCGCGTTCACCTCAGACCGAAAACTCGGCGACGATCTCAAGGGGCAGATCTGGACAATCGACGTTCGGGGCGGCGAACCAACGCGGCTAACCTCGCTGGACGAGGGAATCGAGGAGTACTGCTGGTCGCCGGATGGACAGACGATCGCCGCCGTTTCGAAGGTCAGAATCGGCAAGCATGATCCCATCTCAGACGTGCGAGTCATCCGCACGATCCGCTTTCGTTACGACGGCGAAGGGTATCTCGACGACAAGTATCGTCAGATCTTCACGATAAACGCGACGACCGGTGAAACACGCCAACTCACGAACGGCGCGTTCGAGCACCAGCACCCTGCGTGGTCGCCGACGGGTCACGAGATCGTCTTCGACTCGAACCGGGAACCCAACTGGGAACTTTCGCCGTATCGTGACATCTACGCGATACGTGTCAGAGGCACGTCGATTCGACGCGTTACCGACGGCAGTGGTGACTGGACGTCGCCATCCTGGTCGCCGGATGGAACGACGATCGCGTTCTACGGCACGCGCCGAGTGATGAGCGATTCAGCACGCCACGAGCTATTCACTGTTCCAGCAGCTGGCGGTGCGCCGGATTCAATGACCGACCACATCGATCGCAATTTACGTGACGGCGCGACCGCTGACCTCGCGTCATTTCCGGGCCGCCCGCCACTCTGGGACACGAGCGGCAACTGACTCGTCACAATGACGAATGGCTTGACGAGGTTCATATATCAGAA
>JBGSWU010000534.1:0-4164 GCA_041751795.1 Thermomicrobiales bacterium
GGCGCGAGCCTTGATCGTGATGCCCTTCTCACGTTCGAGGTCCATCGAGTCAAGGACCTGCTCCATCATTTGCCGACTCGTAATCGTGCCTGTATGTTCCAGCAGACGGTCAGCGAGCGTTGATTTACCGTGATCGACATGGGCGATGATGCTGAAGTTACGAATGTTTTTTTGATCAGCCATCTATTCTCAATGCATGTTAGAGAGAGCGAGCATTGTTGCAGGCCCAAAGAGAGTAAGTATACCCATGTGGAGGTTCATCAACGCTGACTAAGGTTGCAGATTCCGCATGGAATCAGTAGAATAGCAAGGTTGTATCGCCCGAAACGTTCGGGTGTTCTTGCTATGTTCACGCAGTTCGAGGGAGATACGAGCTTTGGCCAATTCCAAGTCCGCCGAAAAGCGCGCCAAAACAAACGAGCGGCGCCGCATCCGAAATCGACGCTTTCGCTCTTCGAGCCGAACGCTTCTTCGGACTGCCGAGCAGGTGATTGCTCGAGCCGACGAAGAGGCTGCAGCCGGTGCGGTGAAGAACGCAGTCAGTATGCTCGATGTGGCTGCCCGCAAAGGGATCATCCATCCGAACAACGCTGCTCGTCGCAAGTCGCGGCTGATGGCGAAGTACAACAAGCTCACCGCCACGAGCTAGGCTTACCCGCGGCTGGTTCCACTCCCACGACGGACGACCTCGGCAACTTCCGCGACCAGCGGGACGATCGTTGCCGAGGTATCTGTTTGCCTGCCGGTCTTTACCGCAGCATCGACATTTCGGACAGCTTCTGAGAGCGACTGCAACGATGGTTCGCTCAGATTTCCCGCCGTTCGTCGCAGCCCTCCGAGGCGGCCCGGGCTGATGCCTGACGCTTTCGTAAACACATCCTGTGGGATGTCACTTGAGCGTTTGACCGTCGCGAGGGCAATAACTTCGCTTCCGATCTGAGCCAGCACGCGTTCAGCGGGTTCGCCGGATTCAAGAACATGGTCGAGTTCGATGAGTGCCTGGTCTGGCTCTCCGCCGAAGAGCTTATTGTTGAGCGCGAACGCAGTGAAGCCTCCTCGGTCAGCAACCATCTCAATCACGATTTGCTGGGTGATCACGCCGCCAACTGCAGCGGAACATAATTTGTCCACCTCTGACGCTATTAACCGCATGTCTGGCGTGTCGTTGGCATATCTGCCACCCTCCCACGACGTGGGATACAAGAGCGTCGCGAGAGTTGTAATCGCGTTTGAATCTATGCGCAGTCCTTCGCGTTCGACGCGTGCTTGAATCCACGCTAGCAGGTCTGTTCCGACCTTCGCCGGAAACAATTCATTCTTCCAACCGAGCGCTTTCACTACTTTGACGAGATAATGGGTTTGCGCGAGCGACCCATCGTGACGAACGATGATCTCGGACGATTCCGGGACACGCTTCAGTAGTTCGTGTAGATCGCTCCATTTGACTCGAGAACTCGACTCGTCGGGTTCCTCGGTTTCGTCGGTCTGCTCCGTGCGTTTCGGTAGTTGAATCGGATTGCGAAGGATGATGACGCGGCGACCACCGAAAAACGGAGTTGCCTGGCACGCTGCAGCGATTTCGGGGATGTTTGATGACTGGACATCAATGACGGTGGTGCTGAGACTTCCAGGATCGATGTCCGCACGCAGAGCAGCGATACGCTCATCGATAAGTAAGCCATTCTGTCCGTAGAGCAGGTAGCTCATGTCACCAGCCATGTTTCATGTTTGGAAAGGAAATGAAGGTGGGTGAGACGCGCTGACACAGTGTGAACTAGTTTCGAGCCTGCGATCGCAGGTGGGTACTCGACGGAGCAATCCCTTGGGATCATCCAAAGGCACCCGAAAACTAGTGACGTTGGCTCGAAACGTTATAGGAACACACGGCTGCGTTTCTCGTCTCACCCATCCTTGAGTCTACCAGACTGGTCGTACACCTGCACGGACACGTACACTCGACAGATTGAAGCTGAGAAGGAGGAATGTTGCAGGTCGCTGTCACGCGCAGAATCGACACGGACGCATTGAAGCAACTAGAAGCCGTCGCTGAGTTGCGGTATTGGGATGATGATCTCCCGCCTTCGCCAGAGCAGTTGGTCGACCTGCTGTCCGGCGTCGATGGCGCGTTAACGCTCCTGACTGACCGTATCGACGGCGCCATACTCGATAAATTGCCAACGATTAGGGTTGTTTCGAACCTCGCCGTTGGGTTCGACAACATCGACGTCGCAGCCTGCACCGCGCGCGGGGTTGCGGCATGCACCACTCCGAATGTCCTGACGCAAACGACCGCCGAATTTGCGCTGGCATTGACGTTCGCTGTTGCACGCCAGATTGCTCCGGGAGCGCGCGCGGCCCGAGAAGGCGAATGGAAAACATGGTATCCATTCCGGTTCCTCGGCCGCGACCTCGAAGGTGCAACGCTAGGAATCGTTGGTCTGGGACGGATCGGTCGCCGGTTCGCGGACATGGCCCATTCGATCGGCATGGAAGTCATTTACGCAGGTGAACGAGCGGAGGACGATGCGTACCGGCAGGTTGGCATCGACGAACTCTATGCATCATCAGACATCGTGTCGCTTCATGTGCCGCTGACGGACGAAACACGCGGGATGATTGGTCGCGAAGCGTTGGCCGCGATGAAGCCAGACGCCATCCTGATCAACACCGCCCGTGGTCCAGTTATCGATACTGATGCGTTGGTTGCCGCCTTAAGCGAGGGACGACTCAGCGGTGTTGGCCTGGACGTCACGGATCCGGAGCCGTTGCCGTCCGATCATCCGCTCTATTCGTTCGATCGGGTAACCATCGTGCCGCACATCGCGAGCGCAACGGCGGTGACTCGCCATAAAATGTCATCGCTCGCCGCGCAGAATGTCGTCGCCGTTTTGACCGGTAGCGACCCACCGCATTGCCTGAATCCGGAGGTATTGAACCGTGGCTGATCGATCGACAGATGAGACGGTCGTCGTAACCGGAATTGGCTGTGTCTCGGCAACGGGTATTGGTAGGGAAACGAGTTGGTCGGCGATTCTCGAAGGTCGTGGCGGCGTCGACGTCATTCACCGCTTTGACGCATCAGAGTTTCCCGTTCGAATCGCCGCCCAGGTCGACGGATTCGAACCTGCGCGATACATGGAGGCCAAGGACGCCCGCCGAGCTGACCGGTTCATCCAGTTTGCCGTCGCTGCTGCGAGAGAAGCCGTCGAGCATGCGAACCTCGATATTAATCCTGACAACGCCGAGCGGATTGGCGTCATCGTCGGCACGGCGATGGGGGGCCTGGGAACGTTCGAGGAAGGTGTACGGACGTTGCAGACGCGCGGTCCAAGTCGCGTCAGCCCCTTCTTCGTGCCGATGATGCTGCCGGACATGGCGACTGGCATCGTATCGATCCAGCTTGGGGCGAAGGGGCCGAATCTCGCGACGGTCAGCGCCTGTGCCAGTGGTGCGCACGCGATCGGGGAAGCGGCTGCGACCATTCGGCGCGGCGATGCTGATGTCATGCTGGCCGGAGGGTCAGAGGCCGCGGTTACCCCTGCAGGGGTCGCGGGTTTCGCCGCTGCGGGCGCGCTCTCGACGCGAAACGACGATCCACATCGAGCCAGTCGGCCATTCGATCGAAACCGCGACGGGTTCGTCCTGGGGGAGGGCGCAGCTGTTCTGATCCTGGAGTCGTTGACTCATGCGTTGGAACGGGGCGCGACGCCGATGGCCGTCGTTCGTGGATATGGCACTACCGCTGACGCCTCTCATATCGTGCAGCCATCGCCCGGTGGCGAGGGCGCAGCACGGGCGATGGTTCTCGCAGTCGATCGTGCAGGTCTGGCACCATCCGACATCTCGTACATCAACGCACATGGAACGTCGACGAAATTGAATGACGCTTACGAGACAATGTCGGTCAAAACGGTCTTTGGCGACGCTCCGCCTCCGGTCTCATCGACGAAAGGCGCGACGGGGCACCTGCTCGGCGCTGCCGGTGCGGTCGAAGCCGCATATTCAGTGCTGGCTATTCGTGACCAGATAATGCCGCCTACGATCAACTACGCCGAGCCAGACCCGGATTGCGATCTGGATTACGTCCCGAAAGAGGCGCGCGAAACGCGCGTCCGGCGTCTGTTGTCGAACAGCTTCGGCTTCGGCGGGCACAACAGTTCGCTG
>JBGSWU010000535.1:0-1521 GCA_041751795.1 Thermomicrobiales bacterium
TCCTGTTCACCCGTCGCAAGACCCCTGCTGCCGCTACCTACGGCGCTGGTGCGGCAACGTACAACACGCCGCCGAACAGTCAACCATCATTTACGACGTCAAACGCCGCGCCGAACCGTTCACCGTCGGGAGTGACGATGAACACCGATCCGAACATGTCGCCGTCTGGTGCAACGAAGAACACCGAGTCGAGCGGTCCACCGTCTGGCTCGATGGGCACCAACGCCCCGCCGCTAGCTCGAACAGACGCGCCCGGCGAGCAACCCAGCCATGAACAGGACACGACCAAACTGCCATGAGCATCAGATTGTGCTCCGGATCCCGTCAGGCTGCGGATTTCTCCGAACGTTCGGCGAGAACCGCCTACCCTCGGAAACCGATCAGTAGCAGCAGCAAGATGCCGAAACCGATCATGACGCGGTAGAGGACGAAGACATCGATCGAACGACGCGCGAGGTACTGCATCAGACCGGCGATCGCCAGATAGCCGACGACGAAGGCGCTGAGGATTCCCGCCGCGAAGATGCCTCGTTCATCGGTAGGGATGCCTTCAGTCGCGATTTCGAGGATCTCGCGCAATCCGGCCCCGAATACGATCGGGACACCTAACAGGAACGAGAAGCGGGCAGCGACCGGCCTGCTCATTCCGGCGAACAGACCGGCAGTGATCGTGCTTCCCGATCGGGACACGCCCGGTAGCAGCGCAAACGACTGCGCCAGCCCGACGATCACGGCGTCACGCAGGCCCACCTCGCTCAGTTCGCGATTGCCCGTACCCGTCGCGGCGGTTCTCCGACCAAAACGATCGGCCACGCCAAGCAGCACCCCCATCGCGATCAGGGTTACTGCTGAAAGGGCAAGTGCGGCGCGCGACACGGGATCGGAATGGAAGTACTCGTCAATTGCGCTTTCAGCCAGCAGACCGATTACGACAGCCGGGATCGTTCCGACGACGATAAAGAGGCCGAGTCGTCCCATGTGGTCGTCCGGCAATTGCCCGCGCAGCAACCTGCGCCAACTCCGCAGGACTCCAAAGAGCATCGCCAGCAGATCGTTCCTGAAGTAGATGAGCACGGCCAACAAAGTCCCGATATGAACGGCAACATCGAACGCGAGCCCGAATGGTTCCCAGCCCATCAGCCAGGGGACGTAGATCAGATGTGCGGACGACGAGATGGGAAGAAACTCCGTCAGACCCTGGATCGCACCGAGGATGATCGCACGAAATATGTCGGTCATGCGGTCACGACCGGATGACGATGGTCAGCGTTGGCTGGTTGACAATTGCGACAACCTTTGGGTCGAAACGCTTGAGTCGTTGTCGATAGTGTTGAGTGAATTGGATGCTGGGACAAACCTGTGCGGGTCGCTGGAGCATCGATGTTTTGCGAAGAGGTGACGTCTCTTCTAAAAATATTGATGTCTCGCTGCGATATGCGTGCGCGACTGATTCGGCATCACCCTGCGATTCCTCTGGCGCGGAGGCACGTTCGCGGGCGTCGTGAGTAATTAGCTCAGCCA
>JBGSWU010000536.1:0-13119 GCA_041751795.1 Thermomicrobiales bacterium
CAATCCGGTCACGCAGAACGCAGAAACGGCGGTAAACATCGAATCGACGAACGGGGTCCACTCGCCTGTACGGGACGACCACGGCAACGAGAGGAGGCCGCTTGCGATCAGTACGACGGCAACAAGCGACAGCGAGAACAGTTTGGCGTGTTCACGAACATTCGGAATTCCTTGTCGCCCAATCGCGACTGGAAGATCGATGGTTTGGGTCGCCTTGAGTCGCCTACGGACGACACGGTCCCCCGGCCTCCGGACGGGGGGTCTGCTCATTCGGCGAGTTTCCGTGACGGATCCATGAATCCGGACAGCTCACTGTCTGGTCCAACGATCAGCAACTCGTCGCCCGGCTCGATGCGTTCTTCGAATGATGGAGAGATCAGGAGTTGGTTTCGTCTCTTGATCAACAACAGGTTCAGGTGGGCGTAGTTGGATGTTCCGAGTTCCTTGACCGTGTGTCCGGTGAAATGGGATGGAGCTGTCACTTTTGCGACGCCGGAGTTTTGAGTCAGAGAGATATAGTCGTTGATGTGTCGGACTGCCAGTGAGTGCGCCAACCGGCTTCCCGCTTCGGCTTCCGGATAAATAACCTGATCGGCGCCGATTCGTGCGAGCAGATCGCCGTGGAGCGTCGTGCGGGCTTTGGCGACCACCCAGGCGACGTTGAGACGCTTCAGGTTGAGTGTTGTCAGTACGCTCGCTTCCAGATTCTCCCCCTGAGCGACGACTGCAACGTCGGATCGGTCGACGTGGAGCGAGCGAAGCAATTCTTCGTCGGTACCATCCCCTTGTGCGCACAGCGAGACGAAGTTCGCGACTTCGGCCACTCGTCGCTCGGAAATGTCGATCGCAGTGACTTCATAGCCGATGTCGTGCAGGTTCCGGGCAAGGCTCGTCCCAAAGCGACCAAGTCCGATCACCGCGACGCGTTCCGGCCTCCAGACCTGATCTTTGCCCACACACACTGCCCTTCGAACTCGTCGATCCACGAGATACCAATCGGGGAAGAGTGTACGACGGATCGCATGCGAACGTGGTGGTTCGGGCGGTTGGCCCGCCGCTTCGAAGCACGTCTACCTGGGATCGGATGGTTAGACTGGCTGAGAGATCAGACCGTGTGACATCGCGTAGATCGCTGCCTGTGTGCGGTCTTTGACATCAAGCTTTTCGAAGAGAATCGACAGGCGATTCTTTACCGTGCTTTCTGCAAGTTCAAGTGTGCCAGCAATCTCTTTATTCGAAAGACCGCGAGCGACGAGGCGCAGCAGTTCAAGTTCTCGATCCGTCAACCCGGAAACGTTCGTTGGAGCGCGAACGTCGGACATTCGACGGAATTCGTCGAGAAGCTTCGCGACCAGAGACGGTTCAAGGATCGACTGTCCCTTGGCAACGGCGCGGATCGCGTCGATCACCTGAGCCGACTCGGTGTTCTTCAGTAGATATCCGTTCGCCCCTGCTTTGATTGCACGAATGATGTGGGTGTCTTCGGCGAACATGGTGAGGATAATGATTCCGATATCAGGATACGCTTCTCGTAGACGAGCGGTTGCGATAATTCCGTCCATCGCGGGCATTGAGATGTCCAGCAGCACGACGTCGGGCTGATGCTCCTCGACGAGCGCGACAGCGGCAGCACCATCACTCGCCTCGGCGACGACGTTGATATCTCGTTCCATTTCCAGTAAGTGACGGAGCGCCTGTCGGAAGAGGACATGGTCGTCAGCGAGCAATACAGTAATCGCGCGAGCCATCATGCTGCCATTTACTCCTCTGAACACCTGGTCGCACCGGGTTCCTAAACTGTGCCGGTGCATGATTCGGTTCATCGTCACGAGTATTGTTACAGGCAGAATGTCAGACGAGCATCACACGAAAGTCCCGAACACATGCCGTTTTCGATGGTGCTAAGGCGTTGCTAATCTGTCAGGCGACATACTTCACTATAATGTCGTGATTGCGCGATTCTGATTTGGCCATCTCGTGATTCCGGGGTCAGAGGGAGACGGTTGGTGCTGTTCCTGTTCAGCCTCCGCATGCGGCTCGGTGGTGTCCGCAGCGAGGTTCAACCGCTTGGAGACACAGACGCCGCGCTGATTGAGCGCGCGCGTGGTGGCGACCTGCCTGCCTTCAACGATCTTGTTTCGCGCCACGAGCGCGCCGTATACAACGTGGCGCTGCGATACCTGCGTTCCCGCGAACAGGCGGAGGACGTCACGCAGGAAGCCTTTCTTCGTGCCTGGCGATCGCTGGACAGCTTCCGAAATGAGGCCGGAGAAGGGTTCCGGGCATGGTTGCTGCGCATAGCCGCGAACCGGGCACTCGACGTGCTTCGCGCCGCGTCACGTCGGCCAGCGGACTCGCTCGACAGCCGGATGGACAATGAGGAAAGCACCTGGGAACCAGAAGGAACGGATGAAGCCCCAATCGACTTTGCGGTCCGCGACGATCTCGGGGCGCGGCTGGACCGTGCGCTCGGTCAGATCCATCCCGACCAGCGGTTGGTCGTCATACTCAGCGATATTCACGGTCACGCGTACGATGAGATTGCCGAAATCGCAGGGGTTCCCGTCGGGACAGTCAAATCGCGGATCAACCGTGGAAGAGCGCGGTTGCGGCAGTTGCTGCTGGATGACAGCGACAGCCGGGAACTTCTTGGGACGCATGCACGTCTAGAAAGTAGCGACGGCGATGGGTGAGCCGGCGCCAGGGTCAACGGTGGCCCAGATATTCGAGGCTGAATTGGGGAAAGGAGGTCGTTGATGAGCGATGACACGCGCGAGCGTCCGGAAAATCCTGCTCGCGATGCCTCCGCTCCTCTCAACGGCTCAGACAGGAACAAGACAATGTTTCAATCCGACGGTCATCTCGACGCAGAGATGGTGTCGGCCTGGCTTGACGCACCTGAGGATTTCAGCGAACCGGACAGGCTCGCTATCGAGAACCACCTTGCGAGTTGTGCCGAGTGTCGACAAATCGCTGCCGAAATAACTGCAATTGTGCGTGCGTTTCAGACCGTTCCATTTATCGAACCGCCGCGCTCATTCGCGCCGACGGCTGCGCAAGCGGGCCTCGCAGCGACTTCGACGCTTCCAGTATCGCGGTCACGCGAAGTTGAATCCAATTCACAAACACTCACCGCCGATCGTCGGTCACGGCAATCGACGTTGGCTGTTGACGCGTCGCCCTGGTACGAGCGCCAAATGAGTGCCCTACGCTGGGCGACAGCAGTTGCCGCGATCCTGTTCGTCTTCGTATTCAGCGCAGACCTTCTTGGCAATATGGATACGACTGGTGACGATGACGATTCTGCAGGGTTCTCAGAAACGTCGCCTTTGAGATCGTCGGATGATGCAACGTCGTTGGGGGCAAGCCCAGCGGAGGCGACGAACACCACTTCAGCAGCGGCAGCGGCTCCGGCTGAGGACGATCAGGACGGCGAGGACAGCGGAGATGAAGGCGAAGCGGCTGATTCAGCGGCTGGCACTGTTGAGGACGCAACAACCGCGTCGGGCGGCCAGTCGCAGGCAAATGCCACTGAACAAGCTGACGTTACGCGGGAAGGCGTTCCCAATGCGGCAACTGAAGAGAACGCCGAAACCATTCCGACGACGGCAACCGAAGCGGCGGCTCTATCACAGGAAAGTCAGACTCCGGATTCCACACTCAGTTCGAACGACTCGGTGGCCGACGACGGCGAAAGCGACGTGCTACACCTGATTGAACTGGCACTCGTCACGTTGATTGCGTGGTTCATCATAGCGTTGGTCGCGCTACCACGGATGCGCCGCCCACCGACCACTTGATGACGACCTTAGCGACTGAGCGACGTAGTGATATTGAACCCCTTTCCAAATCAGGAATGGGGTTTAATGATTGGCAGGAGTATCTCGCCCGCAGATGATTTCCGATCGAAGTCAGATGTCAGCGTCCGAAGTACCGATCGACGGCACGAACGTATGCCTGAGCAAACGCAGCCTGAGTGTCGTCGTCGAGAATCAACGCGCGTTCGGTGGGATTCGTTTCGAACAGCGGTTCGACGAGGACAGCAGGGATTCCCGCGAGCCGGTTTCCTTCGAGGGCGAACGGTGCGCTGTACACGTTCCCCAGCGTCGCCAGATGGCCGTAGGACTTTCCGATCGCGCCGTCTTCCGTGGCATTCGCGTACGGAGGTTCGTAGCCGCGTGAACGTAACGCCGCCAGGAGTTCATCGCGAATGATGATCGCCAGTGACGCGTTCTGTGTTCCTGCGTAGTCACAGTAGTAGATCGTCAACCCACGAGTGTCAGGATTGGATGACCCGTTGTAATGCATCGAGATGTAGAGGTCCGGATTGAATTGAAGCGCCCGCGTCGTGTGCGCGTAGCCCTGGTTATAGCCTGCATCCATACTGCCGGCGTTGCCTGGCATCAGTGATGGGTCTCCGTACAGGACTGTATCGTTGTCGGGCCGTGTGAGGTGAACGGTGTATCCGGCTGATTCCAGCGCCGACTTCGTCACGATGGCAATTCGCATCGTGTCCTGATACTCGACATCGAGCGCGCCACGGCTTGTGCTGTCGTGGCCTGGATCGAGAACGATCACCGGCGAATCGTCTGGCTCAGCCGGGACTGGTTGGCTATCGCCATACCGCCAGGCGTAGTAGTGCCGTCCAATGTTCCCGGCTTCGACCTTCCAGCCAGCCGGGTTTTCCGGGGTGTACGTCAGGCATCGCCGCTCGAAGCATTGGATGAGGACGTTGGTGTAGACACCTTTCAGTGCGACATTTGCCCAGTACGCTTCAGTTATCGGGTAGCCGGTCGCGTAGAACGGACTGGCGAAGAGCGGTGCGTTGCTGAAGGCCGCATCCTGATACACCAGGGCTGACGAATTCACGAACTCCCAGAACGGTGATGCGATCTGGTGATCAATCGGCCCAGCCGTGACGCGATGGGCCGCCGTCACACCGTGGTCGGCCAGCCCCGGATCGCTCGGCAACAGACCCGCTCTCGTGATTCGTTGGGTGATTGGCGCGCCATCGGGAAGCGGTGCGGCCCGGAGAACATTCGCGAACGTCCAGTACGTCGGGCCAGTCGGGTCGTCTGAGTCACCAGCCACGTTGATCTCCGCGGACAATCGTGGATCGAACACGTTGTCGTCCAACTGCATCAGGCCTGTGATGAGTTCCTTCGCGAGTAACCCGTTTGTGACGTACCAGATGCTATCTGGCGTGACACTCGGATCAGTCGTGATTTCCATCCGGGATTTGTCATAATATTGAACCTGTCGATGTCCATCAGGTCCTGACGAGTACGGCTCGAGGAGTCCAGTGGTGAAGGCTTCCGGCCCCCACATCCACGTTCGATTCGCGAGCAGCTCAGCGACCGGTCGATCGGTTCTCGCCCAGGTTCGTGCGAAGGAGCGGTTCCATGGCCCGGCTGCATCGCCTGGTATCGCGAGCAACGGGGCAGTCAGCGCGAGCACCACCAGGGCAACGCGAATCCAGCGAGCGGTCATCAGCAGGTCCTTCCGCGAGGACGTGGGCAGTGGGTCAGGGCGTCATCTCGATTCTACCGTGTACCGTCGATCACGGACTTCGGATCGGTCCAAGCGTTCACACTTTGTGTCGAATCCCTCGTTCCGAGTTTCGAATTGTCGTAAACTTCACAATCTGAGGGCAGTCTGCCAGTCAATCATCATGACAGATGATCGTGACGGAGGGATCAGCCTCGTGCTGTACCTTTGCGACTGCTCACACACAGGCCGAATATTGACGATGTCGCTGCGGTCAGAACCGGCGGCGTATTCGTTTATCCGGGCTGTAGCGGTAGGGAAATCCGGGCAACTTGGCGTTCACGGCAAGTGTCTGTGGTCGGGAAACACCGGGGAGGCAGACCCAGCATGGTCGACATCGCAGCAACGGCGCCCCAGGGGGCGCAACCGGGCCAGCGTACACTGACAATTGGCGTCCCGCGAGAAATCGCTGAGAACGAGCGGCGTGTCGCACTGATTCCAGACACCGTCAAGCGGCTGGTCGCTCAGGGGCTCCAGGTGCTTGTCGAGACGAACGCTGGAACCAATGCAGCCTACGTTGACGCCGCTTACAGTGAGGCTGGCGCAACGATCGTTCCGGATGCTCGCAGCGTCTACGCCGGGGCCGATATGGTCATCAAGATCCAACGACCGTTTCCGGAGGAACTAGATCTCCTTCGATCGGGTCAGTTGTTCATCGCGATGCTATCTCCGCTCGTCAATACCGATCTTGCGATCGATCTTGCGAGGCGCGGCGTGACCAGTTTCAGCATGGATGCCATTCCTCGTATCACACGCGCGCAGTCGATGGATGTTCTCTCGTCGATGAGTACGGTCGGCGGCTACAAAGCCGTGCTGCTGGCTGCTGACTTTCTCCCGCGCTTTTTCCCGCTGCTGATGACGGCTGCCGGGACGATTCCGCCGGCCAAGGTGCTGATTATCGGCGCCGGTGTGGCCGGGCTGCAGGCGATCGCGACCGCCCGCCGTCTTGGTGCGGTCGTCGAAGCGTATGACACGCGTCCTGTCGTGAAGGAGCAGGTCGAGTCACTCGGCGCGAAGTTCGTCGAGGTAGACACGACGGGTCTCGACACGCAGACTCAGGATGCAGGTGGGTATGCGCGTGAAGCAAGCCCCGAATTGCTGAAACGCCAGCAGGAGGCGATGACAAATCGAGCGATCCGTTCCGATGTGATCATCACGACGGCGCTCGTTCCGGGCCGCCCGGCGCCGAAGTTGATTTCCGAGGATACCGTCAGCAAGATGGCGCCGGGATCGGTGATCGTCGATATGGCAGCCGAAGCCGGCGGCAACTGCGAGGTAACGGTTCCGGGTGAGATCGTCGTTCGGCACGGAGTGACGATCATCGGCATGCTGAATCTGCCAAGCACGATGCCGTATCACAGCAGCCAGATGTACGCGAAGAATATTCAGAATCTGCTGGCCCTGCTGGTGACCAAGGACGGTCAACTCAATCTTGACTTCAGTGACGAGATCATCGCTGGCACCTGCATTACCAACAACGGTGAAATCGTCCAGGAAGCCACGAAGGCACGGGTTGGAGCCGCGGTGGGGTAATACCGGGATTTGAGATGTCCGATGCGGGATGCCACGAATTACGGGCGTCCCGCACTGCACGTCCGCGTCCTGACATCGCGCGTGTTCAGCACGCTGAACGTAGGTCGAACCACATTGGGGTTGAAGGTCTGAGGGTAGAGGGGGTTGAAGATGGATGGAGGAGCGCTGTCGTCCGAGTTCATGCTCGGCGTGTACGTGTTCCTGCTGGCGATCTTCCTCGGCATTGAGTTGATCGGGCGCGTGCCTGCCACGCTCCACACGCCACTCATGTCGGGGACGAACGCGATTCATGGAATTGTGCTGCTCGGCGCGATGATCGTGCTAGGTCCAGCAGACGAATGGTGGCTTCGAGCACTCGGTTTCCTCGCAGTGATTCTCGGCGCAGCGAACGTCTTCGGTGGTTTCGTCGTCACTGACCGAATGCTGCAGATGTTCAAGCGCAAGCCGGGAGCGGGGGCCAAGCGATGAGCGACTTCGATCGTGGCGATCTGATTCAGATCGCATATCTCATTTCAGCGGTTTTCTTCATTTTGGGCCTCAAGCAACTTGGCAATGCCAACACTGCTCGCCGCGGTAACCAGGTAGCCGCAATCGGTATGGGTATCGCCACTGTTGCGACCCTGTTCATCCCCGGCTTTGATGCCATCAACATCGTGCTGATGCTCGTTGCAATCGCGATCGGTGCCGTCATCTCGGCGTATCCTGCGCGGATCGTTCAGATGACAGCGATGCCGCAGATGGTCGCGATCTTCAACGGTATGGGTGGCGCGACGGCGGCGCTCGTCGCGGTCGCAGAACTCACCGGTCACGAATTTATCACCAAAGGTGACACGATCTCGATTCTCCTTGGTGTGATCATCGGCTCAATCTCTGCGACTGGCTCGGTCATCGCATTCCTGAAGCTGCAGGAAATGATCAGCGGACGGCCGATACAGTTCCCTGGCCAGCAGATCGTCAATGGCGCAATCGCCCTCTCGGTGATCGGGTTGAGTTTCGTCATCTACTTCGGGATGGACGAGATTGGAGGCGTGCTCGTCAAGGACGGCAGTTCCAACGTGCTGCTGCTTCTGATGTTCGCGCTGGCATTGGCTCTAGGTGCGCTGTTCGTCCTGCCAATTGGTGGGGCGGACATGCCGGTCGTCATCGCGATCCTGAACTCGCTGACGGGTCTGGCAGCAGCCATCACCGGCTTCCAGTTGAGCAACCAGGCTCTGATCATTGCCGGTTCACTGGTCGGTGCATCCGGTGCGTTCCTAACATTGCTGATGGCACGAGCGATGAATCGCTCGGTGGCAAATGTCCTCTTCGGTGCGTTCGGTGGTGGTCCTGCGGTGGGTGGTCCATCTGGAGCCGCTGGCGAAGCCAAACCGATTCGCGAAACGACGCCCGACGATACCGCCATCATGCTGGCGTACTCGCAGAAGGTCATCATTGTTCCAGGGTATGGCCTTGCTGTCGCCCAAGCGCAGCACGCGGTTCGCGAACTGGCCGAGCAGCTCCAGGAGCGTGGCGTGGAGGTGAAGTACGCCATCCATCCGGTCGCTGGTCGAATGCCGGGACATATGAACGTTCTGCTGGCTGAAGCGAACGTCCCTTACGATGAACTGTTCGAGATGGATGACATCAATGACGAGTTCAGCCAGGCAAACGTCGTTCTCGTCATCGGTGCGAACGACGTCGTGAACCCATCGGCGCGTGAAGACAAGAGCAGTCCGATCTACGGAATGCCGATTCTGAACGTCGATCACGCTCAGAACGTTGTTGTGCTCAAGCGCTCGATGGGAGCTGGCTTCGCCGGTATCGAAAACGAGTTGTTCCACGATCCGAAGACAGCGATGCTCTTCGGCGACGCCAAGGACTCGCTCACGAAACTGACGGCGGCAGTCGAGGCGGCGTAGCGCAATTGCCGATCAGGACATCCGACGACGAAGGGCGAGACACTGTCTTGCCCTTCGTCGTTGTGTGACGGTGACCACGTCGGTTTCGATCAGGACCGGTATATGGTTGGGCTGGCGACATCTTGTCATCGTACGTAAGTGACTCGACAGGGAATGTCGGGACGTTTGATGAATCCCAGAGGGCGGGTGTCCTGTCCTGCCGCCGGGATACAAATGAAGCGATTGATTGAGATGACCGGAGTGCCGATTAGCAGCACTCCGGTCGTTGTGAGATTACTACTCAGGTATTGATAACGGACGTTGAGGTTATGATCCTGGGCGCACTGTGAACGTGATTTTGGTTCCGTCGTTTGTCTGTTCGACGACCATTGTCTGCCCGTTGGTTACTTCCATCGATCCCGTATCATAGGTGACGAGATCGCCGTTTGTGATGACCGTAATCTGGAACGGTATCGTCCGCCCACCGCGTCCCGCACCGAGTTTTTTCGCGATCTTCTTGTCGATCGGAACCGATGCTCGGATCGTGACATCAAAGGAACCATCAGCCCGGACGACCGACTTCTCTTCGATCGTGAACTTGACTTCTTCGCCGTACCCGTTAAACCCCTGGTCAACGAAGATCAGTTCCTTCGTTACCGATGCAGGCGTGTATACCTTGACATCGACTGGTCCAATGACGGCCGGAACGAACTCGTCGGGAATGGCTACCCAGATCTGAACGTTCTCGCCGTTGAGCCGGACAATCGGGTCTCGCGCGCACCAACTACGACCGGCGAATGCAGGCATAGCAAGAACGATAACTGCCAACAGACTAAGGGTCGTCGCTACAAGTAGTTTCCGCATTAATAGACGCTCCTTTCCTGCGTTGCTACTGCAGCAGACCCTGGACGGTCACGGTTGCCCATGTTCCGGCAGCTGATCCCGTGAACCACTCGGAAACTCCGTTCTGTACGACCTCGACTTGAACCGGAATCGAGTACGCCTCGTACGGCGCTGACACCGCGACAGGTACACGAATCGTGATGACGGTGATGAAGCGACCACCGTACCAGACGCGACCTCGATCGGTGAATGTCACCGTCTCGCCGTAGCCGTTGAACCCTGAGTCGAGGAGGACAACCTCGCGCGACACTGACCCAGGGACCCCGATCGAGACTTCGATCGGTCCGTTGACCAGTGACTGATACTGCTCAGGCACGGCGACCCAGATTTGCACATCGGTTCCGTTGAGCCTGACGATCGGGTCAGCGCGGCACCATGACACCCCGGCAAATGCCGGTACAGTGACAACGATTATTGCCAGCAGGCCCATGAGTAATGCGGATAGAAACCGCTTCGGTAGAGGGATGCGTCGCATCGTTCTTTCCTTTCCCAGCCTTGACAGGATGGTGCTGGTAGCAAGAACGAGGGAGGCATTCGGTGGCGCAGCCGTCGTGGCGGATCGTCTGACGAGTCCGCTTCCGTTGTACTGACGATGGAGCCAGTCGGAAGCGCAGCCGTCGTAACGAGATGTCTCGCCGTAGACCTGTCGCTTTGCGAACCCGGCTTTCGCGCGGGAGTGCCTTTTTCGTGACCGACCTCGAACGGTCGTTCGGGATCCCATGATCCTTACGCTTACGATACCGACGCGAGGGGACTAACCATAGACACTTTAGTCCTGTTACGAACAAGACGGCGACACTTCCTGAATGTCGTCCAAACTATTCTGAACCTGGAAATCGATACAGTACGGAGAGGGCAACCGGGACATGGTGGAGGTGTACGGCGGCTAATCAGAAGAACAGATGGTCACGAACACACGACGGTTGTGGACGGTGCTATCTCGGTCGAGACGTTCATGAGTGCGCCGCTCAGCGAGAGATCCTGGGTTAGTGAAAATGGGCGTGGCCACCGCCGACGACGAGATAGAGACTGAACGCCAGGAGGAGGAGACCTGCAACGACATAGAGGACGATGGTTGGAATCTCTTCCTCGCCGGCCTCTTCCCAACCTTCCTCGTCGTCGGTCAGGCGAGTTTGTGCGTTGATTCGGTCCAGGTCGCGTTCTGCCATGGTGGGGATGTGCCTTCTCGTCTGCAGAGTGTCGATACTGTCATCAACGAAACGTCTTGAACAATCTAAGGATACCCGACGATGGAACGTGCAGAGTTCATTACACGTCGTCGGGAAACTCGCCATCAATCAGCAGATCAAACCGGCGGCGCATGTCGTCCGCCATGATGACATCATTGTCGTGTCGATGTGGTGTCACGGATCGAGCGGTGAAGTAGAGGAGTCCGGATATCGTCTCGATGAGTTGCAGCGCGTGTGAGCGATAGCTGACTGGTGACGCTGCATCCGCGTCACCGCCGGATTGCAGATACCCAGTCAGGACAGGGTCTGCTAGTTCGGGGTAACGTTCGAACACCCACCAGCGTAGCTTGACGAAGTCTCGGCCCGGATCCTCAGCGCGGATCCGATCGAAGTCGATAACTCCAGTAAGTCGGCGCGAGCCAGGCTCACCATCAACGATGATGTTGTCGAGGTAAACGTCACCGTGAACGGCAACGGCTGGTTCATCCGTTCGGCTTTCCGCAACCCGGTAAATGATCTCGCGTGATCGGTCGAGAAGCCGATTGGTAAACAGTCCTGTCTCGGCTGCAAGCCGCAAGCGTCGCTCCAGGTCTCGATGGAGCAATCGTCCCTGGCTGACACCGTCTATGCGGACGGCATGGAGCTGCGCCAGCCACTCGCCAATATCGCGACCGATCTGCTGCTGCTCATCGGGTGTCAGCGTTTCCCAGACGTCCGACAATGTCGTGCCAGGAAGCCAAGACAGGATCATGCATGGTTCGGTTGCGCGGTCGCCCGTGAAATCGGATGCCAGGATTTCCGGGCAACTGATCCCCGCTTCGTGTAGGCGATCGAGCATCGAGCGAATCTGGTTGAAGCGATCCAGGCTGGGAACGTATGGGAACTTTACGATCGCCTCACGACCGGACGCGAGCCGGACATGCACGTTATCGTGGACGTAGCCGCGTGCGATCGGTGATGCGTCTACGACACGGTCGTTCAACAGGCCCGCGACGGCGCGCTTGGCGCGTTGCGCCAGGGACTGCTCCTGACTCGAAATCCTGGAAGTTGAGTAGCGTTCAGAATCCACGTCGCGAGCCGAGGCCTGCAACATTGCCAACGCGATTGGCGAGCAGGCCGACTGCGGCGAGGACGAACGCGCCTCCGACACTGACCATGCCAGCGCGCCGTAGCTTCCCGCCGCGAGGTGGGGCAGCGTTGTCGAGCGGGGCAGTAAAGGGAAGATCAGTCGCCCAGGCGCTCGCTTTTCGCACGGTGACCTTCCGCAGGAACGGCAGGCTCATGTCGTACTCGACCTCAGACAGTTGAACGCCCCCACGGTAGATCCGCGCCGCCTCGCGTACTGTCGGCGTGAGAGCCGGTGAGGACTGACGCCGTGTAATCGAACGTTCGGCGAGCCGAAGGAGATCCGGCGTCAGAGAGACCAGTAACCGTCTGAGCGTGGAATCTCCCCGCGAAATTCGGGGATGAGAATCCATGACGATTACCTCAGGACGATCAGGCCGACGTGGAACCGGCAATTGCCTCGACATCCGGCTTCGCCCCTCTCTCGCTCATCCACAATTAATGTGTGTCGCAACGTCTCGGTTACCTGGCGAACCCCTTCAGGCCGCACAGGTATTGATTCGGTATCTTACTCGCGAGTCGGTCGAAACGGTAGCCACCGCGCTCACCTGGCCGAATCGTTTGTCGTTTGCGCCATCTCGACTTCCGACAGCAGATCGTTGAGATCAAGCCGGTGGGTGTACATATTCAAGCTGCCATCGGGCTGGCGTGGCCAGTCATCAGGTTCGCGGTCCCAGGCGAGTTCGATGCCATTGACATCAGGATCATGCAGGTAGAGCGCCTCGTGTGTGCCGTGGTCGGAGGCGCCGTCGATCGTCCAGCCGTTGTCGAGTAGTCGTTTGAACGCAACAGCAAGGTCCCGGCGGGTGGGGTAATTGATCGCGAAATGGAAGAGGCCGGTTGATCCCGGTGGCGGTGGGTTCCCACCAGCGCTTTCCCAGGTGTTCAGCCCGATGTGGTGATGGTAACCGCCTGCTGACAGGAACGCTGCCTGCTTTCCGTAG
>JBGSWU010000537.1:0-3202 GCA_041751795.1 Thermomicrobiales bacterium
GACTTCGTCACTGGGTTGTCGATTCCCAGGCGCTCGGCGGTCCAGCCGGTCACGCGGTGGGCTCGCTCGACGCCAGCGTCGGCTTTTCCTTCGACGAGCACGCCGTAAATCGCGAAGTCGAGATTGAAGAGCTTTGCCCCCATGATGATCCCGCAATGGGTGCCGCCGCCGCCGGCAGCAAAGTACATCGCCTTCGGGTGGACGCCCTGGTCCCAAAGCTGATGACTCAATTCGAGCATCGCACCGACGTAGCCGAGCGACCCGACACCATTTGACCCGCCGCCAGGAATGACGTACGGGACACCGCCATTGTCAGCCAGGTCTGCGGCGACCTCGTCGACCTTTGCCTGACGATCTTCAGGACCACCCACTACGACATGAACCGTTGCTCCAAGCAGTTTGTCGAGAAGGAGATTACCCTGAACCTCCGGTCCTTCGGTCTTCGCGTTCAGGACGAGGTGACACTCCATTCCCGCGAGTTGGGCAGCGGCTGCTGTTTGACGCGCGTGGTTCGACTGGGCTGCGCCAACGGTGATCAGATGCGTGGCCCCAGCTGCCACAGCGTCAGCGACGAGGTACTCGAGTTTTCGTGTCTTGTTCCCGCCGAGTGCTAAGCCTGTCAGGTCGTCGCGCTTCAGGTAGATCCGTGGCCCGCCGAGTTCTTCGCTGAGACGAGGCGCATATTGCAGTGGGGTCGGTAACGTTGCGAATCGCATTCGCGGCTGATCGGTAAAACTCATCTCCCGTTGTCCTTCTTCCCTTACGCGCGTCGAAAGTCATCCGAGGATGGTACCCGAAGTCGCGAATCTACACGTCATGGCGGCGCCGGACGAGCGAGATTCTTTCCCCAATTCGAGTTTGACGACGGGTGTTCGACGCTTTGCTGGGATCACCCACTCTAGCCGGACTGAGTAAAACTTTTGACGTGTTCGTACGTGATCGGAGATGTCCCGAATTACCCTTTCCGCGCCGGTAAATTGAATTGTAGGTCTATAATGATGTAACAACGCGAGGTTCAGAACGGTTGCCACACGACGAATAGCCGGGAGGGCAGAGTACAGTCATGGCACAGGCCACCAAGACAATTGAGCGACAATTTCACGAGGAGTTTTCCGGATCGTATCAGCGTTCCAGGCACGCGCTGGAGATTTACCCAGCCGGTGTGACGCACGACGCGCGTTTCGTCCAACCGTTTCCAATCTACATCGAACGGGCGCAGGGAGCGCACAAATGGGACGTCGACGGTCACGAACTGATCGACTATGCCGTCGGTCATGGCTCGTTGATCATGGGCCACAACCACCCGAAAGTCGTCGGCGCTCTCAAGGAGCAACTCGATCGCGGGACACACTTTGGTGCGAGTCACGATCAGGAACTCGAATGGGGCGAGTGGGTCCAGCGACTCGTACCGTCCTGCCAGCGCGTGAAGTTCACCGCGTCGGGGACCGAGGCCACGATGCTGGCGATCCGGGCGGCAAGGGCGTTTAGCGGCAAGGATAAGCTCCTCAAATTCGAGGGTCACTTTCACGGTTGGCATGACACTGCCGCACCCGGAGAGCGACCGCCGTTCGACGCTCCGTCGCAGGTTGGCATTCCTCAGGTCACCCACGATCTGACGATCGTCGCGCCGACTGACGATATTGAGTTCGTCGAGCAGGCGCTTGCGAAGGGCGATGTCGCAGCGGTCATTCTGGAGCCAAGTGGTGCATCATGGGCAACGATCCCGCCACGCGAAGGTTTCCTGAAGGAGTTGCGAGCAGTCACTGAGAAGTACGAGACGATCCTGATCTTCGATGAAGTCATCACTGGCTTCCGCTGGGCACCCGGTGGTGCGCAGCAGCGCTTCGGCGTGATCCCTGATATGACGACGATGGCAAAGATCGTGGCCGGTGGTCTTCCAGGCGGTTGCTTCGGTGGACGAGCCGACATCATGTCTGTCTTCGAGTTCCGAAACGATCCGAATCACAAGAAAATCGTACACCCGGGAACCTACAACGGAAACCCGTTATCGGCTGTCGCTGGATCAACGTGTCTCAAGCTGGTCGCCGACCCGAAGGTCCAGGAGCACGCTGACGCCATGGCGCGACGGCTTCGATCCGGATTCAATTCCGTCCTCGTCGATCGTGGTGTTCCGGGGGCATGTTGGGGCGAATCCTCTGTCTTCCACGTCGCGCTCGGGATGGAAGTGCCGAACCTGCTGTCCGGTGACATGCGACGACCCGAGGGGATCGATGCGACCCGACTCAAGAGCGGCATGGGCGGCGCGATCAAGAGTTCGTTTATCGCAGGCATGATGATCGAGGGATCGGATATTACGTTCGCAGGCGGCTGGCTGAGCGTCAAGCACACACCGGAGGATATCGATAAGACGATCGCTGGATTCGATCGAACCGTGATGCGAATGCGCGAAGAGGGAACGGTGTAGTTCCCCGATTGACAGCTATGGGTTGAACGAGAAAACGCGGGGGCAATGCCCCCGCGTTTTTGCTTCCACGTTGCGGAGCGAAAGTGCTAATCGGCCGCGACCGGCTTCGCGACGCCAACTGGAGAACGCCACTCAGGGCGGATGCCAGTCTTGCCACGGAAGCAGTCATCGAGCAGCCCTTCGAGCTGCTTGGTGACCGGGCCGATCTTGCCGTCTCCGACATCGTACCGGTCAACCGAAACAATCGGGGAGATTTCTGCAGCGGTCCCGATCATGAAGACCTCGTCGGCGATGTATAGCTCAGTGCGATCGACGGCGCGCTCTTCAACGACCATACCAAGTTCGTTGCGGGCGAGCTCGATGAGCGCGTCGCGAGTGATGCTCTCAAGAATACCCTGAGTCGTATCCGGCGTGACGAACTTGCCGTCGCGAATCAGTGCGATGCAGGCACCTGGACCCTCGGCGACTTTACCCTGATCGTTGAGGATCACTGGAATGTCATAGCCGCTGGTGTGTGATTCCATGTTCGCCAGCTGGCTGTTGCGGTAGTTAGAGATATTCTTGATGCGTGGTGGCATGACGTTCTCAGAAATGCGCCGCCATGACGAGACGTTGGCATGCTGCGCTTTGCCCGACATAAGATGCGAAGGCATCGGGTGGGTGTTGATCAGAATTTCGGTCTCTCCGCCGATGCCGCTGAAGCCACCCTTGCCCTCACCACCACGATAGGCGAGGGGGCGGATGTAACTGTCCTCGCGTACATTATTAGCCTGAAGC
>JBGSWU010000538.1:0-7082 GCA_041751795.1 Thermomicrobiales bacterium
AGTTACGGAAGGGAGGCTCGGCGTTGGCCGACAAGCTAGCAAAACCCGTTACATCGGTCGGGGCAACCGCCGCTCCCCCCAGGATGTCATCCCGATCGCTGCGCGGCTCGACCGAGAATCGTCCAGTCGAACGCATCGTGCGAGGTTTACTGGCGACCTGCGGGCTACTCTCAGTTGCGACAACCTTCGCGATTGTCGCCGTCCTGATCGGCGAGACTGCCGGTTTCTTCGCCGAAGTATCGCCAGTCGATTTCTTCACCGGTACGAAGTGGACACCGCTCTTTACCCCGCAAAGTTTTGGTGTGTTGCCGCTGGTCATCGGCACGTTGCAGATCGCAGTCTTCGCGTTGCTGGTCTCGGTTCCGATCGGTCTGGCGAGCGCGATTTATCTGGCGATGTACGCGCCGCCACGCGTCAGGGCGATCGTGAAGCCCGCGCTGGAGGTTCTGGCAGGCATCCCAACCGTTGTCTATGGCTATTTTGCGTTGACGTTCATCACGCCGACCGTTGTCCGTGGTCTCTTCTCCGATGCTGGCGTCTTCAATGCACTGAGCGCCGGGATTGCCGTCGGTATCATGACGATTCCGATGGTCTCGTCGCTTTCGGAAGACGCGTTGCAGGCGGTCCCGCGTTCGCTCCGTGATGGTGCATTGGCGCTCGGAGCGACGAAGTACGAGGTCTCGACCAAGGTAATGGTCCCGGCTGCGCTGTCGGGGATCATGGCGTCGATCATTCTGGCATTCTCACGGGCGATTGGCGAAACGATGATCGTCGTTCTCGCGGCTGGATCGACGCCGAAGTTCACGTTTAACCCGCTCGAAAGTATTCAGACGATGACCGGATTTATCGTCCAGATCAGCCTCGGCGATACGCCGCGCGGCACGATCGAGTACAAGACGCTCTTCGCCGTCGGCTTCACGCTCTTCCTCCTGACACTGTTGATGAATATTCTGAGTACGTGGGTCACCCGTCGATTCCGGGAGGTCTACGAATGAGTGAATCGTCTGTTCGCTTCACCGATAACCAGTTGAAACGACGCAAGATGGTTGGCGCGGTTGCTGCCGGGGTCTTTCTCGCGGCGACGCTCAGCGCGCTCGGGGTACTGGTGATTCTCGTCGGTGATATTTCCAAGGATGGCCTCGGCTGGCTCGACTGGAACTTCATCACCGACCTGCCATCACGTCGACCTGAGCGGGCAGGCATCTGGCCCGCGCTGATCGGCTCAGTCTGGATCATGATTCTGACGGCTGCGTTCACCTTCCCGATCGGTGTGGGCGCGGCGATTTATCTCGAAGAGTTCGGCGGCACGGGAAAGCTGGCGCGCATTGTTGAGATCAATATCGCGAACCTTGCTGGTGTCCCGTCGATCGTCTATGGACTGCTCGGGCTTGCCGTTTTCGTCGAACTCGCTGGCATGGGTCCGAGCGTCCTCGCTGGCGCACTCACGATGACGCTGCTGGCATTGCCGGTCGTCATCATCGCCTCGCGTGAAGCGATCCGCGCAGTTCCGGATTCGCTGCGCCAGGCATCGATTGGCCTGGGTGCGACGCGCTTGCAAACGGTCTGGTCGCATGTGCTACCAGCCGCGATGCCGGGGATCATGACAGGAACGATTCTCTCGTTGTCTCGCGCGATAGGCGAAACGGCACCGCTGATCGTCGTCGGTGCGGCCACCTACATCACCTTCACGCCGGAGGGGCCGGGAGATCGCTTTACCGTCCTGCCGCTTCAGATCTTCGACTGGGTTTCGCGTCCGCAGGACGACTTTCATGCAATCGCGGCCGCTGCGATCATCGTGCTACTGGCACTCCTGATGACGATGAACCTCGCGGCGATTCTGCTGCGCAATTTCTTCCGCAAGAATCAGAACTGGTAGGGAGCCACGATGAGCGTTGTCCCGAAACTCACAACCCATAGCCTCGACGCGGATCTCGCGAGCGCGAACACGATCATCGAGGCTGATGGCGTCAACATCTATTATGGGAATTTCCTCGCTTTTCGAGACGCGAACCTGCGTGTACCAGAACACAAGATCACGTCGCTGATTGGCCCCTCCGGCTCGGGTAAGAGTACGTTGCTGCGGTCGTTCAATCGGATGAATGATCTGGTTCCGACCGCTCGTGTTGAGGGACGTATTCTCTTTCACGGCGAGAATCTTTACGATTCAGGTATCGATCCGGTCGCTGTCCGCCGGATGATCGGGATGGTGTTCCAGAAGCCGAATCCGTTCCCGAAGTCGATCTACGACAACGTTGCCTGGGGAGCGCGGATCAACGGCTACAAGGGCAACATGGATGAACTGGTCGAGCGTAGCTTGCGGTCAGCCGCACTCTGGGACGAGGTCAAGGACAAACTTAAGTCAAGCGGGCTGTCGCTGTCCGGCGGTCAGCAGCAGCGCCTCTGCATTGCTCGGTGCATTGCAGTACAGCCCGAAGTGATTCTGATGGACGAGCCGTGCTCAGCACTCGATCCGATTGCCACCTTGCGGATCGAAGATTTGAGGCGAGAATTGTCGGAGAACTATACGATTATTATCGTCACACACAATATGCAACAGGCAGCACGTGTGTCCGACATGACCGCATTCATGACGATGGGCGAGGGACGCGCCGGTGAACTGGTCGAGGTTGGGCCAACCCGCGAACTGTTCACCAGTCCGAAGAACCCGCGCACCGAAGATTACATCACCGGACGCGTCGGATGATCGCGGACAACTGCAGGTATCGGAAGAGATCGAACACCGTGCTCGTTGTAACTCGTATTGGCGAATTGCGCCCAACGCATCGCGCCGCACGCAAACCAAAGGAGACTGCGAACCGATGACGCGAACAGTATTCACGCAGAGCCTGCAGGAGCTCCAGGACGGTGTGTTGGCGCTTGGCAGCATGGTCGAAAAAGCGATTGGCCGGGCGGTTGAGTCGCTCCGCAACCAGGACATCGCCCTCGCCCAGCAGGTCGTCGATGGCGATGCCCGAATCAACGAGGTACGCTGGGAACTTGAAGAGGCAGCCATCAATCTGATGGCAACCCAGGCGCCGATGGCTCGTGACCTCCGCAGAATTGCCGCTGTCATGCACATCGTCACTGAACTGGAGCGGATGGCGGATCACGCCGAGGGCATCGCTGTGTTGACGCTGCGGACCGCTGACGAGCCGCATCTCAAGCCACTTGTGGATATTCCACGGATGGCCGATGTGGCCCGTGAACTGCTGGTCGAAGCGCTCGACGCATATACCGAGATGGATGCCGAACGCGCCCGTCAGATTGCGCGCCGGGACGACGACGTCGACCGGCTGTACGAGCAGGTGTATCGCGAACTGCTGACCTTCATGATCTCCGATCCCCGGACGATCACTCGCGCGACGCACCTGCTCTGGGTCGCCCATAACATCGAGCGCATCGGTGACCGCGTCACGAATATCTGCGAACGCGTCGTGTTCGTCGTCACCGGGCAGATCGAAGAAATGAACAAGAAGTCGTAGCCAGCGACCGTCGACGACGAGGCTTCACGGGTGTGCCTACTGCTGATCTCGGCGGTCGCCACGTAGCGATGCGGTGCTGAAGGTGATTCCAAGACCGACGAGGAAGAGTGTCGCGATGCTGGCCAGCATCGCTTCCCCACCGGATTGGTCAAGTACGACGACGCCGAACCAGAGCAACGCGAAGAAGACTCCGACAACGGCGATCATCGTGAGGACGTGACGTGGCATGGCGGCAACTCCTTCCCCGCCGTTACGATAGCAGATCAGGATAGGAGAAGTCGGAGTCTATGACGGCTGAACGACCGTCACGTCGCTGTCGCAGGTTGCTTTCGACGCACGCCTGACGGGGATGTTTCGACGACGTCAGTCTCATCAGCGAGTCGCCGTGCGCGTGTTCTCCTGAAGCCAAGGACGACGGCTGTCACGAGCGCCAGCGACAATCCGTAAATGACGATGCCAGCGGTGATCGAGATAGCGTTGACCTTGCGCGTCGGGGGAATGTAGATCCAGCTTTCCTTGTCAAACTCGCGCGTGCCGTCGCCGGAAATCACCGGTAGCCAGACTTCGACACCTTCGCCGGATTGGTCGAGTTCGAGGTAGACAAACCAGCGGCCTCGCTCCGGTAACGTGAGTTGCCCGGTGAAGGTGCAGTCTCCGGTTTGTTGCAGCGGACCACGAACCTCATCCCGTGCTCGTCGGGCAACGACTTCTCGAGCAGTGAAGACATTGCACGGAACTGGCTCGGTGATCTGGCCGGTCACACTGAGTTGACCGTCGGTCTGGGTCGCCGTCAACTCGGCGTTCCCGACCTTTGGACCCTGACCGGGATCGTGAGCGATGACAAACGCTGGGATCAGCGCCAGTAGCAACGCAACGGCTGCAACTGGCGCCGTCGTCGGCACGCGAGGAACAGATTGAGGCGCATTCCCTTCGATCGCGTAAAGCACGAGCGTGCTGAGAGCGACCGAGAGCGGAAGTCCAATCAGCACATCGCTGACTGACAGGCTGACACCATTCAGCATTTCGTTCAGGTACGGTGTATACGTGGCATAGAGCGCCACGCTGTACAACGCGCCACGCGCCGGAATCGGCAGCCTGAAACGACGCGTGATATCGAAGACGAGACCCGGAACGACCAGCGGCGGGATGATTGGCGTTGAATCGAGGACGACGCTCAGGAAGAAAAAGACGGCGGTCATGATCCCGGCATAGGTTAGCGATGTCAGCGTCCCGATCCAGCGTAGCGGTGAGACGCTGCTGGCGAGCGAAAGTGTGAAGGTTGCCGTCAGCGCGATCACTGGCAGGTACCAGAGTGTCGAGAATTGGGGGACGTCCGAGTCGTACTCCATGACCAGCACAACTGAAGCGGACATCACCAGTGCGGCAGTCATGACGGTCAGAACATGGCCAGCCCGCCCACCGACTCCGCTCGCCTTGAGCAACATTCCTGCTGCCGTCATCGTCAGCCCAGCGACGGCCAGAACGTGAGGGGGACTCCAGAAAACGGCATCGCGGCCAAAGGTGTTGTGCCAAATGCCGTCGATTGGTGCGTCGAGGAGTGTTACCGCCGCGCCGGTGAACGCGAGCGTCAGTGGCCAGTGACGGATGATGTCGCGCCATGCGATCTGGTTGTACGACAGGATCGCTGACCAGATCGCGACAATCGTGATCAGCCCGGCAACCGAGCCATACAGCATCTGATGGGCAGGAATCCAGAAACTGTCACGACCCTTGTCGGTGTGCCACGCTTCGTCCCAGTAGAACGCCAGCGTCGTCAGTGTTCCGCAGATGCAGTAGGCAATGAGGATGGTAAGCGTCCATTGGCGTGACATCCAGCATCCTCCTAGCTTGGTGCAACGCTCGGTGTCCCTTGGAGGACGGCTCCATGACGAGCGAACCAGTCCATCGCGTGGCTGCAGAACGTTTCGTCAAACTCTCGTTTGAACTCCCAGTGTGGCTTTCCTTCGAGGATCACCAGTTCCTTTTCACCGCCGAGTCGGTCGTACGAGCGCTTGTTCATGCTCAGCGGCCAGAGTTCATTGAGTTCGGAAACGATGAGTTGAATCGGCGTTCGGCAGTTCTCGAACGTCGCTCGTGGACGGTGATTCTTGAGCATCGAGTAGGCGAGCGGATACTGATACCCCTTGTTCCGAAGCGGGTCACCTTCGAACACCCGCCGGTACTCGGTGTCTTCCTCTTTCCCGAACAGATCGTCCCAGGGAACGGCGATCCGCATGTCGACTGTCCGCGTCGGTAGCAGGTATCGACCGAAGAAGAGAATGGCACGCTTGGCACGAATGATTGGCGCTGAACCCTGCCAGCGCATCAGTTCAGGGTCTTTGTAGTCCCACAGGTTATGAAACGACATCGCGCTGATCCGAGGATCGTTCGCCAGCGCGTAGTAACTCGTCGCTCCGTCCTCGCCGAAGCCGGTGGTGAAAAACGGGCCGTCATACTCAGTCTCGACCCAGTCAAGGACGTCTAGCCATGTCTCGGTCGCCTGGTCGATCGTGCAACCCCCGCGTGGCCCACCACTTTGTCCCCAACCAGGCATGTCCCACTGAACGACGTTGTATCCGGCACGGTAGAACGGTAGTTGCAAGCGGGCGAGCGCGAGGCCGTAGGTGATCAGGCCATGCGACATAATGACCGTTGGTGCACCTCGTGATCGGTCGTAGCAGCGGATATGAATCGGCAAGCCGCCCGAAACCAGCGTCGTGGTCGTGCTGCTTTCGATGATCTCGTTGACTTCGTCGGGCGTGAAATATCGTTTCCAGTAATCGGTCGCCAGTCCAGCATCTTGGCGCGCCATCAATAACCTCCAGGCATCTGTGACTCAGCCGAAGCCTGAAACAACGTAAGATATGGCGTTCGCGTATCCTCAATCTACTGGGGATTGCCCACGGCGTCAACATAATAGATTCGTCGGTTGCCCGAACTCGACGCGCTGGATGTGATGCAAAGGTTGCAGATCGACGTGCAAATGGATGAGAGATCACAACAGATTGTCGAAGCGTTGGTCGCGTGCGGGCAGCGTGTACGGGACGTCGTCGTCCGTGCTGAATATCACCGGCTGGCGGAGATCGTTGGTCTGGGCGCCGACGGTGCTGACACAACCCACATCGATCAGGTCGCTGAAGATGCGGCGCTGGCCTTTCTCGAATCGGTCGAGCCGAGGATGAATATTCTGTCCGAAGAAATCGGGTTTCTCGATCGAGGATCGTCACTGACGGCGATCGTCGATCCGATTGACGCAACGAACAATGCTGTTGCTGTGCCGAACTTTGTTCCACGATCCGATACCAGCCTTGTTGAACTGGCCGCTACATCGTTGGGCGAGGGGCATGTCTTCGGGTTTCCGTACTATGCGTTTTCGGTTGGTGTCGTTGAGGATGGCCAGCTCATCGCAGGATGCGTGATGAACTTGCCGACGGGTGAGGTGTTCACCGCCGCGCGTGGCTACGGTGTCCAGCTTGACGGTGTGCCAGTTCGCGCTCGGCAGGTGACGACCCTGCGAGAAGCGCGAGTCGCATTGATTCGCCCGGAAACTGACGTTGCATGGCGGGCGCTCAGGGCGATCACTGTTGGCGCTCGGCGAAT
>JBGSWU010000539.1:0-6495 GCA_041751795.1 Thermomicrobiales bacterium
TATTGGTGTTGCCTGGCGATGGCGTCGGGCCGGAGGTAATCGGCGAAGCCGTCAAAACACTCGATCTTGTCGCGGGGCATGCTGGGTTTGCCATCGAGTACACCGACGGTATGATCGGTGGCGCGGCGATCGACACGCATGGCGTGTCATTGCGAGACGAAGAGATCGAGGCGGCCAGGTCCGCCGACGCGATCCTCCTTGGCGCGGTTGGTGGACCAGCCTGGGATAGCCAGCCACGCAGCAACCGACCCGAAGCGGGTTTGTTGAAACTCCGCTCGTCGCTTGGGTTGTTCGCGAACCTTCGACCGGTCAAGGTCTTCGACGCGCTCCTCGACGCTTCACCACTGAAGGCCGACATCGTTCGTGGCGTCGATCTGCTGATCGTCCGTGAACTGACGGGTGGACTGTATTTCGGGAAGCCATCGAAGCAGTGGGAAACAAGCCGGGGGCGGCGCGCCGTTGACACGATGATCTACCGTGAGCACGAGATCGAACGGCTCGTCCGACTCGGCTACGAGTTGGCGTCCGGACGACGGAAGAAAGTCACGAGCGTCGATAAGTCAAATGTGTTGATGACGTCGCAACTCTGGAGGTCGGTTACCAACGAAGTCGCGGCAGACTTCCCGGACGTGACGACCGAGCATGTGCTGGTCGATTCGTGCGCGATTCGACTGATCGCTCGACCGGGCGACTACGACGTGATGGTGATGGAGAACATGTTCGGCGATATTCTGAGCGACGAGGCCGCCGTCCTGGCTGGGTCACTCGGGATGCTGCCGTCAGCCAGTTTGAACGGGAAAAAGTCAACGCGTCGAGGCTCATCCGGCAAACAGGTCGGAATGTACGAACCGATCCACGGATCGGCGCCCGACATCGCTGGAAAGGGGATCGCGAATCCGACTGGCGCGATCCTGTCAATGGCGATGATGCTGCGCGTGTCGTTTGGACGAGAGGCTGAGGCGAGCACGATTGAGACGGCAGTGTCGGATGCGCTCGATAGCGGTGCACGGACGTCCGACGTCGCGGCTGGTGGCTCAGCGATATCGACTGCAGAGTTCGGCGACGAGGTGCGACGGCACCTGCAGCGACGGATGGCGGAATAGTCCGTCGGACTAGACGTTACGGCATTTCAGACACGCCTTCTTGACCGAAGGCGTGTCTCATGCTCGAACGATTCATGACGTGATTTCGCACCGTGAATTGAAACTGTCCGTTACCAGGAACAAGGGATCTGCTCGTGGCAGCGTTGCTTGGAGTTACATGGTCGCCTGTTGCAGGGGAATTACCCGATCTTGACCTGCTGGTCGATATCGTTGAAACCCCAGGCTGGACGCTTGACGCAGCACTCACTTCTGAGGGCGTCAGGCGACGGGTGCTTCTACATAATCTCGATCTGGATGTGAGCCTGGCAAATCCCGGTTACATCGACGATGGATGGGGACAGCGGGCCAACGCCGCGATTCGAAAGGCAGGAACGCCCTGGTTCAGCCTCCACCTGGGGTTCGCCTGCGAGCAGGTCCGGTTTGACCACCACATGTTGCCGGTATCCGAGCCACTCAGGAGGGATGCTGTCCTCGCACAATCAGTCGACAGCATTCGCCGGGCGAAGACGTATCTCGATTTACCCTTGCTGCTGGAAAACCTCGACTATTGCCCCGAGGGAGCGTACGAACACGTTTGCGACCCAGAGTTCATCAACGCCGTTCTCGAAGCGACGGATTGCGGATTACTGCTCGATATCGGGCATCTGATGGTGACGGCAAGCTGGTTCGATGTTGATCCAGACGCGATGCTCGCACAATTGCCGCTGGAGCGCGTCGTCGAGGTGCATTTGAGTGGACCGAGGCCACTGGATGGGAATATCAACCGGCTCGATGACGTTCATGATGTCGTGGGTGAGTGCGAGGTACGACTCCTGCGATTGATCCTTGAACAGGTGCAGCCGAAAGCGGTTGTCCTGGAGTATCGTCGAGATGCGGAAGCGTTACGGGAGCAACTCGCGATGCTGGGCGGCGTCATCGGACGACGCTGGCGCGGAAGACCCTGTTGACAACACGACGGGGCGACCGCATAGTTATGAAATGTATCGGTTTCGGAAGTATACTTACGGTACGAGCCGCGATTGTTGCTCTCTCAGCGGAGTGCAGAAGGAAGCAAATACATGATCACGATTACGAATGAAGCGGTCGACCAACTGAAGGATTTTCTCTCGGAGCAGGGCACCCCGGAACACGCGCTGCGCGTTTTCGTAGCCCCCGGTGGCTGCTCGGGCCTGCAATATGGCATGTCAATTGAGGAAGCCGAAGACGAGGGCGACACCGTCGTTGCAAGTCACGGCGTCAAGCTCCTCGTCGACGAGTTTTCCGCGATGTACATTGCCGGTGCTGAGATCGATTTCGTCAACAGCCTGATGGGCGGCGGCTTCACCGTCCGCAATCCGAACGCGGTGACCGGCTGTGCTTGTGGACACTCGTTCGACACCGGCATGAATGCCGAGACGTCGCAGGGTTGCGGCTGCGGTTCGTAATCCCCGACGACCAGATCCGTAACCACAATAACGACGACACAACAACGGGAGCGCCAATTGCGCTCCCGTTGTTTCTATGTAGGCCGCCATACAGGCGGTTGTCGTCAGATGAGGGGGACGACTACGGTATCGATTCCGTAGATGATGCGCCTCAGTTCCGTGATCGTGTGCCAGGAATAATCCTGTGATGGCTCAAAGAACATGCCAAGCGAGTTGGCCGTGTCGTCCTCGATTGGCAATGGCTCCTCATCCTGCTGAGACAGCAGGAACGCACGGCCATTCTCATCGCGCAGGATCACATCGTCCGTGAGCGCGTAGTCGGCCGGGAAAGCGGCAACGCGATAGTGCCCTTCATTCGATACTTGTTCAGTTGTTGCCCAGTTCTGCGTCAGTGTGGACCCGGTCCCATCCGAGTCGATTGTTGTAGACATAACTTTCCCTCCGCGTTCGGAGTAGCGTGCTCTGGCCCAAAGTAACGTTCGAGCGTCTTCGCCATACTGGCAAAGTGCGGTAGTGCAAACTTCGTGCCGCGTGTGACATGAATGCACTGACCGCCATGTTTGCGATCTGGCTTGGCTTGCGACTCCTCGAAACGGGAAATGTGCGCAGCAACCTCCTTGCTGGTAGTGAGCGAGGCTACGACGACACGGGTGTAAGCCCGATACTACAACGACGTTACTCGACCTCCAGCGTGCGGGGGTCGTCCAGGAGATCACCGGGCTGAAGCGATCCGATCTCAACCCAGCCGTGCTTGACAGCAAAAAGAACGGCCTGAACGCGATCGGTCACTTCCAGTTTCCGGAGGACACTGGTCATGTGGTTCTTCACCGTTTGTTCGGTGATATAGAGGGCATCGGCGATTTCTTTGTTCGATAGTCCTTGGGCAACACAATCGAGAACTTCGATTTCTCGGACAGACAGGGGAATGGTAGCCTGCGCAGGCTTGGGAATAGATTCGCCATCGCCACGATCGGCGAGGCTGCGGAACTCGGTCAACACTTTCCAGGCGAGTTGTGGGCGTTGCAGGACCGTCTGGTTGATGAGTTGTTCGCCGTTGGACACGCGGGCGATCGAATCCAGCAGTTGCTGAGCCTCGATGTCCTTCGAGAGGAACGCCGAAGCCCCGGCACGAACGGCGTCGAACAGGCGATCGTCGTCGATGTGCATTGAGACGATGATGATGTGCGTCGATGGGTGCTGCTTTTTGAGAATACGGGCGATTTTAAGTCCGGTAACGCCGGGAAGCTGGATGTCCGAGAGGATGATGTGTGGTTGGTGGACATCGGCAAGGCGGATGGCTTCGTAGCCGGTGGACGCTTCGGCAACCACGGTGAATCGCGACCCATCTTCGATCAGGCGGCGAAGTCCCTGACGGAAAAGCGGATGATCGTCGACGATCATGATCGTGTCGCGATGGTTGGTCATTGGCAGAACGCACACTATCTACGGCGCGCGATGGCCGTTCGGGTCGCCGGACTGGCAAGGTGGAGCGACAGGTTCAACGTTCGACGCCCGTTCCGGATGTTGCATCACTAGACTACCAGATCATTACTGAATCTGGCGAGAGGGCCGAAGTCACGATTTACCTGTTTCGGTTCGTCACAACAACGACGGTTGTCGACCAGATACCGAGCAACAACGCCAGTCCGAGCAAGTTCGATGAGGGGGATGGCGAGATCGTGGGGAAGATCTCAGCAACGACAAGAAGCGGTAGTTCACGTTGCACATCATCGACGAAATAGCGTGATTCGTACACGTATCCACTGAGGGGTATCCAGTGGAGCAGCAGCGTTGAACCGGCGGTCCACACCAGACTGGCGGCGACAGCCACTCGACCCGGAAGCGTCTTCGACAAGCGCACCGCACCCGGAACGGCCAGCAGCGCGATAAGCGGCACGACCGGCAGGATGTAGCGGCCAGGTGCGCCAAACGTCTGCCATCCCCCTGCCCGGAGTGCGACGATGCTGAACTGGATGACGATCAGCACGATCGCGGATCGCTGGATCGGATGAAAGCGACGAGACGCTCCGAACGCAAGTAGACACCAGGGGGCAAATGGCAACAGGCCGCTACCCCGATCGACCAGCATGCCGGCCAGGTTATGCGGCACCCATTCAGCTGAGAAGTAGCTCCCGGTCGCGCGATCCCGCAGAGCCACGGCAAGCGGGCTGACAGCAACGGCAACGATTCCGATCACGAGGATCACGACGACGAGTAACAATTGCCGCCATGAGGTCCGAATAGATCGTCGCGCGGAAACGACGGTAAGCGCTGCAATAGCGACGGCGACCGGCGCGTACCGTCCGTGGATGAGTGGGAGAGCGACCGCGGGAAGCATGGCGGCGAATGCGTACTGCGGACGATACCTGGCACGATCCCAGAAGACGAGCGCCCAGACGATGAGACCCGCGGCCAGTGGCTCGGTGTACAGGCGGACTGAATAGGCCGAGATGGGCGCCAGGACGGCGACGCCACCGGCACCCCAGGCGGCACAGGTTTCGGGAACACCGATTCGACGAAGCAGATCATACAAACCAACCGCGAGCACCAGCGTCGCAATCACCGATACGACCGGCGCGGCATCTGGACCAGCCAGCAGCACCGGAAGGGCAGCCAGAATCGGTAGGCCGAGATCGAAATGAAGAGCGCCGGTTCGCTCCTCGTACCCGACTGCGGCAACGGCAATCTGCCCGCCGCCCACCCAGAGTGTGATCGATTGCTGGCGATCCTGGCTTTGAACGTAAAGCATCTCGGAACACAAGCCGCAGATGACGACTGGATCTAGGCTGCTGGCTGGATCGAACGTGATTATGCGGAAATCGGTCGTGGGGTTCGTGAGCGCCAGCCAGAGTCCTGCATCGCGATCCGTGGCAGGTGGAATCTCGAATCGCCAGGTGCTTGCGGTGGTCATGGATGCCAATGGAAACGAGCCACCGGGGAGCCAGCCCGTGCCCGCAACGACGACTGGCGCAGTCGCCACGACGGAAAGGGCAGTGCCGTTGTGAGCATCGACGTCGATCACGCGGGATGTGCCGGCAGGAATGCTGAGGCTGGTCACACGGAGCAGCCGCTCATTCGCGGTCAATAGACGAATCGTCGCGCCGACCGTTGTTGCATTGGGATTGAAGACTGACAGCCGCGTCGTCGATTCCTGCGTCGCATAGCGGTCACGCGGCACCGGCCCAAGCAGCCACTGGGACGATGCGGGTTGGGCTGCGAGAATGCGTAGCCCAGACGCCGTATCCAACGCTTGAGCGACGATGGAACGATCTGCCTCAATCACCAGCGATCCGGCGAATGATTCGACGCATGTCGCGGATTCGAGCGGAGGCGAAATGCTGACGGGATCAGCATTCAGTTGCCGTGTTTCCCGCCAACGCTCGATCCCTGCTGCATCGAGAAGGGCGATCGACACCGTCGCCGGACGAGCATTGGGCGATGCTAGCCAGACTGACGTGATCGCGCAGGGGCCACTCAACGGGATGACGAGGGATTCTGCGGCGGTGAGCGGCGGGAGCGTGTCACGGTTGCCATCGGGATCGACGATGGCAATCGCTCGGTCGGTCGCAGCCATGAGGACTGGAACGGCTTCTGCTTTCACGTCGGCCTCGTCTGCTGGAGCCAGGAACCACGTGTCATCTGGAACCGGTGCGAACGCGGCATAGCGATCAGAACTGGTGTCTCGTTCGACCGCGATGTTTCCGGTCGGGGATATCGTTTCGGCGATGTACTCAGGGTCCAGGTAATCGTCGAGCAATTCCAGATCGGTATCAACGGCGATGCTGTGCGCGGTGACGTAGTAGTGTGGCTCGTCGCCGTTGAGTGCCATGACGGCGTTCCGCCACGGGACGAGAATGGCCAGTGGCAGGGCGATGACCACCAGAATGGTGGCGACAGGCGGCAGCATTGTGTGAGGAATCGCGCGGAATGCGAGTAATGTCGCAATAGCTGCTGAAGCCAGGAGCATC
>JBGSWU010000540.1:0-22338 GCA_041751795.1 Thermomicrobiales bacterium
CGCGAGCACTTGCGGCGGGGAAGCACGTCGTCACGGCCAACAAGGAGGCGGTTGCGAAGCAGATGCCGTCGCTGTTGGCGGCTGCCCAGGATGGTGATGCTGGATTCCTGTGCGAAGCGAGCGTTGGTGGTGGGATTCCACTGATCGTCTCGCTCCGGCAGATCATGGCGACGAACCGGGTCGAAAGGTTGCGGGGAATCGTCAATGGGACGACGAACTTCATCCTCTCGAAGATGGACGCCGAAGGCGCGGGTTATGCCGCGACGCTGGCAGAAGCGCAGGAGTTGGGCTACGCCGAGCCGGATCCGACTGCCGATGTTGAAGGGTTTGACGCGAGTTACAAGCTGGCAATCCTGGCGTCGATGATGCTCGGTCGCTGGGTGAGCCCGGACGAGATCGATCGAACCGGAATCAGCGGGGTGACCGCCGACGACATCGCCGAGGCGAAGGCGAAGGGCGGAACGATTCGGTTGATCGCGAGCGCCGAGCGTGACGGCAATGGTGCGACCCTCCGCGTTGCGCCGACGTTTGTGTCCGGGGACGATCTGTTTTCGCGGGTTGTGCGGAACTTCAACGCGATCGAGATTGTCGGGGATCGCGTCGGACCAGTCTGGTTGCACGGCCAGGGCGCGGGACCGGCGCCGACATCGAGCGCGATTCTGTCAGACGTTGTCGAGGTCGCGAAAGTGGGAAGCGCGGCGAGGTTGCGGGTCCAGTAGGGTCCGTTCCTCTGTGGGGTTCAGGGGCGTTAAACCCCTCCCCTGCGAAGGGAGGGGGCTTTTTCGTGGGTGTGTTGGGAGCGCGTTTTAGACTGCGCTGGCTCCGATCGTTACTTTGCCGAGTGCCTTGTCAATGGCGTAGTCGAGATCGTCGATGATGTCGGCGACGTCTTCGATGCCGATTGAGAGGCGAATGAGGTCGGGGGTGACGCCTGCGGCGATCTGCTGTTCTTCGGTGAGTTGCTCGTGGGTCGTTGTCGCGGGGTGGATGATCAGCGACTTGGCGTCGCCGACATTGGCGAGGAGCGAAAAGAGCCGGACGGAGTTGATCAGCTCTCTTCCCGCTTCGCGCCCGCCACGGATGCCGAAGTTGAGGACGCCGCCGAATCCGTTGGAGAACTGTTCCTTCGCGACGGTGTGACTCGGGTGGCTTTGAAGACCCGGATAGTTGACCCAGGCGACGCGCTCGTCGGATTCGAGCCATTCAGCGACGGTCTGGGCGTTGGTGCAGTGGCGTTCGACACGGAGCGACAGCGTTTCAAGCCCTTGCAGGAACAGGAATGAGTTAAACGGTGAGAGGGCAGGGCCGAGGTCTCGGTACGGTTCGACGCGGGCGCGGATGATCCACGCGAGGTTGCCGAAGCGCTCGACGTACTCGTCCATCTTCGGGAACTTGCCATTTGTCCAGTTGAATGTCCCTGAATCGACGATTACGCCGCCGATTGATGTGCCGTGACCGCCGATCCACTTTGTGGCGGAGTGGACGACGATGTCCGCGCCGTGTTCGATCGGGCGGCAGAGGTAGGGTGTGCCGAAGGTGTTGTCGACGATCAGCGGCAGCCCGGCCTCGTGGGCGATTGCGGCGACGTCGCTGATGCGGACGACATCGAGTTTTGGATTGCCGATTGTCTCGATGTAGACCGCTTTCGTTTTCGGTGTAATCGCGTTGCGGAAGTTGTCGAGGTCGTAGGGGTCAACGAAGGTCGTGTTGATCCCGTGCTTTGGAAGGGTGACGGCGAAGAGGTTGTAGGTGCCGCCGTAGAGGCTGGCGGCTGAGACGATCTCGTCACCGGCTTCGAGGAAGGTGAAGATGGCGATCGATTCGGCGGCCTGGCCGGAGCCGGTCGCGAGGGCGCCAACGCCGCCTTCGAGGGATGCGATTCGCCGCTCGAAGACATCGTGGGTCGGGTTCATGATGCGCGTGTAAATGTTGCCGAACTCGTTGAGCGCGAACAGATTGGCGGCGTGATCGGCGTCGTTGAAGACGTACGACGATGTCTGATAAATAGGGACGGCTCGCGCGTTAGTGGTGGGGTCGGGGACCTGACCGGCGTGAACCTGGCGGGTGGCGAAGCCCCAGTCGCGGGTCGGACGGTGGCCGTTGGATTCAGTCATGTCGTGGTTCCTTTCGGTGATTAAGCGTGCGTTTCATCACGGAAATTGCGTGCTTCGCAATCCCCTCTCGAACCCCTCCCCTGGGAAGAGAGGGGCTTTGCCTGGATGTCGTGTGGTTTAGCGGCTTGGCGGCTCACGTCCTCCGAGACTGTCACGTTTCATCTAGATCGCCACCGCACTCAGCGTGGATTGTTGATGCCTACGCTCGGTGAGATCGACAGGCTGGGCTGGAGTGAGCGAGGCGGTATCGGTTCCGATGCCCTCACGGAGAACAGTGTCGAGCCGGTCGAACTCCTTGAGGAAAGCGTCGTGGCCATGGGGTGAGTTGAGTTCCCAGTAGCGGGCCTGGCCACCAGCAGTCGTGATGGCGTCAGCAGTCGACTCGACGTGTGTCGCCGGAAAGAGAATGTCCGTGCGAATGCCGATCAGGGTTACCGGGCTGGTGATCGTCCGGGCTGCCTCTACGATGCCGCCACGATCGCGACCGATGTCGTGAGAATCCATTGCGCGCAGCAGGTAGAGATACGCATTCGCGTCGAATCGGCTGGCGAGCTTGTCGCCCTGATAGTGCAGGTAGCCTTCGACATCGAATCGACCGTGGAACTCTGGCCATTCGTTGTAGCGGGCGTCGTCGTTGCGGCCAAAGCGGACGGTCATCGACTCGTCCGCCTGGAACGTAAGCATCCCGACCATACGTGCCAGGGCGACGCCATCCCAGGGGCCGGTTGTATCGTCGTAGTCACCACCGTTCCAGCGCGGATCGAGCATGATCGCGCGGCGCTGGAGTTCGTTGTAGGCGATGCCCTGGGCGTGGAAGCGGCCCGACGCCGCCACGACGACGGTGCGCTCGACACGTTCTGGCGCTGTGGCAGCAAATTCGATTGCTTCCATCCCGCCGAGCGAGCCACCGATGGCGCATGCGAGTTTCTCAATCCCGAGCTCGTCCAGCAGGCGCAGGTTGGCGTTGACGAGGTCACGGACGGTGATGGCGGGGAATCGCGCATTCCAGCGGGTACCGTCAGGCGCTGTCGTGCACGGGCCGGTCGAGCCGTAGCATGAACCAAGTGCATTCGCGCAGACAACGAAGTAGCGGTCGGTGTCGATCGGCCGGCCAGGGCCGATCAAGGGTTCCCACCAGCCGAGGCGGTCATCGGCGATTTCTGGGTGACTGGCCGCGTGCGCGTCGCCGGTCAGGGCATGGAAGACGAGGATGGCGTTGTCACGGGCGGCATTCAGTTTCCCCCAGGTCTCATAGGCCAGTTCGACATGGGCAATCGCGTCGCCACCGTCAGTGACGAACGGCTGGTCAAGCCCAGCAATGACGATACTATGCTGGGCGGTGCTTGGTCGCCAGGCGTGACGTTCACGCAAGGCGTCGCGCAACGCATCGCGGCGATCCAGATTGCCTGAAGTCAACTGGTTAACGACGGACTGTGGACTCATTCGGCGCTCCCTCCGGTGTGCCGGGTCGATACGAGGGAGCGAGACAAACGAACGCCCGCCCCCCTGGATCGGGGACGGGCCTTGCGGCCGTGGTACCACCCCGGTTCACCACCGTCTCGCGACGGCGGCCTTGCGTCTCGGACTCATGCTGCTGAATCCATGCAGCAGCCGATGTCGAGACGGAGGCCCGTGTAACGGGGGCCATTCCGGCGACTCCTACTATGCGATCAACGTTGTGGTTGCGCGGATGAAACCGCGTTGGAACGCGGAGCCTCCGGCGCACGCTGGCGCAGTTGGGATCGCGGCTCGGAGGTCATCTTCGAACGGGCTGTCAGCGCCGCCATTACACCAGTCGCGGCTCGCTGGGCCAACAGGGGACCGTCTACTCGTCCTCGTCATTGCCGTGGGTCCCTGCGCCGGAGAGGAGGAACAAAAAACCACCACGAAATGTGGTGGTGGATGTTCACATCGCTCATCTTGCGGGACGTTCTCCCGCCGGAATTGGCACCAGGCGCAGCGCGCTGGTTGCCGGGCTTCAAAGGGCCGATTCCCTCCACCACTCTGGATGAGCGCAGGGTTACATTCAGTTGTCGAAGGCCACGATACCAGCAGGTGGTGGACGTGTCAAGCCAAAATCGCTTCGGCACCCAGACATGCCAAGCAGTCGCACAACGTTTTCCGCGTTCAGACGACATCCTGCGAACCCTGCAATCGCCCTGCTGGACACGGTGCGGCCGATTCGTACTTCTTAGCGGGCCTGAATCGGGACCATTCCCTAGGCTGAACCCACCAGGCTATTCACCATCTCCACCATGGTCTGTGTGTCGAAGGGCATGGGGAGGTAGTAGATGTGCCCGTTCGGCTTGGCCAGCTCTTCTGCGTGATCGAGCAACTTCTGACTCGTCGAGGTGACGATCATCGGAATGCCACGGGTGGCCGACTCATCGCGCAACCGTTCCAGCAGTGCCCAGCCTGCCTGAATACCGACGACCACATCCAGAATCAGGAGGTCCGGGTGGAGCGAAGCGATCTGATCGTATGTCCGCGGGACATAGTTAGTTGTCGTCACGTTGTACGACTCGTCTTCCAGCAAGTCGCGGACCAGATCCAGAAATACCGATGACCCGTTAATGCAGAAAACATGCTTGCGTCCCATTTGGCGGCGTTCAGCCTCGGGCAACGTAGGTTGGTGGATTTCACTTTCTAACATTGATTGGCCCCTTCGGTAACGTGATCGCGTCGTCGCTGTAAATAGGAACACCAAAAACGCGCAACTGTCAACTCAATGGTTCAGGACAACGAGATGTGTAACAATTGACTCTCTAGGAAAAAATGCTGGTACGGTCCATGCGGCACTGCCGGTATCGAGGGGCGAGGAGTGGGATGTCTTGCTCACGTCTGCGGTTCAGGAGACGTCATCATGCCAATGCTGCCAACGGTCAACGAACGCATCAGCGACCTGACAATCCGTGCGAAGGCGATTACATCGGAAAGCATCCTCACTCGGCAGGCGTGGTCAGACAACTTCAACCATGCCAATGACCGCGATCGCGCCGTGGATTTGCTGATGCATATGAGCAAACTGACTGCCGAAGCATCGGTGGTTCGCTGTGCCATTGATCTGTTGCGCGAATCTCCCGGATCGGGCGATGAATCTCCCGGCGATGGGAACGATCGAGCGTAGCCTCAGCACATGTCACCGGCAAGGCACCATCGACTGAGTTCCGGGCGACTCCTGACTCGTACGAAGAATTCAATTCGCCGCTGCCACAGATTGGCGGTGCGATGATCATGAACGCGGCTGCCAGGTCTGCGAACGATATGCCACGCTCCCGTTACTCCTTTGAGGATATTCAATGGGCCGAACTGCTGCCCCAATTGAGCAGCGAACCGGGTCATTGTGGACTGTCATCATGATCGTGGACCATACATCTGAATCTTTAGACAACGCACATCGCGTACAATCAGCAACGGCGTACTGAGAGTTTGTCGATCACCGGGTGATAGTGGAGGTTGGTTCGGGTGGTGTTGAAGCTGTTCAAGCGGAGTCAGACATCGGCACCGTACTATCCGAAGCGGACCGGCCCAGAAAGTCCAGGTGCGTACGTGTTCACGCTGCGTTCAGTGCCGCGGCACCACGATGGGATCTACGACACGATCGTCAGTGGCGGTGGGAACGTCTATTTTTCTGAGCCGCTGGCGTATCTGCGAGGTCAGGGTGTCTCGCTGTTTCGGGTCGAGGCGAGCCGTCTGGACTTCTTCGACGATCTGTACCGCTGGTGGGCGAAGACGGAAACCCTCGAAGCGTTCACATTCGATATCTCGCTGTACTTCAACAACACCCAGTTCGTCGCATCGCTGCGAGACCACACTCCGGCTGAGATTCGGCAGTTGATCGAGCAGGGTGCGCCAAAAACACCGTCCGATCCGACGGCATTTCAGCGAACGCCGTATACCGTGCCAGCAGTCGCACGACGCGAGACCCGCGACGAGCAGTAACCACGCATTCAACGTCAACGACAAAGAAGGCAACGAAAAGGGCTGATCATTGATCGGCCCTTTTCGTTGCTATGAGGTGGGGAGGGGTTGTGTTTCAGGCCGCTTGTGGCGGGTGACGCCGCCAAGGGGGGCACGACCTGACACACATTGAAGGAGGTTGGGGGAGTGATCGGTGGTGGTTGGTTCGGGTGATTAGTCGAGGCGCTCTTCGTCTTCGATAACCTTACCCATGATCATCAGCGTTGGAGCCCAAAGGCCAACGAAGATCCCGAAACGCTCGGCGGCAGGTCGATCAGTCTTCTGAAGACGGAGTGCCCAGATGGCGATGCTGAAGAAGACGGAGACCATCGACGCCACGTAGAACATGCTGCTGGTAAGGCCCCAGTTTCGAATCTGAATAAACATGGTCAATTCCTTTTCTCTTCGAGATTCGTTTTATTCGCTGGTGTGTGCGGTGGACTTGCTGGGTGTGGATTGCACCTCGGTCCCTGAGCCATAGATGTTTGGTGACGAATTGCGACCTTCGAATTCGCGAAATGTCAACAAACCGCCGATCATCGCCAGCGTCGCTACGCCTATGCCGATGAGACCTATGAGTACTTCAAGATTCATCAGCGCCCGCCCCTCAAGAGCGCCCCAAAGGCGAGGATCGAGGGAACCCAGATTCCAACGAAAATGCCTGACTGTTTGTCGGAGAAGAACCAGAGCGCCACCGAGAAACAGAAGGAAGTGAATGCCGCCATGAGGATAAGCATTAGCCCAGTGTCGAGTTGGCGAAGGTTCAAGTGTCAATCCTTTCCATTCATATCTCGGCGGTTTGGCTGACCCTCCGCTGTTGACGATATAAACTTACACTACATGTTTAATTTTATCAAGGGCAGGTTCAGGTTTGATCGGACGTGTCGTCGTCTTGACGACCGAAAGCCCGTTGTCGATCAGCGCCGAGCAGTTACCGGATATTCGGTCTTTTGATGCTTGGGAATGTTCGTCAGTAGGCGGTGATGCGTGCGGATTCGTCACCGGGTTTCCACAATCAACTCAAAGAGCTGGAGCGGAAACCCGGTGAGGAACGTTCAATTGCAGGTCAGAATAAGGGCTTTACGGTTTCGCGTTGAAGATGGCAAGTTCCTGCGTACGGGCGACGGCGGCAGCATCGCCCTGCCTGCCGCCCGTTCGGTCCGACGCAGGCGCGTTGCGACGATCGCCACTACCGGAGAGAGTCGGACCACTGTCCTTCCGCAGTCATCATGAAACCGTGTTACGCGTTAGAAACAGGAATTCCCCAGGCGGACGCAAGGTTGGTGACCGCCCGGATCCGGTCGTCGCGGTTGGGGAGGAACGTTGTGACCATGACTTCATCGGCCTGGGTCTGGTCGGCGAAGTCGTTCACGCGCGCAGCAACGGTTTCAGCATCGCCGATGAAAACGTTTCTCAGCATCGACTGGGCGCGTTCGAGATCCATCGGTGAGAGGTCGACCTTTTGCGCGTCGGCGAGTGTTGGCATTTGCATTGGCCGTCCAGCAGCCAGCGCGGCCATTCCGATCTGGACGATCTTCATCAGTTGCTGGGCGTGCTCATCGGTGTCGCCGACGACGACGCCGACAGCGAGTATGGCGTGCGGTTCCTGACGATACTCCGATGGAGTGAACGTTTCCCGATAGATTCGCATCGCGGGAACAGCGGCTGGCGAGTTGATGTGCGATGCGAAGGCGAATCCGAGGCCAACTTCGGCGGCGGCGCGGGCACTGAAGTCGCTTGACCCTAGCAGCCAGATTGGCGGGAGCCGGACATCGGCAGGGGTGATGTTAATCGCCTGGAAGAGATGACCTGCTGGAAATCCGTTGTTGTCCAGCGCGAGGAGTTCAGCGAGTAGCGGTGCGTACTGGTCGGTGCGGATCGCTTCCTCGGAACGGCGGAGCGCATAGGCCGTTAGCGTGTCGGTTCCTGGTGCGCGACCGAGTCCAAGGTCGATCCGCTCCGGATGGAGGGCTTCAAGCAGGCGAAAGGCTTCGGCGATCCGTAGCGGCGCGTGATTGGGGAGCATGACGCCGCCGGTGCCGACACGGATCGTTCGGGTCTGGTTGGCAACGTGCGCGACCATGATTTCCGGCGAGCCGCTGGCGAGGCTGACACTGTTGTGGTGTTCGGCGAACCAGTAGCGGGTGTAGCCGAGTCGTTCTGCGAGTTGGGCCAGGTCGGTCGCGTTGCGCAGCGCGTCAGCGGATGTTGAACCGGCTTCGATCTGGACGAGATCGAGAAATGAGAGCGGACGGGTCATGCGGCGAGCCTCCAATGGGTCGAGTTGGTCAACAATGCCGACTGAGTAACGGTACCCGATCGGTGAACCTCCAGGGTTGGAGGACGGCGTGTCCTGATTCTCATGCAGTGTCACGGATGCTACGGGCTGCGCTGGCGGTGAGCAGTCCGATCAGGATGACGATGATTGATGGGAGAAAGGCGTCGCTGATGTGCGTGTAGCGGTCGTCGCCGAAGTAGATGGGCAGGATCGTACTGGTGGCTCCGTCACGGGCTTCGAGCAGCGCGGTTGAGAGGGCCGCACCGAAGCCGGAGCCAACGAAGAAGAGCATGTTGTAAATACCGAGTCCGACGCCGTAGATCCGCTGTGGGATGGTTCGAGTCAGCGTGACTGAGAGTGGAGAATTTACGAACGCTTGACCGACGCCTAGAAATGTGGAGAGCGCAGCGAATGGAATGACTGGCCAGCCAACGCCAACCGTTGCCAGAAGGACGAGCGTGACGAAGTTGACGAATAGACCTCCCACGATCAGCAGGAAAGGATCGTAGCGATCGGACAGCCGTCCGGCAGTACGGCTGAGTAGCGCGACAGCAATGGCAGCTGGCAGAAGGGCGAGGCCGGTTTCCCCCGCAGTGAGGCCGTTGATCTCTTTGAAGAGGAACGGAGCAACGACGAGCGCACCGATGTTACCCGCCATCGCGCAGAAGCCGGTGATGCAGAGCAGCAGATAGCGGCGATTGCCGAGAAGCAGACGGTCGATGAACGGGTTTGGCGCGATCCGCTGGCGCCAGATCGTGATTGTCAGGCCGATCAGCGCAATGATGATCGAGACGACGACGAGCGTCGATGTCGCCCCTGTTCGTTGTAGACCGGCGGTAACGAGCAGGATTCCGGTGATCGTTGCGCCAAGTGTGACGCCGCCGAACCAGTCGGGCTGCGTCCCTCGTTCACCAGGCGATGCCGGGAGGTAGCGCAGGCAGAGCGGGATGAGGACGGCGAGCATCGCTGAAACGAGAAAGACCATCCGCCAGGACACGAGTTGAGTAAGGCCACCACCGAGTGTTGGTCCGAGCGCGCTGCCCGCACCGACGGCGGTGCTGACGATACCGAGGGAACGGCCACGACGGTCTTCCGGGACTGCCCTGGCTAGCATGCCGATGCCGAGGCTGGGGATTGCGGCGGAACCAAAAGCCTGCCCTGCGCGGAAGATCATCAGCATCGGGAACGACGCCGCGAGACCAGCCAGCAGGGAGGCGGCGACGAAGATGCTGAGACCAACGACGAACATCCGTCGCAGCCCGTAGCGATCGCCAAGCCGACCGTAAAAGGGCGTTGCGACGCCAAACGTCAACGAGTAGAGGGTTACGAGCCACCCGAGGCTGGCCGGAGACGCGTCGAAACTATCACCGATCGATGGCAGCGACACGTTGACCATCGTCGTGTTGACGACAGACATGAAGACACAGGCGGTGACGAGCGCAACGACCCAGCCTTCGTTCGATTTTGAACCTGAGGTCGCGGTGGAACGCGTCAGTGTTGCAGTGCTGGGGCTACTCACTGATGCATGACACATCGCCCCCGGACATGAGCGGTAACAATAAACGATCCCATCGGGTGCGGACAGCATCGCGGAGGTGGCTCGCGGTGACGATCCGAATCAGGCGGCGGTGTTCCTCGTAGCGTTTCAAATTGTCGTCGCTGGCTCCTGCCACCTCTAGCCAGGACATCAATCGAGTGTAACCCAATGGTGGGTCGCGATATTCCACCCAGACGTCGGTGCGCCAGCGTTCGGGCTTCGGGATGTCGATCAAAATGTCGCCGGTCTGGACGGCGAGGCCCGTTTCGCAATGGAGCGCGACGGCCATGCGATTCTCCTGATCGCGGCGGGCTGCTGGATCGTGGAAGAGCGTCGATAGCCATCCATACAGATCGCCAGCGCGTGAACTGATCTCGATCGCGCGTTTGTGGAGGCGACGGTCGCGCAGTCCTCTGACGAGTCGGCTGGTTGCTTCTGGTGCATCCGGTCCGGACAACGCTGCCATCAGCGTCGCGTCGTTGTGATGGGTGAGGTCATCGACCGGCATGCCGGAGATGACGGCTTCCTGGACCGCCCGAAGCAGCATTGCCATGCAGGCGCGGTTCGTGTGGTGCCAATAGACGTTGTCGAACATTTCCTGTCGGGCGTTGATGAGCGAGTGGAGTGGTGAAATGCCTTTGTCGTCGATTCCGATCCGCTGCTGGTCGTCGATTTCGATGATTCGGAGCGAGTCGAGCAGGCGTGCCGTGTCGACGCCTCCATATGGAACATGGCAGGCCCGGGCGTCGCGTGGCAGGTAGTCGAGTTTGTCGACGTCAAGCGCACCGCTTAGCAGCCCACGGACGAGTCGGTCGTCTACGGGAAGCTGGAGTCCACCCGGGTGGACCAACCTTGCGACGCGAGTTGGATCGACGCGCCACAGATTGCGGAGGATCGGAGCGATTTCATCATTTTCGATCAACCGGCGTCCGACCTGCTCGTGGGTTGGGACAGGTGGCCCAAGTTCCTCGATAGCGTGCGAGAACGGGTAATGACCGATGTCGTGAAGTAGCGCGGCGGCGATGGCAGTTCGTGCCGTCTCGTCGGAGATCGGCGCCCCTTTCGTAATCAATTGTTCGAGGGCCATCCGCATCAGATGCATGACGCCGAGTGAATGTTCGAAACGCGTATGCCGTGCGCCCGGCCAGACGCGCGACACGAAGCCGAGCTGCTGAATGCCATCGAGTCGGAGAAACGCTCGGGTGCCAAGCAGCGCGGCAGCGTCTCGCGACAGGGGAATCAGATCGTAAAGGCTATCGCGAATGACGGTCTCAGTTGTCAATCCGAATGCGTCGGTTGTCATGTCGGAATGGTATCGCGGGACGGCAGCAGACGGCCTGCCGGGTCCTGCTCAGTCGTCAAGGTTGTCGGCTCCCCTGTCTTGGCTCTCGTCATCCGCGTACACTACCGATTCGGACGACCGGTGGCGTGATGGAGGGTAAGACACGTGGTGTTGCGGGCGGCGATGTTGTGGCTGGCGGGGAATCCGCAGGCTGAGGGAATGGTTCGTCGGGCACCGTTATCACGCCCGTTGGTGAATCGATTCGTGGCGGGCGAAGACGCGGATACCGCATTGGCGACCGCGCGATCGCTGCATGATCGAGGGCTGATGTACTCGCTCGATCTGCTCGGCGAGAACGCAGCGAGCGAGGAACGCGCAGCCGCGGCGGGACAAGCGTATCTGGATCTCCTTGAACAGCTTCAGACTGCAGGGTTGCCGGGCAATATCTCGATCAAGTTGACGATGCTTGGGCTCGATATCTCTGATGAGTCTGCCTGGAGCGAGCTGAAGGCGATCGTCGCCCGGGCAGATGAACTTGGGATGTTCGTGCGAGTCGATATGGAAGGGTCGGATTACACCGAGCGAACGCTCGATTTATTCCGTCGGATCCATGACCTGTATCCGACGGCTGTCGGTATCGTTTTGCAGTCGTACCTGTACCGGACAGATCGCGATCTGGACGAGATGATCGAACGCGGTGCGCGTGTCCGAATCGTCAAGGGAGCGTACAAGGAGCCGGAAACGGTCGCCTATCCGCATAAGAGCGACGTCGACGATGCGTTCCGCCGGCATGTCGAACGATTGCTGGATGGTGGGAATTACCCGGCGATCGCGTCACACGATCCCGCCGTGATCGGAATGGCAAAAGGATACGCGCTGCGGATGGGCATCGAGCGGTCGCGCTTCGAGTTTCAGATGCTGTACGGGATTGCACGAGACCGGCAGGACGCGTTGGCCACCGAGGGGTACAACATGCGGGTCTATGTGCCGTACGGGACGAGTTGGTACCCATATTTCATGCGCCGGTTGGCCGAGCGACCGGCGAATGTGCTGTTCATTCTGCGGCAACTCTTCCGATCCTGACGACGATCAAATAGGTTGATGTTGCGACAACCAGTAAGCCTGGACGGAATATCGCCGGATAGGCTGTCCGTCCAGGCGACATACCCCAGTAGATCTTGAATCCGCCGCGTGGTGGCAACTGCCAGGATGGATTTACTGGCTTTATGCCAACGAGATCATTCCAGGTCTTCAGTCGTCAGTCTTGAGACGCCGATGTCGTCGGAGCTCGCCCTCGGCGTACCCGAAAAACCATGATTGATACAGTCCCCAGCACCAACAGCAGCGCCAACGGAGCCGGAATGCCGATGAATAATCCAGCAACACCGATCATGCCGACGGCGATAACAGCGGCATCAGCGATACCGACTGTCGTTGATGGACGATGGAGGACCAACGCGACGCCAATAGCGATGATCAGCATGCCCAGTGGACCGACAATGATGCCAGCATCATGGGCAAGGGCCAGCGTTGGTCGGACCCGATCGTCGCCGCTGTAGGCAAATGCACCGAGCGATTCCATACCCTGCCCGATAGCAATAAGTGCCATCCCAAGTACGATCAGCGATCGTGCTCGACGGGCTGACAGCGTGAGGCGTGGAGGCGGCCATGCCCAGATAGCGGCGGCGATCAACCCCACGATTGGGATGGCGAGCGCCGCATGGCCGGTCGCGTGTCCAACTTCGTCCGACCAGTTGAAACGAGCACCGGCCTGCTCGACGGCGATGCTGGAAACGATCATCGCAATGACGCAGGTCACGATGGACAGTGCCGTGGTACGCCATGATGCTACTTGAAGCGTGATAGACACTGACCACCTCCGAACGACATTGAGCCAGATACGCGTTGCTGGAATGAACGCAGGATTGTTCTGAGTGTGACAAGCTGAGTAGTCGACCACAGTGATACTGTCGCGCCGGGCGTGAAAATATTGGTTGTCATCCTGAGCGGTAGCGAAGGATCTCTCCTCGGTGAACCGGGCGGTTGGACAGCAGAGATCCTTCACTGCATTCAGGATGACAGGGTGAGTGGTGCTGTCCTCTGAGACACGATCACTTTGGTCGACCACTGAGGCAGTGACGCGCAGTGCTATCGTGCGGTCGAGATAGGATCGGAACCTGGACGTTCGACGATGTGGTCGTCAGGCACGCTGGCTACGGCAACTATCTTGCGCCCGACGATCTACGAACACTTGACAGGGGTGGCAGCGTAACCGACAAGGGTACGGACATCTCGACGTTCATGACGAATACAGATGAGGGAGGAACCGTGGTCAAACTCGGAATCATGATCGAGGGCCAGGAAGGGCTGAACTGGGATCGGTGGAACAGACTGATCGACGACGCTGAGCGTCTGGGATTCGATTCGCTGTGGCGCTCGGATCATCTGTATTCAGTGATGGGCGAATATCAGCGCGAAACATTGGCGCTCTGGCCATCGTTGACTGCGGTGGCGCTAAAGAGCTCGACAATCGAGTTCGGGCAGTTGGTGTCGCCGACGACGTTCCGGCATCCGATCCATCTGGCATCGGATGGTGCGGCGGTCGACCAGGCGTCAAACGGGCGATTCTGGCTCGGCGTCGGCGCGGGTTGGAATGAGAGCGAACACGCTGCCTTCGGCTTCAATCTCCTGCCACTCAAAGAGCGGATGGACCGGTTCGAAGAGGCCTTGAAGGTGATCAAGTTGATGGGAACCGGTGAACCAGCGTCATTCGCTGGCGAGCATTTCCAACTCGACAATGCGCAGACAACGTCAGTCCCAACGCGATCGAGCGGAGCACGATTGATGATCGGCGGTAGCGGTGAGCGGCGAACGCTGCGGCTGGTAGCCGAGTACGCCGACGAGTGGAATGCGACACTTGCGGCCCACGACACCTACGACCAGAAGACGGAAGTATTGCTGCGTCATTGCGACGCGGTTGGCCGCGATCCGGACGAGATTCAGCGGTCGATGATGATTGGCCATATCGTCGGCAGCAACGACGGCGAGGTTCGTCGACGAGCAGCCGAAATGCAGGCCGTCGTCCCGGGAATGCGTGATGTCGAGGTCGGCGATCTCCTGACACGACAGCGCGAGCGGGGCTGGCTGATTGGGACGCCAGCCGAGGTGATCGAGCAGATTCAGGGTCGCGCAGCGCAGGGCGTCCAGCGGATCATGATGCAGACATTCCTGATGGACGATGTCGAGCAACTTGAATTGATTGCGAACGAGATCATTCCGAACGTGTAGGGCGGGGGATGGGAATCGGGATTCGGGATTCGGGAAGCTCCAAAGCGATTCAGGATGTCAATACACCCCGTGTCCCGAATCCCCAATCCCGATTCCCGAATTCCGACGTCACCCTATCCCTGCCATGCGTTCGTAGTGGGCGTCCTCGGCGGCAGCGATCCGTTCGGCGAGGGGTGGGTGGGAGTGGAGCAGTAGCGTCATCGGGCGTGGTGGGTTTGGGTCGGCCAGGTTGGTTTCAGAGAGTTTCACCATCGCACCTGCGTAGGCTGCGGGATTTCCGGTGAGGTTGATAGCGTAGCGATCTGCTTTGCGTTCGATGCTCCGACTCCAGGCAAGCTGGAGTGGGGTGAGGAGTAGCCCGGTCAGCGACATCGCGATGCCGATGACTGGCAGCGATCGTGGATTGGCAAGGTCACTCGTGCCGGTTAACCAGGGTGCAGTGCGGAGGACTCTCCGGGCGATGACATCGACAAGCCAGGCCGTGACGAGCGTAAACACGCCCGATAACGCGACGCCGCGCCAGATGTCCTTGTGGACCTGATGGGCCGCCTCGTGCGCAACGACGCCTTCGATTTCGTTGGGCGTGAATTCGGCCAGCATCGTGTCGGCGAGGACGATGCGCTTTGTGCGGCCGATTCCGGCGAAGAAGGCGTTGGCCTTTGACGTTCTCCGGCTCATATCCATCTGCATGACTTCGGCGACTGGGACACCAGCGCGGTCAGTGAGATCACGCAGGCGCTGGGCGAGTGCCTCGTCGTGGAGTGGTTCGTACTTGTTGAAGCGGGGCAGGATCAGCACGGGAAAGAGTTGGGCGAAGACTGTCGTGAGCGGAATGACGGCTCCGGCGCAGACGAGCCACCATGTCCGCGGCCAGCGACGGATGGCGGCATACATGCCTTCGATGATGCCGAGTTCGATCGGGGTGGAGATGGCTTTTCCCTTGAGGGTGTCGATTGTCCAGCCCGCAGCGGGTTGGTTGCTGAGTCCGAAGCGCTTCTCGACAACGTGTCCGCCGTAGAACGAGAGCGGGAGTGATGTCAACCACGAGATAAGGGACAACGTTGCGGTGTAGCGCGTGCGCTGGACGAGTGACGCTCCACGTCGTGGGAGCAGGCGCTGGTTGACGCGCGATGCTGTGCCGCTGGCAATGTATCCGGCGATAGAGAGCAGGCTGGCGGCCATGCCGAGCAGGGCAAGGCGATCTTTCGTCCGGCTGTATTCCTTGGCGCGGTCAGAGGTTTCCATAGGCGTGATCTCCTGACTGATTGCGTTCGTCGCGATGATGATTGTGCCATTGAATGGTTGGGTGTTGGACGATTGGCGGTCGTGCCTGGTGTAGCACACTCGCTGGCTGTTCCGAATGCCGCTTCGCTTCACACGGGACGGTAATGGAGTCGCGGCGTGCTTTGCGGAGAGTGACGCCTAGGTACTTGTCGTCTGTTACGCTGCCCGGGATCACCTGGATGGGGTAGCAGATTATCGTTGCGGACGGTGGAGGGTGACGTACGAATGGCAAACAGTGAGCGGTCAAGGGCGCGTGAGTTCGGGGTGCGGATTGGGTCGTTGCTGACGGGGGCCGCGAACGCAATTACCGATGTTGGGGATGTTCGCGTCGGGCACGTGACGCTGATCGAAGGAGATGGGCCACTCGTTCCGGGGCAGGGGCCGGTTCGGACAGGCGTGACGGTCATTCTGCCGCACGGCGGGAACCTGTTTCGGGAAAAGGTGCCGTGCGCGATCCATGTCATCAACGGTTTCGGAAAGTGCATGGGGCAGGAGCAGGTCGAGGAACTCGGCAACCTCGAGGGGCCGATTGCATTGACTGGAACGATGAACGTCGGACTGGTGACCGACGCTATCATCGCTTACGGCATCCGCGAGAACCCCGATACTGGTGTACGGACCTCAACGATCAATCCAGTCGTCGGTGAATGCTCCGATATGTTCCTCAACGATATGCAGGGCAGGCATGTTCGGGAGGAGCATGTCCTGTCAGCGATCGACGCGGCGAGAAGTGGCGACGTCGAGGAAGGAGCAGTTGGTGCCGGGACAGGTATGTCGGCGTTTGGGTTCAAAGGCGGAATCGGGACGGCGTCGAGAGTAACACCGGATGCCCTCGGCGGTTGGACCGTTGGCGTGCTGGTGCTAGCGAACTATGGACGGCGTGACCAGCTGCGGGTGGACGGCGTTCCAGTCGGGGAAGTGCTGGCACGTGACGCTGAAGAGGCGAGGACGGCCCGCGACGAAACCGAACGCGGCTCGATCATGATGATTGTCGCGACCGATGCGCCATTACTTGACCGCGGATTGCGGCGTCTGGCTCGGCGTGCCGGAATCGGCTTGGCACGGACTGGGTCGATCGCGGGAAATGGTAGTGGTGACTATGTGATCGCGTTTTCGACGTCAGAGCGGGTGCGGATTCCGCATGAACCGGATGGGTTGACGCAGACGGTGGAAATCGTTTTCGAGGATGGGCCAGCGATTGACGGGCTGTTCCAAGCGGTCGTCGAGGCGACGGAGGAAGCGATCCTCAATGCGCTGTTCAAAGCGACGACGATGACGGGCCGCGATGGGAATGTGCGTGAGGCGTTGCCACTGGAGCGGGTGCGCAAGATCATGCAGTCGCACGGCAGGTTGTTTGAATCGGGAGTTTAGTCGAGGCGTCGACGTCGAGAGAGCTTTCCTTGTTGACGCTTGCGATATGGGGACTCGGAGAGATCCTTCACTGCGGTTCAGGATGACAGCGGGCGTTGGGTTGTCTTTGTCAGTGACTGCGTTGTGACGGGTGACATGACCGAGTGTGGATGGCGATTGAGGCCGTACGCTGTGTTTGTGTGATTTCAACATGGTCGATAGGGTGAGATGACCCATCCGAATGGGATCAATATTAGTTAGAATCAGACCGCGAATTCACCAGGGACCGCGGGTGTCGGTCTGGGATGGTTGGGCGAGGGATTGGCGAGCGAGCAAGTTCAGCAGCGAACATGCCCGGAATGCGAGAGTGATGATACGGTGCTGGTTCAGCGGGGCTTTGCCGGGTCCACGGATGACCATAACCAGTATTTCACCTGCAACGATTGTGGGCGGGTGACGTTCGAAATCTTGTCGCGAACCCCGAGGGAGATACGAGTTGGCCGGCTTGATGCGGGGCGTCAGGTCCGTCATGAGGGGGGCGAGTACACCGTCTCGCGGGTCCTCAAGGTGGGGCTGAACGAATCCCTTGTGTATCTCAAGCCGGCCAGCGATACCGGGTCGGGGTTACCGCGCGGTTCGTCTACTCGCCTTCCACCTCGACGTCACTGATCGCTTCACCCTTGCGATAGGGCAGGCGCGGGGTCGGGGTGAGATCACGAATCATCCCGAGCGTGTTCGTCACACCCAAACGGGTGAAGATCAGTTCAAACCGGCTGCCAAGTTCAGACATGATCTGACCGCGCGCATCGTCCGGCGTGTCCCACATCTGCTGCTTGAATGGACCAATGCCGCGCTTGCGGGCGGTGTAATAGAACTGGGCGTCGGTCATGTCGGGCTTGCGCTCGTTCTGATGGTGTTCCTCAAGGTAGGCGTAGATGTCATTGCGGAGGTCGGCCGGGAAGGCTTCGCTGTCGTAGACCATGCTCTGGAATGCTGTTGCGAGGTGAACTTCGCAGGCGTTGGCCTGGGCGAAGCGATCGAACGCTTCCTCGGGCAGTGTTGAAGCACCGTGCTGGACGGCTCCGCCCATCTGGTAGTCGGAGCGTGCTGCGCGGGAGAGTTCACCGAGCGTGTCGAAGTCGACCTTGACTTTTGCGATCGTGCCGTCGGGCATGACGATGCCGCCGTGGCTCGTGCCGGTTTGAACGCTGATCTTCGAGATGCCGGTCAGGTTGCCGCCGTTCATGCCAGCCAGTTCGCGCTGGTAGGCGCGCATGAAGGCGTGCAGTTCGGCAACGGTCGAGTTCTCGGTGCCGACTTCGCCGATTTCGGCGCCAATCGAAACGGTGATGTCCTTCGGCTCGTTTTCCCGGATGTAGGCAGTCAGTTGCGCGGAGCGAAGGGCGTTGTCAGCCTGCTGTGCGTCTTCTCCGTTGAGCGAAAGGTCGACGATCGTTGAGGTGTCGACGTCGATGTTGAAGAACCCGGCGGCAATGGCTTCGTCGATCAGGTCACGAACACCCTGGACTTCTTTCTCGCCGTCGGCCAGATAGCCCTTTGCGTTGATCTGGAAGTGATCGCCCTGGATGAAGACGGGGCCGTCGTGACCCTCCTTGATGGCTGCTGCGAGGACGGAGGAGGCATATTCCTCGGGTCGCTGGTTGGTGTACCCCATCTCAGAGCGCGCGATCTCGAAAATCACCTGGCCGACATCGAGCTTGTGGGCGGAGCGGAAGATCGTGCGGGCCGTGTCGTAGGTCAGGGCACGGACGTTGATCGCCGGGGTGGTCTGGTTGTTCCACATGCCACGTCCGCCAGCGACATAGAAGTCGTGGATCGAGGCTGGGCGACAACCGAGTTCCTGCGCGGTTTCCCAGATCAGCCAGCGGGCCACGTCGCGTGGCTCATCGGCGCCAAACACCGCGGTGTAGGCAAGATTGTCGATCAGGTCGCGGCGAAGGCTGGCAGCGTCCCGAATCGAAACCGTACGGGCTTTGAGGTCGGCCTCGCCGTGTTGGCGAAAGGCATCGAGCAACTCGTTCCTGGATTCATAGGCGCGCATCGGCATGCTGATTCCCTTCCCTGAGCAGTTGTCGTGATGTTGACAGATGCGTCGCACACGACGGTCGAGTTCCTATCATACCGCTGTGTGCGTGGCGCGGGAATCACGAAACACAACGTAAAACGCGGGGATCATGATGCCGGGTGCATCACGGTCCCCGCGTTGTCGCGAACGTAGGAGTCGATTACTCGACGACGAGGGTGCCGACCATTCCAGCGGCCTCATGGCCAGGAATGTCGCAGTAGATCTTGTACTCACCCGGCTCATCCGGGGCAGTAAAGGTGAACGATGACGACTTTCCCCCATCAAGCGATTCGCTGACATCGGCGTCGTCGATGCTCATGTTGTGCTCGATGGCGCCCTCATTGGTGAGCGCAATCTCGACTTCTTCACCGGCCTCTGCGGTGATGGTGTCTGGCACGAATTTCATCGCATCCTGCATGGCGACGGCCATGCCAGATGGCGTACCACTCGTGTCTTCTCCGGCGTCTGCGTCATCGTCGTCGTCACCACTGCCGCAGGCAGCGAGAACGAGCATCAGGACGATGGCGACTGACAACAGCGTCAGCCATTGCTTTCGCATGGACGGGTTCCTCCCGGGTCTGGTCTTGGTCCCTGTACGTTGCCCCAACGCTTCGGAGCGTCGTATCAGGCGGCCGTCAGAACGCGGTCACACCGGCCGCGTTGGCGTAATTATACGCCTTCGCTACCAGTCTGTGCACGAATTCACAATCAGTATTTGCCGTACCGCGTACGGGCGAAGGTGGGCATATCGAGTAGCGACCAGAACGGATTCCTGGTACACATCGTAGCGTTTCCGGCTCTTCGACGGCACCTGATATCAGACGGTTACAGGTGAGTGTCGAACCAGCCGGTGAGGCGTTCCAGCCGCTCGATACGGTGTACTGGCTGGCCCGAGCGCGACAGGTTGTGCGATTCGTCGGGGAAACGGACGAACTCGACGGTCTTGCCGAGCTTTTTGAGTGCGACGAAGAATTCTTCCCCCTGGGTGATCGGACAACGCAGGTCATTCTCAGAGTGGAGGATGAGGACCGGCGTTGTGATGTTCTTGACGTAGGTGAGTGGCGACCGTTCCAAATAGAGCGCCGGATTGTCGTACGGCGTACCTTGAAACTCCCAGTCGTTGTACATCATGTTGAAGTCGCTCGTGCCATATAGCGACAGGCGATTGCAGGTCGAGCGCATCGTCACGGCTGCCTTGAACTGATTCGTCTGGCTGATGATCCAATTGGTCATGTAGCCGCCATAGGAACCTCCGGTGACACCAAGGCGCGCCATGTCGACATAACCTAGTGATTCCAGAAATGGGACGCCAGCCATGACATCGCGGTAGTCGGCGCCGCCCCAATCGTTCATTGACGAGGCGACGAAGTCCTGACCGTAGCCAGTGCTTCCGCGGGGGTTGGTGTAGAGGACGACGGAGCCGCGAGCAGCAAGCACGTGCATCTCGTGGAAGAAGCCGACGCCGTACATGCCGTGCGGGCCGCCGTGGATCTGGATGACGGCTGGATGTTTCACATCCGGGTTGAAACCGGGTGGTCGCACCAGCCAGCCGTGGATCGTGACGCCCGGATCACTCTCATAGGTGATTTCTTCAATCGCCCCAAGGTCAATACCGTCGATGATCGGGCCGTTGTGGTTGGACAATCGAATCTCGCTGCGATCCGTACGACGAACGAACACTTCGGTTGGTTGATCCATCGTGCTGGACGCGAATGCAACGGTTCCGTCGTTCGCGAGCGTGAACGACTGGATGTCCCTCGTGCCTGTCGCGAGCGATTCGGGGTTGCCGGTCGTTGGGCACGAGTAGACGTGGGTGCTGCCACGATCGGACAGCAACGTGTAGACGCTTGAACCATCATGTGACCAGATTGGTGCCTGGGTCGGCACCCCGTAGCGGGCGTCGGCAATCGCAGAGTTGCCGGGTTCTCGATCGATTCCGACAAGCAATCCACTGATCTCATCGGTGTCGGGGTCCCACGTGTAGAGGTTGTCGAGGGTCGTTGGTCCATACGGTTCGACGATCGGATGACCAGTGTAGGCAAGGACCCCAGATGGTGACCAGGTGGGTGTGCCGTAGTTGCCATCTTCCGGCGTGACGCGGCGCGATTCGTCGTTGTGGAGGTCGGTCACCCAGACATCGCTGAGCGAGTCATTGCGGTCGTCACCAGTGCGGTTGGACATGCAGGCGAGATACCGGCCATCGGGCGAGACGGACGGTTGGGTGGAGTCGAAATCACCGCTCGTTAGAGTACGGCTATCACCGCCGTGGATGCCGACGACATGGACGTGCCGGCGCTTGTCGTCGAGGAATCCTTCGCCATCGAACTTGTATTTCAGTGAGGTAATGACCCGGGTGTCGCTCTTGCGCTTGCACGCCTCGTCGTCGGCTTCTTCACGGTCGACCTTTGACGTGAAATAGATCGCAGTGCCGTCGGGCATCCAGCCGATTTCTCCTGCGGCGTTTGGGCCGTCAGTGACCTGCCATGCTTCTCCTCCGTCGGATGGGATGATCCAGACCTGATTCCTGCCGGAGCGGTCGGAGAGGAATGCGATGTGGGTGGCATCAGGAGACCAGCGGGGACTCGTGTCCTTGCTTTTGCCGCCCGTGAACCGGTACGGATCCTCCGATCGGTCGCTTGGGGCGAGCCAGATACTCGAACGGTAGCCGTTCTTGTCGCGATCGACCGTCGTGGCGACCCATGCGACCTTTCGACCGTCCGGTGAGATGTTTGGATCGGCCACAAAGATCATGTTGTACAAGTCGTCGATTTCGATCGGGCGGCTGGCGTTGGGCATCTTGGCATTCCTTCCAGAATCGGCATCGTCGTCGAGGCATTCTAACGGGGAATCGAGATTTGGCGAGTGTTCTTCGGCAGAGCGGCTATGATGTGAGTGTTCGCGCGATTGGTTGCTCCTGAAAAGCGAACACGTCTACGGTGAATGTTTCTCAGGTTGTTAGAACGGCATAAATCGATGTTGTATGTGCTGGCGGCGATCGTTATCCCGGTGCTGTGGGTCATGGCATTCCTCGCCCAGCGGCGAGTTGGGCTTTCGCGGGTTTGGACGATCTTCGATGTCGGAGTTGGCGTCGTGGTTGCCATTTACCTTGCGATCGACGGGCGATGGGCTGAGGGGATTATTGTTGCCCTGATCGTCATT
>JBGSWU010000541.1:0-33015 GCA_041751795.1 Thermomicrobiales bacterium
CGTGGGGATATCGTGCGAATTGCGGCAGCGTTGATCGTTCCATTCCTGATCCTCGCCCCAACACTCGTGCCACATCTGCAGGTGGGCGACCAGTACAAGATGAGTCGTCCGCGCTGGGAGATCGAGGCGATTGCAGCGACGCCGGGAGCCTATCTCTCAACTTACGCCACCAACGGCTTCTGGAACGGAGTGCTCGACACCGATACGGAGCCGTTCTTCCCAGGGTTGGTGGCAATCGTCGGCGTGGTGATGGCTGTGCTCGTCTGGCGGCGCTGGTGGGTCTGGTTTGCAGCCCTGCTGACGGTCGTTGCCGCAGTCATCTCATTCGGATTCAGCATTGAGGTGGCGGGGAACACGGTCAAGATGCCATACGCATTGCTGTACAAACTCGTGCCGCCGGTTCGCGACATCCGAGGTGTTGGCCGGTTCGGACTCCTGACCGCGATCGCCATCCCGCTGCTGGCCGCATTTGGCTACACCGCGTTGTGGCAACAGTACCGGGACCGCGGAGGTCGGTATGTCACTGTGACTGGCGTCGTTGTGACGGTGGCGCTGTCGCTCTTCGCCTGTATCGAGTTGCGCGCTCCAGCCCGGACTGATCCAGTCCCATCCGGTGAAACGATGGCTGTCTATGACTGGCTCGCCGATCAACCAGACGGTGCGGTCGCGGAGTTTCCCGCCAACGGACTACTCGTCCCACCAACCGCGCCACCCGGAAGCCTGTTTCAGCCGATCCAATACATGTATGGTTCAACCCGCCACTGGAAGCCGATCCTCTCAGGCTACAGCGGCTTCGTCCCAGCACCGCACATCTACCTGATGAATCACTTCGACACGCGCGATGCACCGATCCGGGTCTCAATGGTAAACCCACGAAACGTTAGTCTCTTGCAGGAACTCGACATTCGCTGGATCGTGTTCCACGCGCTTCCAGGCTATAACATTGAAGCGGCACTCAGTCTCGCCGACTCATTGCCACAGTTGAAACGCGTAGCTGAAATCGGAGACAGCGTCGTCTACGAACTCGCCCCGGAATCCCGTGAACCGTTGCCGGTCGAGGCCACGACAGTCGAGATTCGCGGTGAGGCATCCACCGGCGGCCTGCTCCCTGTCTACTTCCACATCGACAATCCACACGCTAATCTGTCGATCCTGCATTTCGATGCACTTCCGCACCTTGAGGCTCGCTGGCGACGGTCCGACGGCAGCGTCGAAAAAACGGAGCGGTTCGAAGTGCCCATCCCAACCGTCGTCGACACCGGAACGACGTCGATCGAAGCACTCGTCACCGCGCCAGCCGAACCAGGCACGTATACCGTCGAGATCAGCCTCGACCGCACCCCGATCCCCGACGCCAGTCAACAGGTCGACGTGTATGAGATCACGACCGAGGGACCTGCTGTGCTGCGACTCAATTCAATTGACTGGGATCGATCGCAACGGATGCCGCCTGGGACGAGCGTCGATGTCGAGGTTACCTGGGAGGTCATGAGACCGCTCGATGCCAACTACTCGGCGACGCTCCAGATTCTTGATGGCAACGGCGAACGCGTCGCTGGCTCCGACCTTTTGGCAGGTGGCGGTATGCCGGAAACTACAGCTTGGCAACTCGGGCAACGGGTCACGCTGCGTTTCAATCTCGTTCTCGACGCGTCGATACAACCCGGCGAATATCGGTTGCTGACTGCTGTTTACGCCTACCGACCCGATTTTCCACGACTGACTATCGAAACTCCGGATGGCTCGATCGCGACCGAAGCGATCGTCCAGGGCTTCGTCATCGGACCATAGTGCCCCAAAAATCAGGACGAATCGTACGATTGACGATCGGATTCACCGGATGCACGCTTTAAGTAGCGGTCCTGGCGTTCCGATTCGTGACGCCGCAGCAACAACCGATTCGGCGCGTCGGGTCAGTCGGCCAATGACAAGCGAGCGAAGATGATGCATGTCCTGATCGTCTCGGACGACACGAAAATCCGCACCGCGATTGCTGAAACAGTCGACTCTGCAAACGTCGCTGTCGAGTATGCAGACTCGGGCGAGAGCGCGAAACTCACATTGGATGGCGCACCTTTCCCACTGATTCTGGTCGAGGAAAAGATTGCCGGTACGTCTCCGGCAGACCTGTGTTCGCTGATTCGGGCAACCACAGGTGGTGCCGAAAGTCGACTGATCGCGATTGCCACATCTCGACGGACGCCTGGCCACACTCTCCACGCAGCGGGTTTTGACGACATCATCGACCGGCCAATCGTTGCAGAGCAGATTGCTCGGCAAATCAATCTCAGCCTTCGCACCGCGCACACCGGCGACACACTCCGCCGCCGGTGGGAACAGATCGAAGCCGCCAACTCGCTCGCCTTTTACCTCGCGCGAAGCAACTCAATGGAGCGACAGGTTCTCCACGCGCTGCAGGCCGTGACCAATCTTCATCCCGACGCACGCGCCGCAATCTGGCTTCGCGGCGAAGACGGCTCGATTGATCTCGTCCACGCAGTGGGCCTCTCGTCTGGCTATCCAAGCACAGCCAAATCGATCTATGGGACGATGACGGCCGCGCAGTGGTCGGCACTGGCACGACAGCCACAGTACATCATCGACGCCGCCGACATTGACCATTCCAAGCGTGATCTTGCCGCGGCAGAGCAATTTTCGACATCGCTCGATATCGCGTTGCTCGCATCGTCCGGTGTCCTTGGTATCCTCGCGCTCTACTTCACCGAATCGCTGATCCTGCCGGACGACGAACTGACACTTCTCGAGACGATCGCGACGACGACGGCAATGGCCATTGTCGCGGGACGGGCCGCTGGGATCGACCAGCGGCTGCCAATGGAAACCGATGGGACCTACACCGAGATCTTCGAGCATCTCCCGGATCCAGTCTTTCTGCACGATGTCGATGGCCACTTCATCCTCAGCAACCCTGCGATGCTGAAGTTATCGGGATATCCGGCCAGCGAACTGGAAAAGCACACGATCTTCGAACTCTTCAGCAGTGATGACGCCGACCTGATCGGGGATCAGGTGTCCTATCTGCACCACTTGGCGACCTCCGACGAACCGACATTCAGCGTTATCGGACCATTGCCCCTCGATCTGCTTCGCTCAGACCAACGATCCGTCCATACCGATCTCTATCTGCGTTCGCTGCGACTGCCTCATCTTGGCAACGATGTCTACTTTCAGGGCATCGTACGCGACGTCACGGAAAACGAACGCGTCCGTCAGGAACTCAACGCTAATCAGAAGATCGTTCGGATCATGGCCGTCGCTCCGGATCTCGATACCGCAATGGTGCAGGTCTGGGACGTTCTTACGACGCAACTCGGCTACCCACGTGGCGGTATTTGGACAGTCAGCCAAGACGGAAGTGAGATGATCGCGCGGGCTGCGACAGGTGGAATTTCCCAGTCCGCTCTATCGATCGATCGCGGGATCATCGGACGCGTGGCACGTGAACGGGGAGCCGTCCTCGTCCGCGATGTCTCCATCGATCCCGATTACGAAGTCAGCGATCCTGATACGGTGAGCGAGATCTGCGTTCCAATCGTTCACGATGACCGAATCATCGGTGTCATCGACGTCGAATCCGGCGCGGACCATCCACTTGATGATCGAGATCTAAGTTTCCTCAGTTCGCTGGCGACACAACTCGCCGGCCTGATCGAGCGCGCCGAACTGCACGAACATCTCGAGCGCCAGGCGTCGACCGACCTCGTCACTGGTCTGGCGAACCGGCAGATCTTCCAGCAGCATCTCGACGACGCCGTCGCCACGACGATCCACGACAAGGTCTCTACGCTGATGATTGGCGTCGATAATTTCAAGGTCATCAACGAGCTATATGGACATCTCGTCGCTGACGACGTTCTACGCCAGATTGCGAAGACGGTGCTTGCCCGTGTAACCGACTCGCAACTCCTTGCGCGCTACACGAGCGACACTTTCACGATTCTCCTGCCAGGCATCAATCGCGACCACGCGGTGACGATCGCTGAAAACCTCAGAATCGGCATCGCGATGCAACTCTTCACGGCAGCCGAACAGGTTGAGCAGGTCACCGTATCAATCGGTGCTGCGACCTACCCAGATGATGCCGCGACGGCCCAGGAACTGCTGCAAGCGTCTGATCACGCCATGTACCTGGCGAAGCGCGCCGGAAAGAACCAGACATTCCAGTCAAACAAAGCGTTCGCCACCCTCGCGCCGCATCATGGCCGGATCACCGACCTGCTACGTCAGGCGCCGAAGGAAACGCTCTCGATGCTCGTCCGCGCGATGGACCAGCGCCTCCCGGAGCGGAAAGGACACTCAGAGCGCGTCACCCGCTACGCGATGGCAATCGCTCGCGCACTAAACCTGCCCGACGCCGAACTGCCGCGATTGCGATTGGCCGCATACATCCACGATATCGGAATGGCAACACTGCCCGACTCACTGCTCCGCAAGCCGGGCCGACTGTCGCACGAAGAGCGGGAACAACTACGAAACGTCCCGCTCGAAGCGCGCGATCTGCTGGCGCAACTCGACATCTCCGACTCGACCAGACTGGCTGTCGTTCACCAGCGCGAAAACTGGGATGGCACAGGCCACCCTGACAAACTCCGTGGGCAGCAGATCCCAATTGGAGCGCGGATTATCGCCGTCGCTGATGCGATCGACGCGATGACGAGCGCGCGTGCCCACCGTGAGCCGATGACGATCGAAGAAGCACTCGAACAAGTCAGAAATCAGTCAGGAACACAGTTCGACCCGGACGTTGCTCATGCAGCGCAAGTTCTGACATCAATCGTCAAACCAGTTGTCCTGCCCGTCACACCGCCACACGCCGATAACGATCTTCATGCTCAAGTCACACACGAGATGGAGCCTACGTCAGTTTCCGCCGATGACTGAGCTGAACACCGTGCTTAGAGCGGTTTGCAGATGGTTTGACTCGATGAGCTGGAGTGCCGTCGTTTGGGTGGGAAACCGGGCGGGTCATTCAAGCGATCTGGCTTGATCGTTGGTCGCGATGACCCGCCCCTACCGGTTGTATGACGATACAAAGCATCGACTCGACGATTCTGAAAACCACTGTAGTTAGCCAGGTTACTTGTCCTGATTACCCTCGGTCCCATTGGTCAACCGGTGAGTCCCACGTCGCCGGTTGACCCGATGTCCACTCGAGAGGGTAGAGATCAGCCTATGAAGACTGGACCCCAGCAAGAAAGTCGATTACGGAGGCGTTGAACGCCGCGGCATCCTCCATATTCGGCAGATGACCGAGACCAGGCATTACGGTCAGTCGAGCATTGGGGATTTCGCGGTGAAGCTCTTCAGCCGCTAAACGCATCTCCTCGATATCCCGCTGCCCTACAACAACCAGCGTTGACGTCGTCGTGATTCGATCGAGTTCGGCTCGAATGTCCGCCGTGGCCCAGACGCCAGGATCGCGGTTCGACCAGTGCCACCCGCTGTAGTCGCCGACCATCGCTCGCAAACGTTCACGGGTTGCCGGGTGATCGTTCGAGGTCGCGAACAGTTCGTTTTCGAGCCACATCTGGCGCGCTGTCTGGACCCCTTCGTTCCTGCCTGCCCGCCAGATCGGACGAACCCTGGCGTCGAACCCGGGCGTCTCGAACCCAGGCAGAATTGACGCGGCCAGGACGAGCGCCTGCACGCGCCCCGGGTGCGCTAGCGCAACGTCGAGGGCGACCGCCCCACCCATCGACAGCCCAACGATCACTGCTCGGTCGATGTCAAGCGCATCTAGTACGGCTATTGCGTCGTCACTGTGACGGTAGACGGTGTCTACATCCGGCACGTTCGACGATCCAAAGCCGCGGAGATCGTATCGGACGACGCGAAAGTGCTTCGCGAACGCGGAGACCTGTCCGTCCCACATTCGCGAGTCGAGCGAAAAGCCGTGGAGGTAGACAACGGCAGTAGCGTCGTCGTCGCCGACAACCTCGACGTGCAACCGCGTCCCGTTCAGGTCGATGAGTTCGCCGCCGATATCAGCCTCTTCCATCGATCAATACACGTAGTCCTTGAGGCGATCTGGCTTCATGATGACGATCTCGTCCTTGTCGGACGCAATGACATCCAGCCCTTCGAACATTCGAAGGGCCTTGTTGATACTGACACGGGTCGTGCCAAGTTCTGCCGCGAGATCACTCTGGCTGATCTGAAACGGGATCGCGACACCGTCATCCCGCTTCTGGCCGCTGCGCTCTGCCCAGCCCAGCAGCCACTTTGCGACGCGACCCGGCACGTCCAGCGCCTGGAGATCGGATAGCCGGTCGTTCGTGTCGCGGATCATCCCGACCAGCCCCTGCATCAACGCCATCGCGACCGATGGCTCATTGTGGATCATCCCCATCAACGCCGCTCGTGGAAGCATTCGGACGACAATCGGCGTCTGAGCGATGACCGTTGCCGAACGGGGGGCGCCATCGACGAGCGCCAGTTCGCCGAACGATGCCGGTGCTTCCTGCACCGCCAGCACGATCTCCTGACCACCTGCCATGAAACGACAGACTTTGACACGTCCTTCTTCGAGGATTACGAGGGTTTCGCCAGGATCGCCCTCGGAAAAGAGGACCTGGCCCTCAGGATAGCGACGGACACGGCTCTCCGACTCCAGCAACGCCAGCATCCCCGGCGCAAGTTCGGCAAACAACGGAATCTCGTCCAGATGCCCCCCGACTGGTCTTGCCGCCATGGCGATACCTCCTTTGCACGAGTAGGAAATGTCTGCTGCGTACAGTCACTATCGTCGGCTCCGGAACGCCAATCGTCAATCCCCACTCAACCGAGTTCACTGAGCGTCCGCACCGCCTGGTCAAGCGCATCCTGAATGCGGTTCCGTTGGCGAACGAGTTTGGTCAACAGAAAGCGATGCTCGGTCGACACTGGATCCATCGCTGCAAGTTCATGCATCGGCGCGAGACCGGGCAGTATCGGCAACTGTAGGGCTGGATCCATCTCATACGGTCCATCGATGGTGAACAACGCCGGATTGACGATCCTCGTGACGCGCAGGACGGCGTCGTTGTACCGAGCGACATCGCCGACCGGCCTACTGTCAGCCAAACGTTGCGCGGCATCGCGATACCGTTCGGAGGACTCAATGACCGGCGTGAGATCGAGATACTGGCCCGCAACATCCTGAAGACTCGCGAGGTTCGTCAGGAAGTCATTGGCGCTCGGGACGAAGTTGTACGGATGCGCTTCCGGGACACATACCCGAGCGACAAGAGTGACGTATATACGACTGTCTTCGGCAAGGATGTTCGCGTCAGCCTTGTCGAGGGTATCTTCAGGCGAATGCCACCAGTAGGCTCCGCCACACCCACCGACGGCTTTTCGGTCCGGGTGATCGTGCGGCAGCATCCGGAACGCGCCCATGCTCGGCAGGCCGACCCCGAGAAACGACTGATCTCCCGCTTTGAGTGGCCGCCGAATGTTCGGGTCCTGTCCAGACAGTTGCCTGACGACATCCGACGTGATGTGCTCAATTTCGCCCATGTTGTAGCGGCAGTCCCAGATTTCAGTTTCACGCACGCCCGGCGAGTCGATGTTGAGATAGCCGAGACAACGCTCGCGCAGTTCCTTAAAGTGAGAATCGGCGTACCAGGTCGAGCCTGAATATCGACCAGTCGAGTGACCTGGCCACCAGGCGAAGCGGACGCCATGTCGCAGCGTTTCCCGGTGCTCCTGAAGGACGCGTGCCATCTCGATCAGCGCAGCGTCCCCGGTGGCGTTGTCGGTTACCCCTTCATACCAGGAGTCGATATGTGCACCAACCATCAGGAATCGGTCGTCAATCGGCGATCCGGCATCGATATCGGCGACAACCAGCGGCAGTCGCATCCAGTCGGTATGTACGTCGGAAGTCATCCGGACCCGCACGGTACCGGTCTGACATTGTTCTGCCAACCGTTCGCCGTCGACATTCCCTACACCGAGGACCGGGATCGAGGGCAACCGCAGCGCCGATTCCGGCGTCGGCGTTCCCCAGACGCTCGTGCCAATCATCTCGTGGACGACCGGCTCGTCCGACGGCCAGATGTGGATGTGGCCCGCTGCCCCCCGCTCTTGAGCCCGGCGAATGCCATCCGGGCCACCGTCCATCGTCAGGACGATCTTGCCGTTTACGTCCAGCCCACGGTAATCGCCCGCAACGGCCCGGTGAGAGAAGATCATCGCCCCCGCTTCGGGCTTCTCGAACGGGACGAACACGAGTTCCGCCTCGATACCACCGTCGGGTGTCGCCGCGCCAAACGAACGGGTCCGAACCGCAACAGTCTCAGCCACGCCGCCGTCATCATCCAGAACGGCCAATGTTCCCTCACGCGGCCAGGAAATCAGCGAGTCGAATTCGTGAATCTCAGCCCGAACCCCATACTCGTTCATCCGGTCGCGGATGTACTCAGCCGCCGCACGCTCGTCGTCGGTTCCGGAATCCCGAAACAACGTCGAGAACCGGTTCAGGTGTTCCTGCAATCGTTCGGTAGAAACCGACGCTCGCAAACCATCTTCCATCTGCTCGATGCTCATGCCCTGATCCCCCGCTTCATCCAAATGAATCGAATCTCTACGCTGCGATCATGAGAGGAGCGGAAAGACGACAGGGCGCCGAACAACGCTCCTCGTAGTGGACGCTACAAGGCTACTCCGACCCGAGAACTTTCCAGTAACTCCGTCACGACTCGCGCCAGCAACGCGTGGGCGAGAATGACCGGGACGCCGGTAACCTCGGCAACGGCATCTCGCATCGATGCGTCCATTCCGACGCACGTCATCCAGACGAGGTCGCAACTTTCGCCTCGTAACTGTTCACCTGCCTCACGGGCCAGGTCCAGCCGAGATGGGCCGACATAGGGCGACGCGGACGTTACGACTGCATCGATCCCCAGGTCTGCATACCGGGCGCGTTCTTTCTCGACCTGACCTGCGTCGGGCTTGATGATGCCGAGTCGTCGCCCAGCAGCCAACGACCCGATAATGGCCGGAAACAGCGTGCCGGGGTTGACGATCATTCGCTCCGAGCGCAGCGCACTCCAGTTGGCGCCGCAGAGGATGACGACCACGCTCGCGCCCTCGTCGCGCACCAACGAATCCACGACATCCTGCATCGCTGGCAGAATTTTGGCGTGCGATAGCAGCACCGATGATCCGTCTCGCAGTTTCGTGACGATTCCGGGTTGACCCGGTTCCGCCCAGAATGGCTTCGTTTCGTCGTACGCCATTCCATCCAGCGCACCGCGCTCGACGATCTCCAGTCCGGCTGGCAAATACTCGCGCATCGCCGGAACGACGTCGTCACGCGGAGCCTGGCCGATCGTCGCCATCCCGATTCGCTGACCCTGTGATGTCACGCTTCACCTCACTTTGCTGTGCCTTGCAGAAACTGGTTGTTCGATTGCCTGTTTCACCGGCAGGATAACGCATTCTGTTGTCAGCCTCGGTCGTTTCCGTGTCGAGAACGAATAGTTCAGCGTTCAACGACGAGTCCAGAATTGCCACCACGGTCGCTTCGTTGATGACTGACGAGGGTGACGTCTGGCATAGTGCTCGACGAGTTCATCGTTCTCAGTCCGAAGTCGCTCGGCACGCTTGGACAATACCGACGCGAGCGCGCCGCGCTGGCTTTGCTGACGCATCCTGGCGCGGAGCGTCGCAAGCAACCGACGGCGACTCGCGTCCTCGTTCATCGCGACGACTACTCCACCACCGGTGGTCGGCGCTTCCAGACTTCGGTTGCCTGCTCGAACGCATGGGCGAGTTGGAGGACGCCGAAGTCGTCGTGCCGGCGACCAACGATCTGGACTCCGACCGGCAGCCCTTCCGGCGTGAACCCACACGGCACCGAAACCGTCGGAAGGCCGGTGACGGTGATGTAGTAGGCCGACTTCATCCAAGCGATGTAGGTCTCCATCTCGACACCGTTGATTTCGGTTGGGTACGGCGTGGTGACATCGAACGGTGGCACCTGATTGACAGGGCAGATCAGGAACTCGTACGTCTCCATGAAGGCGCTCGCACGGTCGTAGACAGCCGATTGCTTCGCCATCGCTTTTCCGACGTCGACGGCTGAGAGCTTCGTCCCCTCCTCGGCATTCCAGATGACAGTGTCCTTGAACTGGTCACGGTGCTTCGCCATCAGGTCGGAAAACTGCGTCGCGAATCCGAAAGCCCGGAGATCGCGGAACACCTCGTCTGCGCCGGCCAGGTCGGGAGACGTGTCATCAACGACGCAACCCAACTGCTCAAACACTGGACGACCTGCCTCCAGAACGGCGCGAACTCGTGGATCAACCGGCAACCCGCCGAGGTCGGGGCTGAAGGCGATCTTCACACCCGAGAAATCGCGGCCGAGCGGGAGTCGAAAGACATCGCCCGGTTCTTCGATTGCCAGTTGAACGCGACGGTCGTATCCGGCAATTGCGGAAAGCATCAACGCGACATCAGCGACCGTCCGAGCCATCGGCCCTTTGACGGAAAGCGGATTCCACGGCATCGTGCTGCCCGAAACCGGAACCCGCCCGGGCGATGGTCGAAAGCCGACGATGTTGTTGAAGTTTCCGGGGTTGCGCAGCGATCCGCCCATGTCGCTGCCATCGGCAATCGGCGCCATTCCGCAGGCAAGGGTCACTGCCGCGCCACCACTGGAGCCTCCGCACGTCTTTGTCGTGTCATATGGATTGAGCGTCGCTCCAAACACCGGATTGAACGTCTGTGAACCGGCGCCCCATTCCGGAACGTTTGTCTTACCGATCGTCAACGCTCCGGCAGCCTTCAGACGTTGGATCATCAGTGTGTCGCGTGTTGGAATGTTGTCCGCGAAGATCGGGGAGCCGTACGTCGTCCGCATTCCGGCCGTGTCTTCGAGATCCTTGTGGGCGATGGGTAGACCATGGAGGACGCCGACATCACCACCGCGTGCCAGTTGCTCGTCGGCGGCTCCAGCAAGCGCCAACGCTTCGTCGTCACTGATCCGCGTGACGATCGCATTCACTTTCGGGTTCACCCGAGCGATCTGCTCCAAGTGCGCTTCCATGACTTCACGGGACGACAACTCCTTTCGGCGGATTTGCCCTGCCAGATCAGTCGCTGTCATGTAAACAAGTTCGTTGCTCGACACCGTCACCACTCCCCATTTTCTACGCAGCCATCAGTACGCCGTTTGCCACCGGCCAGCGTATTGTCCACGGAATCCCGTCATCGCGCGACCATCGTCCGTCATCATGTGGATGTGAAAAGGGGTTGGCGTCTTTCTCCGTCCGTGCTGTAATACGCCAACGCATCCAGCAGTGACGAAGTGAGGCACGTGGGATCTGCGACAATCCGTCGCGCCCAGTCCACGGCCGCGAGGGGAAGTGAACGTGACAGCAACGACCACATCGAATATCGAGGACTTGTTTTCCGACCGCGCGAAGATGGCACGCCCAGGGTTCGTCGGGACCAACCCACGGGCCATCGCCGACGTCATCGCGTTCTCGGGAGGCTACCCAGACCCGGCATCGCTGCCGATCGACGACATCATCGAATCGACACGGATCGCGCTTCAGCGTGACGGCGAGTGGGCACTCCAATACGCATTCGGCTCAGGCGTGCCAGAACTCGTCGAGCAATTACGCGCCAAACTCGCGCGCGACCAACGCATCCAGGCTGGCGCCGAGAACATCCTGATCACGAGCGGGTCGTCGCAGGCACTGGCGCTGATCTACGAACTCTTCGTCAATCCCGGCGATGTCATGTTGGCCGAAGCACCCTGGTTCATGGGCTCAATCGGGAGAGCCAAAGCCAGTGGCGCTGACGTCCGTGAGATACCACTCGACGACCAGGGGCTGGATGTCAACGAACTCGAACGTGTGTTGAACGAGTTGAAGGCTGAAGGCAAGCGCGCCAAGTTCCTGTATCTCGTCCCGACCTTCCAGAACCCGACGGGAATCACCTACACGCTCGAACGACGAAAGCGGATTGTCGAACTCGCCCAGGAGCACGGCCTTCCGATTCTTGAAGACGACGCCTACTTCGACCTGCGCTTCGAAGGTGAGACACTGCCACCGCTCTACACGCTCGATGACCAGGGACTGGTCATGTACTGCGGAACCTTCTCGAAGATCATGTCCGCCGGAATGCGGCTCGGGTGGTGTGTCGCAAGCGCGCCGCTGATCGCCCGGCTCGCCGGATTGAAAACCGACTCCGGGACAAACCCGTTCGCCAGCCACGTCGCGGCACAGTTCGCGGCGTCCGGAACACTGACCGAGCATATCGCCCACCTGCGCCCACTCTACAAGCAACGCCGCGATGTCATGCTGGCGGCGCTGGAAGAGTTGATGCCGGAAGGAACGACCTGGACCATCCCCGAGGGTGGGTTCTTCATCTGGATGACGCTGCCGGACGGTATTGAATGCACTCAGATCGCGCCGATGGCCCAGGAACGCGGCGTCGGCATTGGCCTGGGCACGATGTTCTACGCCAACGGCGGCGGCGAGAACAAGGTGCGCCTGTCCTACTCGTTCAACGACGATGACCAGATCCGCGACGGCATCAGGATTCTGGCGGAGGTCATGCAGGAAGCAGCGGGCTAGATCAGTCAGAAACGCTCCAACGTCTCTGTCGTCTCTGCTCAATGAAATGAACAATCCCCACCGGGTCAGTTGCCTGACTCAGTGGGGATTGTCGTATCAGATCCGTCGCCGCCTGGAAGGCTACGGGCAGGAAACGAAGGTGTTTATTCCGCTTCCGCCGTAACAGGCATCCGAGAGGTCGCCACCGTCCAGCAGGTCGTTGCCGCCATCACCGTACAGTGTGTCGTCACCCCAGTAGCCGTACAAGTCGTCGTTCCCAGCGCCGCCTTCAATCCAGTCCTCACCAGCATCGCCATAGATGATGTCGCGACCGGCGTTGCCATACAGGAAGTTGTTTCCTGGGCCACCATAGATCGTGTCGGAACCGGCGTTGCCCCTGATCGTATCGGATTCACCTTCGCCAAACAGGATGTCATCTCCGTCGCCACCGTTGATCTCGTCGGTACTCCCGGCACCGTAGATGAAATCGATGCCGCCGTCGCCATTGAAAATGTCAGCGCCGTTTCCACCGAAGATCCCATCGGATCCAGCACCACCACTCACGACATCGCCATCATTCCCGACACCGAGACCGTCACTGCCGAAGATGTCGTCATCGTCGTCACCGCCGTCGATGGTATCGGTACCGGCGTTCCCGAAGATTAGATCATCGCCAGCGTCGCCAAACATCGTGTCGTTGTGGTTGCCACCATAGAGATCGTCGTTGCCCGGTCCACCTAAGATCGTGTCGAGTCCATCCTGGCCGTACACGAGGTCGTTGTGATCGCCGCCGTTGAGAACATCGTTGCCAGCGCCACCATCTAGCGTATCGTCGCCAGCGTCACCATTCAGGGTATCGTTGCCATCCTCGCCATTGAGGACATCGATTCCGTCACCGCCTGAGATCGTGTCGTCGCCTCTCTGACCGTGCAGCGTGTCGTCTCCAAGGCCGCCAAGGATGGTGTCGTTACCCTTACCACCCCAGACAACATCGTTTCCGGTTGCGCCGAAAACTGGCGAATCGGCATCAATGATGTCATTCCCGTTCACGCCAAAGATCAGGTCGTTGCCGTCGCCGCCTTCGATCACGTCGTCGCCATCTCCGGCGCAGATGATGTCATCCCCACCCAGCGTCTGAATCGTGTCATTCCCGCCGAGCGCGACAACGACATCCGGTAGATACTGCTGGCCAATAATCACATCGTCGGCTTCAGTTCCGACGATCGTCGCCAGCACGCCGTTACAGTAGTACGTCTGTGCCGCCGCTGGAGTGACTGACAGCCAGCTGACTGATAGCGTCAACGCCAGCGCCAGTGTTGCGAACGTGCGACGGGGGTTCAATCCATGTCTCATCGTGGTGTCCTCCTGAATAGGATGCTGTAGAACGTCGAAGACCGATCCGTTCGGTCCGCTGTGAGCACCGGTACTCGGAAACCACTCTGACACCACGAAGTCATCGTGGCTACGACCGGGACCTCCAGATTTGCTTCCATTTCCTGAAGGGCAACCAACACGCACGCTGTTAAGCGTCGGCGGCCAGTTGATATCCCAATCCGGGGCGGGTCTCGATGATCTGCGCCGTAGGATTCACTTGACGCAACGCGCCACGGGTTGTGCTGACCAGACGGTCAAGTGGCGTCGCATCATTGCCAGGCGTGTAGTCCGGCCCCCAGATTGCCTCGGCGCACTCCTCACGTGTGCAGACCTGACCACGGTGCTGATGAAGGTGCAGCAGCAGTCGAAACTGATGGGGCGTCAAGTCAACCTGCCGCTGGTCGAGGAAGAAGCGCATCTGACAGGCGTCGTAGCGCAGGCGACTGGCAGACACTTGGGTCGCGTCCGAATCGACAAAACTCAGCAGCGCCATCGCGTTGCCAAGGCCGATGACGTCCCGATGGGACAACACTGTTGGCTCGCGGAGTGGCTGACTGTTAAGGAACGTGCCGTTCACACTGCCCAGATCGCGGAGATGGTAGTGTCCGCCTGCCCACTCGATCCGAGCGTGCAGCCGAGACACGAGCGGGCGAGGAATGACAACATCGCAGGTTGAAGCTCGCCCAAACGTACACCCGTCCACCGTCAACGCGAAGGTTCCTGGTTGCACATCTTCCTGCAGCGAGATCAAGTCCGGGGTGGGAAAGAATTCAGTTGTTGGTGTCCATATCAACATCGAGAACGTCCTTTCGGCGGGAATTGCTGGGTACATGACGGGAAGGTCCGGCAGATGTCACGACAGGCGTCACGACATCTACGACGCTGTCTATAAAGACACGTCGACAGGCAGCGCGCGACGTGTCTCCACGAAGCGCATCCTCTCATCGCATTTCTCAGCATAGCCACACCGAACCAGAGCACCACACAGTTCAGTCACAGATCGACTCACAGGTTCGAAGGCCTGCCAGAATAATGGCCGCCCGGTTCGCCGGGCGGCCATCGTTATCGCGCATTGCTTCATCTTCTTCTGGTGGGGTTCATTCGGCAGACAACACTGTTATTCAGCCCGCAGTTCACGTCCCAGCATGATCGACTCCAGCGTGAACATCAGTAATGCGATGATCGAAGAAGCGACGCACCACTGGCAGATTGCCTCAAGTTCCCAGATCTCGATATACGTCAGGTAGGCGTAATACAGCAATCCAGTCAGCAGGATTGTCCACGCGCCGATCGTCGCGATATCGGTTGGGATCGCGCGTCGACTGGACATTCTCATCAACGCGAGAAACACAACCGACGCAAACATCAGCACGCCGAAGGCAGCAATCGGGACACCGAACATCGTGCTGTACTCGCTCTGCTGAACCGTTTCACACCCACCAACTGTGCAAACGAGAGCATCTTCGTCGAAATGCACGTAGGTCAGGTAGCCTGTGACGCCGATTCCGAGAAGCCCCAGAAGGACGACTCCGACGAGGAGGACGTTGTAGCGGCGTCCGACCAACGCTGGCTGACTAGCTTCCAAGGGCGGCATCGATCTCCTGCTTGAGCGCCGGGTAGTTCGTACCGCTGACCTGGCGATCACCCATCACGAACGTCGGCGTGGATTGAACGCCTGCATCAATCGTCGCCTGGTAGAGCTCCTGAACGTCGTCTTCGTACTCATCACCATCAATGCAGGACGTGAACTGATCGACATCAATTCCTGGAACGTTTCGCGCCATTTCGATCAGCCGGTCTCGCGAAAACGCTCCGTTGTTTTCGCCGTCCTGATTGCTGTAAACCATGTCGTGGTACGCCCAGAACTGCCCCTGCTCCTGCGCACAGAACGCTGCCTCAGACGCGTTATCCGACTCCTTTTCGTCGCTTCGATCGTCGAGGAATGGGAAGTCGTGGTAGACCAACTTGACCTTGCCGGTCTTCACATACTCTTCGATCAGTTGCGGCTCAACGGTTCGGGCAAACTCGCCGCAGGCCGGGCACTGGAAGTCAGCGTACTCAATGATTGTCAGCGGAGCGTCTGGATTACCGAGTGTCCGACCGTCCTGTGGGATCGATGCATCACGTTCAGGAAGGCTGGTAACAGCAAGTTCCGGCGAACTATCGTCATCCGGACGACTGATGGCGATCAACGCGATGACGACCACCACGGCGAGGGCAACTGCACCACCAACCAGCATCATTCGCTGGCGCTTGCGACTCCGCTCCTCGTCGATCCTGCGCTGAGCGCGGCGGCTCATCGACGCAGATTGCGTCTTTGCGCGCTCTCCCGACGTCGAACTGCGACGAGTCGCTTTCCGGTTCCCGGAATTGGTGCTGTCGTTACTCTCATTATCGTTGGCGTTCCGGCGTTGCGGCACGTTTCCTGGCTCCCTGTCCATACCTGTAGCGGGCAGTCTCATAGCGCTCAGACGTAACAATCACGCCTCAGCGCCGGTCAAGTGTACCGATGGTTAGCAGTCAACGTCCCGTCGGCAGGAAGTTCTCGCCTACTTACGGCAATACCCACATTTCGATTGAGATACGAGAGATAATGAGCCGTCGGAAATCAGACTTGCAATCCGATTGCAACCGGTCAACGACCCATCGGTCGTTGTCGTTGGCAACGCAGTCCACGAAAATCACGTCCCAGTTGCGGCCCCCCATCCTCCACGCTTCGCGTCGGCGACCCTGTCGCGAAACGCGGCACGTTCGTAGGCCCGGCACCCAGCGAGGTTGTATTCGGCAACCGTCAGGCAGACAGAGTGGAGACCGAGCGTTGCGAACGCATAGTCGAGCATTAGTCGCGCCGTTTCGGTACCGTACCCTTTACCATGAACATCTGATTCACCAATATGGATCTCGAACTCGGCTGAACGAAGACGGAAGGTCATGCCATCCAGCATCGTGTAGCCAATTGGTCGGAGCGTGGATCGTTCGTATATGGTGAACATGACGGTGGATTCAGTTGCAATTGCTCGCTGCTCGAACAATGCGAAAGGTTCGATCGACCGTCCACGGTTCCGGCGTGTCATCGAAGTTGCGGACGTGTCTGGAATCGTTCAACCTGCGCTGGTACAGGCAGAGATGCGAACGCCACGACGGGCCGAGAGCAACGCGCTCGTCAATGATGGAAAGCACAGGTTCATCGTCACGTGTCTCACCGACGAACATCAACATCACTCGCCAACATCGTGTCGATAAGTGGCATCTGGCGACCCGGCTATGGTACACCCCATCGGTGCATGGGGAATGTCACGCTGTCACACCCTTCCTGATCCTGAGAGGAGCCCCGCCGCGTGCGCGGAATGATCGCTATTGCCCTGATTGCTGCCCTGGCGATGTTCGCCGGAGGAATTATCGCCACCCAGATCAGCGGTGGTAACGAATCCAAAAACGACGACACCGGTATGGTTGCGACGGCAACCTCGGAATCAGTGACAACCGGCACGATCCCGACGACAACCGGCACACAGGGTGGGGCGCCGAGCGATCAGCCTGACGAAACACCAACCAGCGCGACGGGCAGCGAGCAGACGTCGAATGATCCCAGTGTGACACCCTCTCCCGGAGCGCAGATCTTCCCGGGCGGTAAACCCTCACCGACGGTCCTGCCCGCGCACGAGCCAGTTCGGGGAGCGCCGATCAACGGCATCCAGGCGGTCGAGGACTACTACTCGGAGTGGCACCCACGCGACAACTTCGTGATCGCCTGGCCGCCCGGAGCATTCCCGGAATCGCGCGCTGACGAAGTCGCCGCTCAGGCACGGATTGCGCTCGACGAAGTCAATCGCCAGCTCGGGACGAACGATAACGGTCGAATCGAGATTCTCTTAGCCGATGAGATGTATGTCGCCGCGGATTGCGTCGGTTGCCAGGGGTTTGCCTTCTCCGATCGTCGCCAGGTCTTCATCCTCCAGGACGGCAGCATGTCGGACGAGGAGTTTCAGGCGCTGTTGACGCACGAGATTGGCCATGTCATCGCAGGCAACTACATCGCCCTGCCGCACGTCGCGACGCTGTTCATGGCGGAAGGTCTCGCCACATGGCTGATGACGCCCGATCTCGTCGCGGAAGGGTTCATCGAACCGCGCCAGATCGCCGCCTGGGCATGGAAGATCGGCATCATCCCGTCATTCTGGGAACTGCGCAAGGCTGAGTTTGAAGGTCGCACCCGTGCCCGGGCCGAATACGATCCGGCGGCGTCGTTCACCCAGTACGTCATCGAAACGTACGGCATGGAAGCCTACAAGCGCATCTACGATGGCGAGTTGCCGGATGACGCGATGGGCAAGTCCTACAACGAACTCGAACAGGAATGGCACGCCTGGCTGTCACAGTGGGCGGACAACACGGTGAATGGCATCACCGCTGAATCATGGTGGGCAGCCGCCCAACTGGTGATCAATGGGTTCGAAATCCTCTACGCCGATCCCGGTTCAGTCAGCCAGGAACAGTACGCGCAACTCGCCACGGCGCGCGTTGCGCTCAACAAGGGCGAACTGGACAACGCCATTGCGCTGATGCAGGCAAGTGGACTGAATTTGGGAACAGCAAACTGACGACGCACGCTGCAAGCGTGCGGTTCGAGCAAGCAGATCGCGAGGCGCGAAGATGACCACGCGCATCGATACCGACGCCTATCTTGAGCGCATCGGCTATTCCGGCCCTCGAGCGGCAACGATCGAAACATTGCGCGCGCTGCACCGGGCGCACATGCTGGCCGTTCCATTCGAGAATCTGGATATTCACCTCGGTCGGAAGATCGTGCTGGACGAGGCGCGGATCATCGCGAAGATCGTCGGCGCACGGCGTGGAGGCTACTGCTACGAAGTCAACGGTGCGTTTGGTGCCGTGCTGCGGACGCTCGGATTCTCCGTCACGTTCCTTTCGGCAGGCGTCCGTCGCGACGACGGCAGTTTCGGGCCAGCGTTTGACCACATGCTGCTTCGAGTCGATCTGGACGAACCGTGGCTGGCGGATGTCAGTACGTTTCTTGAACCAATCCGTTTAGCCTCCGGAAACCAGAACGACAGCCGCAACGCGTTTCGACTCGACACCGACGGTGATTACACGGTACTCATGCAACGGGGTCGTGACGATGTCTGGTCGGCGCGGTTTCGTTTCACCCTCGACGCATGGGAACTCAGCGATTTCGCAGCGATGAACGCCTATCAACAGACCTCGCCAGATTCCCATTTCACCCGCACTCGCATCTGCACGCTCCCAACCCCCGATGGCCGAGTATCGATCACCGATGATCGCCTGGTCTTCACCCGCAACGGTCAGCGACAGGAATACGTGCTTGCTGACAACGCAGCATTCTCGGACGCACTGCGTGTCCACTTCGATATCGTTCTGCCCGAGCGCTGAGTCGCCTCCCGAGTCCAATCCTCGATGATATCCGCTACAATCACCCATCCGATCATCCGAACAATACAGCGGAGGGAGCAGCAGCGATGGCGAACAGCACCCAGACGAAGTATCTGCTCGACGAGAGCCGGATGCCGACGGCCTGGTACAACCTCGTGGCCGATCTACCGGTGCCACCGCCGCCTGTGCTGCATCCCGGGACCGGCCAGCCAATCGGACCAGCGGACCTGGCGCCGCTCTTTCCTATGGAGATCATCAAGCAGGAAGTTACCAGCGAACAGTTCGTCGAGATTCCAGAAGCGGTTCAAGCCATCTACCGGCTGTGGCGTCCAACGCCGCTGTATCGCGCTCACCGGCTCGAAGCTCATCTGAAGACGCCTGCCAGGTTGTTCTACAAGTACGAGGGAACAAGTCCGGCAGGAAGTCACAAGCCGAACACGGCCATCCCACAGGCGTACTACAACAAGCAGGAGGGCATTACCCGACTGACGACCGAAACCGGCGCCGGACAATGGGGCAGCGCACTGTCAATGGCGTGTGCATTCTTCGGGATCGAGTTGAAAGTCTACATGGTCCGAATCTCGTACGAGCAGAAGCCGTACCGGCGGGCGTTGATGGAATCATGGGGCGCACGCTGTATCGCGAGTCCTTCGGTCGAAACGCAGGCTGGGCTGGCCGTCCTCGAACATGATCCTGAATCCAACGGCAGCCTCGGCATCGCGATCTCGGAAGCGGTCGAGGACGCCGCAGGGCGAGAGGACACCAAGTACTCGCTCGGCTCGGTTCTGAACCACGTCCTGATGCACCAGACGATCATCGGCCAGGAAGCGCAGATGCAGATGGCGGACGCCGATGCCTATCCCGACGTCATCTTCGGTTGCGCAGGTGGCGGAAGCAACTTCGCCGGGCTGACATTCCCATTCGTCAAGGACAAGATCGCGGGTAAGGATGTCCGAATCGTCGCCGTTGAGCCATCGGCCTGCCCAACACTGACGCGCGGGATCTACGCATATGACTTCGGCGATACCGGGATGATGACGCCGCTGGTGAAGATGCATACGCTCGGCCATTCATTCATTCCAGCAGGCATTCACGCGGGTGGCCTGCGCTATCACGGGATGGCGCCACTAGTGAGCCTGCTGAAGGATCAGGGGCTGATCGACGCAATCGCCTACCCACAGAATCCGGTCTTCGACGCGGCGATCACCTTCGGGCGGACGGAGGGGATTGTCCCAGCCCCTGAATCAGCACATGCGATTCTTGCAGCGATCGAGGAAGCCAACCGCTGCCGCGAATCAGGCGAGGAAAAGACGATCCTCTTTGGACTTTCCGGACATGGAAACTTCGACCTGGCCGCCTACCAGCAGTACCTGGCCGGGAATCTGGTCGACTACGAGCTGCCGGAAGCTGAAATTGAGCGGGCGCTGGCCGAGTTACCGGCGGTCTAGACCAACGGTAAATACATCCGCAGTACGGCCCCGATCGTATATGGGAGTGTCAACAACTCGCGGTTACCGACCGGCAACCGCGAGCGATTGAATTGCGAGTTCCAGCGATGTCGCGCGAGACAGCGTTGGATCGTTGAAGCGAACATAGTGTTCGAGCACAGATTGGCGTGCGATCTCGGGATCACCAGACCGCAGCGCGTTCAGGTATTTCTGGTGGAACGACACCACGTAGTCGATCCCGGTCCCATATTCTTCAATAGCGCGAATATACAACGAGCCAATCTGACCGTCGAGACTCGACCATAGTTCGAGCAGTCGCGGCATCTGTGCACACTCAACGAGTTTGCGGTGAAACGCGATGTCGATTCGCAGGAGACGCGGTAATTCATTGGGCAGGTGACAGTCGCCCATTTCGACGAGCAGCGCGTCCATCTGTGCCAATACCGCATCCGTAATTCGGTCGAAACCAACCGTCACGGCATACGATTCAAGGAGGGCCCGAGTGTAGCCAAGGTCGAGGGCGTCAGCCTTCGAGATACGAGCGACGAACGTGCCGCCTCGTGGACGCGAAACGACCAGGCCGCGGCGCTCGAGCATCAGAAGAGCTTCGCGAACAGTCGTTCGACTCACACTCAGTTGATTCGCGATGGTGCCTTCCACAAGTCGCGACCCCGGCTTTGCTTCTCCGGAGAGGATCGCATCTTCAAGACTATGGAGGACATCATCTACCAGCCGCAATCGGCTAGGCTTTCGTAGCCTTGGTTGACCGTTTTCCATTCATTTCACCGCCTTAGACATCAATAATAGTACGATCGTATCGTCAAACTGTCCAACGGGATGCGCCCTCAATAGCAATGATCCGCCCAGCGCTCAATTCTGCTGGTTAATTGCCATCTCATCACGCCAATCCAGAGAGTGCCACGCCCAATCGGTCATGAAATCACCCGAGTATCTCACCCTTATGCGATGTATAAGCACATGCCTAACCACGATATCGTCGATTGTCGACAATTCGTGGATTGTCTGATAGAGTGAGTAGAAATTCGCCAGTCTCAGATGTCTGTGACCGCACGGCCAAAAAGCGGGGGCTGCATCGATGTTGAAGCCGGGCGACGCACTTCTGCGTCCCGGAGTCTGATGTTACGGATGAGGAGCGCAGATGGCGTCTAATTTCTCTGGCAAGGTCGCAATCGTGTCTGGAGCGGCGTCCGGCATCAGCCGCGTCATCCTGACCAGGCTCGCTGAAGAAGGTGCGAAAGCCGTCATCGCCGATCTCGATGACGAGTGGGGAACTGCGACAGCTGTCGACCTGACGAACCGTGGGCTTGACGCGATCTTCTGCTCGACCGATGTCCGCGACAGCGGCCAGGTCAATCGGATGATCGAATCTGCAGTCGAACGCTTCGGTCGTGTCGATATTCTCGTTCATGGAGCAGGTGTCGGCGTCCACAAGGAGATCGTCGATCTGTCTGACGACGAATGGGATCTGCAGATCGACGTTCAACTCCGCGGAGCCTTTCTCCTCAGCCGTGCATCCGCGAATCAGATGATCAAGCAGGGCGAGGGCGGTCGGATCATTCTGATTGGTTCGACATCCGGCAACAATGCCAGACCGAAGTCAGGCCCGCACGCGGCGTCAAAAGCCGCCGAGATTCAATTGTCCCGCGTCATGGCGCTCGAACTTGGACGACACGGCATCACGTCCAACGTCGTTTCACCCGGCCTCACCAACATCGCCGACATCTCACGCTCATCGCAGTCGCCTGAATATCAGAAGGTGTTCGTCACGCAGGTGCCACTCGGACGCCTGGGAACACCAGACGAGATCGCTGACGCTGTGCTGTTCATCGCATCCGATCAAGCACGGTTCATTACTGGACAAACGCTGTACGTTGACGGTGGGTATTCAGCTGGAAAGCTCGTCGTCGACGGCCCGCACCGACCCGCAGACCATGGGCAACTTCCGCAGTAGTCGAGGATATCGAGATAGGGTTTGACGCTTCGATCCACCTTCATGCGCTAAGCGACCAGCACGTTTTACTGAATGACAGGAGGTATCTCGAACGATCAACTCATGAACGACGAGGAAAGTGGACCACGGCTTTCCGGGCCACTGGACGATATGAGGAGGAGACGCACGTGAACGGTTTCGATGAATCGATGTCCTTGCGACTGAGTCGCCGATCGATGCTGCGCGCCAGTCTCGCGCTCGGCGCGTCACTATCCGCTGTCAGCCTGCTCGCTGCCTGTGGTGGCGACGATGACGACGACGATGAGCCAGCGGCAACAACGCCTGCCGGACCACCAACCGAGACCACCGCATCCGGAGCCGCGACGGCCGGATCGAGCGAGCCTGCTCCGACGACGGCACCTTCAGGAGACGTCGAGCAAGGCGGAGATCTGATTTACGCACTCGTCAGCCGCTTCGACACACTTGACCCAACCGTCACGACGTTCTCCGACGTCATCCGAACAGCGCACCACCTGTTCGATCCGCTCGTCTGGCAGCCAGAGCCAGGAGAGTTCATCGCTGGGCTGGCGATGAGTTGGGAAGTGAACGACACCGCAGACGAATACACCTTCACGCTACGGGATGACGTGACGTTCCACGACGGCTCCGCGCTGACGGCGGACGCTCTCAAGTTCACCTACGATCGAGTCGTCGATCCAGACACAAAGTCACAGATTGCGTTCTCAGCGCTCGGCCCATACGACGCGACCGAGGTGGTCGATCCGCAAACTGCACGAATCACGTTCACGGCACCATACGCCCCGTTCCTGAACTCGGTGTCAAGTGTCATTCTCGCCCCACTCCCGCCAGCTGTCGTCGAAGAACTCGGCGTCGATTTCGGGATTCAGCCTGTCGGCACCGGTCCGTTCATGTTTGACTCGTACGAGACAGACAGTCAGCTCCGAATGGTGAAGAACCCCAACTACAACTGGGCACCTGCGATGTTCAACCACGAAGGTCCGGCGTACCTCGACGCGATCACCTGGCGAATCATCCCGGAAGACGCCACACGGCTCGCAGCGCTTCAGTCCGGTGAAGTCCACATCATTCAAGCAGTACCGACACAGGACTACGCCACTGTCGAGAGCAACGACGATCTGGCAATCATCGACGCTGTCCTGCCGGGATCCGGCTGGTCGATTATGTGCAACGTCACCCGTTCGCCGATGGACGACATCAACGTCCGCAAGGCGTTGCAGTACGGTGTCGACAAGGAGGGCCTGATCCAGGCCGTCTGGCAGGGACGCTACGAAGTCTCAAATAGCCCGCTCACATCCGTAACGTTCGGGTACGACCCGAGCACCGCCGACATCTACAGTTTCGATCCCGAGATGGCCGGACAATTGCTCGACGAGTCCGGCTGGGAGATGGGTGGCGGCGATGTTCGCGAAAAGGACGGCGAACCGCTCAAACTCGGCCTTTATTACCGTTCGGACAACGCGAACTTCGTCTCGCTCGCGACATTCCTCCAGGCGCAGTACGCTGAGATCGGGATCGAACTTGAGCTGAACGGACTGGCTCAGGCCGGCTACTTCGACGCCGTTCGTGCCGGAGAGCATCACATTCAGTTCTGGTGGGGTCCGGCCACCGATCCGGATGGTGTCTTCCGCGTCTTCTTCCACTCATCGAACGCCGATGGCGGAACGAATCGCAACCGGTACAAGGATGACGACATGGACGCGTTGATCGACGAAGCCGCCGGTACAACTGATGTCGAAGCACGCGAGCAGCTCTATTTCGACTTGCAACAGAAGGCGCTCGAAGAGGCGATCATGGTCTTCCTGTCAGAACCGACTGAGACGTATGCTTACCAGAAAGACGCCGTCATGGACCCGATGGTGACATGGGCGGCAACCGTTCCGCTGTTCTACGATACGTGGCTAAAGTCCTGATCGTAATCCCGTAGCGAACGGCGGTGGACATTTCCGCCGCCGTTCGTCACCAGTTGTCGAAATCGACTGACGGACGAAGGGACGATCAGCGATGTTCAGGTTTCTCCAGCAGCGGCTTGCCCTTGCAGTTCCGACGATCCTCCTGACATCGGTCGTCGTCTTTCTCATGCTGCACTTCATTCCCGGCGATCCCGCGTCGATCTACGTCGGAGAAAATCAAGCGACTCCCGAACGGCTCGCGGACATTCGCAAACAAATGGGGCTGGACCGCCCACTGTATGTGCAGTACGTCGATTATGTCTGGAACGCCGTTCAGGGTGATTTTGGACGGTCGCTGCAATCCAACCAGCCAGTGGCGACCGAGATCCGCGATCGGATTCCAAACACGTTCAAACTTGCGTTCACTGCAATGCTCATCGCCGTGGTGGCCGGTGTCGTCCTTGGTGTCTTTGCTGCGTTGAAGCACAACTCGTGGTTCGACACGCTGTCGATGTCGATCGCATTACTGGGCGTCTCGATGCCAATCTTCTGGCTTGCCCTGCTGCTGATTATCTTCTTTTCCGTGCGTCTTCAGTGGCTGCCCGCGACGAGTCAGCCTGGGTTGAAGGGGCTGATTCTTCCGGCGCTGTCACTGGCGATGCTCTCGGCTGCGACGCTGGCCAGGCTCGTCCGGTCCAGCATGCTAGAAGTCCTGAGCCAGGAATACCTGACGACCGCCCGGGCCAAGGGACTACACACCCGAGCCGTCATCCTCCGGCACGCGCTCCGCAACGCGCTTATCCCGATCATCACCGTCATGGGGCTGCAATTCGGCAGCCTGCTGAGTGGAGCAGTAATAACCGAAACGATTTTCGCTCGGCCTGGACTTGGAAAGCTCGTCGTCGATTCGATTCAGAACAAGGATTTCCCGATGGTTCAGGGGACGATCCTCGTTCTCGCGACGGTCTATATCGTCATGAATCTCCTGGTCGATGCGTCGTACGCGTTGATCGATCCGCGCATTCGACTTGGATGACGCATGAGTGAAGTGAGACAAGCGAGGTTCAATGGTTGACTCAGTCTCGCGCGTCACCGAGAGTTCGTCCCCGCTCATGGAGTTGACGAGCCGGAAGCCGCGCAGCCTCTGGAGCGACGCGATGAGCCGTTTGGCCCGAAACAAGGGGGCACTGGCCGGTGGCGTCATCTTTCTCCTGATCGTCGTGATGGCACTGACCGCGCCGATCCTCGCGCCGCACGATCCGATCAAACTCAATGCACGCGCGTCCTTGCGTGAACCGGGCCAGGAATACTGGATGGGAACCGACCAGTTCGGCAGGGATGTGTTGACACGGATCATCTACGGCTCGCGAATCTCGCTGATGATGGGGTTCGTTGCCGTAACGATCTCGGTCACCGCCGGATCACTGATTGGCCTGCTGGCGGGTTACTACCGGGGGATCGTCGACATCATCGCTGGACGACTCGTCGATGTCATGCTCGCGTTCCCGGGAATCCTCCTTGCCCTCGTCATCATCGCGATCCTCGGTCCGGATCTCAAGAGTGCGATGATCGCAATTGGCGTGTCTGCGATGCCGGTCTTCATCCGAGTCGTCCGCGGATCTGTCCTCAGCCTGCGTGGACAAGAATACATCGAGGCAGCGCGAGTGATCGGTGCGTCAGATGCGCGAATCATCGCGCGTCACATGGTACCCAACGTTCTTGCTCCGATTATCGTGCTGACATCGCTCGGCGTGCCGGCTGCGATCATCTCGGGCGCTGCGCTGAGTTTTCTTGGCCTGGGTATCAAGCCACCAACTGCTGACTGGGGCGAGATGCTTAGCAATGGCCGGTCATATATCAACGCGGCTTGGTGGTTATCGACGTTTCCAGGCATCGCGATCATGATCCTTGTCGTGAGTATCAACCTGCTCGGTGATGGCCTGCGCGACGCGCTCGATCCGCGCATGCGCCTGTAACAACGAATCAACGAAAGAGAGAACACCGCAGAATGAAAATCCACATCATCGGTGCCGGCGCGATCGGTGGAATGGCCGGAGCCTGGATGCTCAAGCATGGCGAGGACGTGACGTTCGTTGATGCCTGGCGCGATCACACTGACGCGATGAAGGCGAACGGCCTGCACATCGACGGTATTCTCGGTCAACATCACTTCGACGTTCGGGCGCTTCACCCCGAAGAACTCGATGAGCCGATTGAACTGGCGTTCATCGCAACCAAGTCGCACCATACCGACGATGCCGTGTCGGTGATCGCGCCGCACCTTACAGAGAACGCGACCGTCGTGTCGTTGCAGAATGGATTCAATGCCGAGCGGATCGCCGACGCAATCGGAGCCCACCGAGTGATCGGGACCGTGCCCGACTATACGGCTGCGCTCGTTGCTCCCGGCCAGTTGGAGTACACCGTCGTCGGCCCAGCCTACATCGGTGAACTGGACGGCTCCTCGACCGATCGGCTGAACGAAGTCCATCGGCTGCTGTCACTCCTGACAACGACGAACCTCACGTCGAACATCAATGGCCGAATCTGGACCAAGCAGTGCTACATGTCATGGATCGTCATGTCGGCGATGGTTGATGCCCCGATCGTCGAGGTGCTCCGGCCTATTCGCAACCGAATGATTGGCGTCGCCGTCGTGCGCGAAACACTGCCCATCGCAGAACAATCTGGCGTGTCACTCGAAAGCGACCGGTACTTCCAGCCGGATATGCTCCGCCGCCGTGACGCCGAGGCCCGGCAGCAACAGTCGGATGTCATTCAGGGACTGATCGACCACTTCGACCACCGCTCGAACGAACCTCAGGCGCGGGATGGCTATCGTTACGTCAAGCAAGGCAGCGGAATGTGGTGGGACATCGTCTACCGCAAGCGGCCAAGCGAAACACGCTGGATCACCGGCGCACTTGTAGAACGGGCTGAACAACTCGGCATTCCAACGCCACTCAACACGGCGATGGCCGAGATGGTCTACGCCATCGAACGTGGTGAGCGGCCTCTCGGCTGGCACAACCTCGATGAACTGGCGACACTCGCGGAATCGCTCGGAGAACCGCTCGGACTTGAAGACTAAAGGTGCAACTGATGAAGGACCAACAGCTCCGAAAGACCCTACTTCGCGGAGCAACGCTGATCGACGGCACCGGTGCTGAGTCGATGACCGATAGCGCCGTCCTCATCGATGGTGAACGGATCGAGTGGGTCGGCCCAGCGGCGGCGGCGGTGGTCCCGCCTGGCACCATCGAAATTGATCTCAGGGGAAAGACGCTCATGCCGGGCCTGATCGATTGCCACGATCATATGGTCCACACCGGCTTCGATCTCATGCAGCGCGCGCGTTCGCCACTCAGTCTGACGATGATGCGTATCGCCGACAATCTGAAGGTCACGCTTGAAGCAGGCATCACGACTGTCCGGGATGCGGGTGGCCTCGATGTCGGATTCAAGATGGCTGTTGAGGAGGGCGTCATCCCCGGGCCGCGCCTCGTGCTGGGCCTGTCGATTCTGTCGCGGACGGGCGGCATCGCGGATCCGATGATGCGTTCGGGCAACGTCCTTGAATTCATGGAACTGCCTGGCCTGCCCTCACCGGTCTGTGATGGCGTCGAAGAGTGTCGCAAGGGCGTGCGCCAAGTCATTCACGCCGGAGCGGACTGGGTGAAGTGCGCGAGCACCGGCGGCGTGAGTTCACCAACACTCGGCCCGGTCGATGCTGCCCTGACCTACGACGAGCTGAAGGTCATCGCCGATGAAGCGCACATGCGTGACAAGCGCGTCTTCGTTCATGCCTACGGCGGGCAGGGTCTGGTTGACGCTGTCGCGGCGGGCATCGAATGCATTGAACACGGCGCATATCTCTGTCGCCATCCAGAAACGCTGGCTCAGATGGCTGCTGAGGGATTTTGGCTGGTCCCAACGTTCATGGTCATCAAACTCCACTCACAACGCGGCTCGCCGTGGGCGCAACGCAAAGCGACCGAGATGCTCGACGACCACCGCCGAACGCTCGAACAAGCGATGGCCGCCGGTATCCCAATCGCCATGGGAACCGACGCTGGTGGATACGGCCATGGCCACAACGCCGTCGAACTGGCGTTACTAGTCGAAAACGGCATGACACCGATGCAGGCAATCGTAGCCAGCACGGGCGATGCCGCCCGTCTCCTCGACATGGACAAGGAGATCGGGACGATTGAGGCAGGAAAGTACGCGGACCTCCTCGTCATCGACGGCGATCCATTGACCGACATCTCGATCCTCGATCAGCAGGCACAGATTCAGTTGGTGATGAAAGGCGGCAGGATCCACGTCGACCGCTCCGCGATGATGGCGGCAACTGTGCCGGCCAGCGTGTAGGAAAAGCAAGTGCAAGAGAGCCAGGACGAATGAACACGCCATTATCCGGATCAGGGGTCGCAATTGTCACGGGAGGCGCAACGGGAATCGGAAAAGCGATCGCCGAAGAATTTCTCAAACGAGGTGATTCCGTCGTCATTGCCGACGTCAACGCGACCCTTGCGGAGCAAACCGCCAACGAGTTGGGCCAGATCGGCCGGTGTGTCGCGATCACCACTGATGTCTCAAATGAAGACTCGGTCATCAACATGGTCCGCAAGACACGCGAACTGCTCGGTGGGATGAACTACCTCGTCAACAATGCTGGCATCTACCTCCACAAACTGATCGTCGACACCGAACTGGCCGAATGGCAGCGGCAACTCGATGTCCAGTTGACTGGACCGTTCCTCTGCTCACGCGAAGTCGCCCGCGACATGCTCAAACACGGTGAGCGCGGGGCATTCGTCAACATCGTCTCGGTCGCAGCGAAGATGGGCCGAATCAAGGGTGCTGCACACAGCGCGTCGAAGTCCGGTCTCGTCATGCTGATGCAAACGCTGGCAATGGAACTCGGTGAGCACGGCATCCGGGTGAACGCGATCGCACCAGGACTGATCGATACCGAATCACAGCGCGCCGAAGAGGTCATCTCATCGGTGTACAAGAACTCCTATGTCAAGGAGATTCCACTCGGACGCCTCGGGGAACCGAGCGAGATCGCCGACGCTGCGATGTTCCTCTGCTCGGACAAAGCACGCTGGATCACCGGCCACACGCTGTTCGTCGACGGCGGCTTCATGGCTGGGAATCTCTCGCTGCAGGGGAACCAGGACTTCTTCGCTGACATTCCCGATCACCAGAAGCGCAGTTCCTGACCACAGTCCGACGGTCCATCGTCGGACGCTATCCACGTCCATAGTCACAACCGGGGCTGCCTCCAGTGCAGCCCCGGTTCATTGACGCGTCTCGGTGAAGTTATCCTCGATAGCCACTGGCGGTCGGGGCAGCACCAACATTGGTTCCAAGCATCTCGTTCATCGCCTTGCCGTTGGAGCAAAACCAACGGTAAAGCGTTGACATGTCGCTACCGATGTTGAAATGCCGAACGCCCATGTCAAGGTAACGCTGCGCTTCATCAGGTGAGCTGATCTCGGCTCGCGGCTGGACGCCGGCTGCGAGCGCGGTCTCGATCACATATGCCTCAGCCTCGCGAACGCGCGGATGGTTGAACTGTCCTGCGACACCGATGCTCATTGAATAGTCGCCGGGGCCGAACTGCACCATATCGACGCCTTTGACCGCCAGCAGGCTGTCGATGTTCTCAACTGCCTCATGCTTCTCGATCATGATCGCAATCACGGCGTCATCAAGAGCCTGAACGTAATCGGGCGTCGCGACATCGAGAACGTACCCGGCATCACGGCGCATTCCGCAACCATGCAAACCACCAGTTTCTGGCGTTTCGGCGCGGACTGCTCGCACGCACTCCTCGACATCGGACGCCGAACGCACATCAGCAAACAACAGGTTCTGAATGCCAGCGCCGATTGCTCGCACCGCCAGATAGGTCCGTGGCTGTTGCTCGACCTTCATCATCCCCGTCATGTGTGGATAGATGGCGATCGCCCGGCCAAGGTTGTCGAGACCGTGGAGATCGTACGGTGCGTACTCAGCGACGAATTCGACGTAGTCGAACATCCCGGAACTGCCGACGAGTTCGGTGATCCCCGGCCAGATGTTGTGAAGGCGTGTGCCGAGAGATGGCTGGCCCTCGTTGAGTAGCTCGCGTAATCGATTGGCGCGCATGACCGTTCCCCCGCTTCCCGTTTTCTGCTCATCGGACGGGGGCATCGTAGCATGAGCCAGAAACACTTAACCGGGTCAATCGGAAATCGTAACGCGCATGATCGGACGTGTTTCTGAACGGCGCGTGACCTCATCGAATCCGCTCCGGACGAAAGCGGAGCTCAGACCGGTCCATGCAAAGACCGGCGGCATTGTTGAGGAACGGGGATCGATTGGGTATCCCTCGACGATTCTGGCACCGTGTTCGGCAGCGAACCGCACGGCGGCGGCGATCAACTGGCTCGTCACTCCCTGACGGCGGACGGATCGCGCGATAAAGAAGCAGGTGATCGACCAGACCGGCTCGTCATCGACCGGCTTGAGGACGCGAGAACGCCCAAGCGATGAATACTCGTCTCTCGGTGCGACCGCACACCAGCCAACCGGCTCGCCATCTAGATACGCAAGCAACCCAGGTGGACGATCGGCGGTGAGGACGATCTCGTGAAAAGCAGCCCGGTTTCCGTCGCCCTTTGCCCGGTCGAACTCAGAGCGGGTCGAGCGCCAGTACATGCACCAGCATCCGCCAGTTCCGCCGCGTGGTCCGAACAGTGTCTCGAAATCCGACCACCGGTCCGGAGTGAGTGGGTGAATCACGAGCGGTAACGCACCACCGGTCGGAGCAGGGCCCTTGTCATCCTGCACGTCGATCTCCTGCATCTTCGGCTCAAGCGATCCTAAGAATCCGAGTACACGTCGGCGCAGCGCCTGCTCGGTGTCGCATTCAGCGAACGACCCGCACGCACTCAAATGTCGTGTCCGCCAGACCCGAGACGTACATCCCTTCTTCGATTCCAGCGCGCAAATAATCGATGATATCCGGGGTGAGCCGTTCACCGGGTGCGACGAGCGGGATGCCGGGTGGATACGGCGTGATACTTTCGGCACTGACTCGACCAGCCGCCTGTGCGACCGGGACGACCTCGCTGGGGGCAGTAAACGCTTCACGTGGCGTCATTTCAGCGAGATGGCCAAAGAGGAGGTCACCACTCGAACGGGAGGCCACGGCATGTCGCACCGCTTTACGTTGCGCCGTGAGCGCTTGAAATCCGGTGATCGCGCACCCGATCGAGGCATCGTCGTCGCCGATCGTCACAAGCAGCATCACCGACAGCAAGTCGCTCATTTCGACGTAGATGCCATGTTCGTATCGAAGGATTTGCTCTGCCTCATACCCGGTGAGTCCAAGTTCATGGACATCTACGACAATGCGCGTCGGATCGAAGCCTGCACCGGGTCGGGCGGCGATGACGTCAGACGACAGTACGTGCAATCCATCGATCGCCGTCAGCGCGTCTCGGAGTTTCGCTGCATGTCCAAGAGTCGCGTCCAGCAATCGGCGACCATCGAGCGCCATCTGTCGTCGACTCGCATCCAGCGACGCGAAGATCAGCGCCGATGGACTCGTTGTCTGAACCATGTCAACAATCGTCCACATCTGCTCGATGTCAAGTCGATCGCGTCGAGCCACGAGCGTCGAAGACTGCGTCAACCCGGCCAGCATCTTGTGCGTGCTGGACACCGCGCCGTCTGCCCCTGATTGCATCGCCGAGTCAGGCAGGTCGGGATGGAAATGAAAATGTGGTCCCCATGCTTCGTCAACGAGCAGTGGTACGCCGCGCCCATGGCAGATGCTCGCGATCTCACGCAGATCACTCGTGACACCAACATACGAAGGACTGACGAGGACGACTGCTTTCGCCTGTGGATGAATGTCGAGTGCTCCGGCAACCGCCGCTGGTTCGATATCAAGCGGGAGATTCCGCTCCTCATCGAACGCAGGGACAAGATATGATGGACGCGCGCCTGAAAACACGAGTCCGGCCAGCAACGACTTATGGAGCATGCGCGAGACGATGACGGTATCACCGTCATTACAAGTTGCCAGCAGCATCGCCAGATTGCCGGTTGTGCTTCCGTTGACAAGGAACCGGGCGTCATCCCCGCCGTAAGCCGCCGCTGCTAGCCGTTCCGCATCACGTAGCAGCCCAAGCGACAGGTGTGTCGAATCGACTCCACCACCATGAGGAATGTCCAGCGCCAGCGTGTCCGGCCAAAGTGCTCGCATTTCGTCGGGAGCACCCTGACCACGCTTGTGTCCCGGTGTCGAGAATGGCTTGGCGTCCGAC
>JBGSWU010000542.1:0-8220 GCA_041751795.1 Thermomicrobiales bacterium
GTTCGGTCCAGGGAGCAACCTGCTCGTTGAGGACACCAGCGGCAACGGACACCGGGCACGTGTGATCGGTGGAGGTCCAGCACAGATCGTCATCGCTCCGCTTGCAGAAGGAATCGCATGAGAATCACCGACGTTCGAGTCCAAACAGTGCCGATCTCATCGTCGATCCGCAACGCGTTCATCGACTTCTCGAAGATGACCGCGTCAGCGATCGCCGTCGTAACTGATGTCGAACGCGATGGTGGGAGAGTCGTCGGCTACGGATTCAACTCGAACGGGCGATACGCGCCAACCAGTCTCTTGCAGGAGCGGTTTATCCCAAGGCTGATGGAAGCCGATCCAACAGCTATCCTCGACGACAGCGGCGAGAATCTGGACCCACATCGCATCTGGCAAATTGTGATGACCGGCGAGAAACCCGGCGGCCACGGCGAGCGATCGGTCGCGGTTGGTACGCTCGACATGGCCCTCTGGGATGCGGTTGCCAAGATTGAAGAAACACCACTCCACCGGCTGCTGGCTCGACGATATGGTTCGGGGGAACCTGACGAGCGCGTCTGGGTGTACGCCGCTGGTGGCTACTATCAGCCAGATAAAGGACTTGGCGCGCTTCAGGATGAGATGCGCGGCTACCTCGACCTCGGATATACAACCGTCAAGATAAAGATCGGTGGTGCGTCACTCGCCGATGACCTGGAGCGGATCGAAGCCGTCCTGGATGTCGTCGATAGAGACGGCCAGCGGCTCGCGGTCGACGCCAACGGACGTTTCGATCTCGACACAGCGATTGCATACGCTGAAGCGCTGGCTCCCTATAACCTGCGCTGGTACGAGGAGGTGGGCGACCCACTCGATTATCAGCTTCAGGCCGATCTGACGCCGCATTATGCTCCGTCGATGGCGACTGGAGAGAACCTGTTCTCAATGCAGGACGCGCGCAACCTGATCCGTTATGGCGGAATGCGGCCCGACCGCGATGTCCTCCAGTTTGACCCCGCTCTCTCGTACGGACTCGTCGAATACCTGAGAACGCTCGAGATGCTACGCGAGCATGGTTGGTCGGGCCGCAATTGCGTCCCCCACGGCGGGCATCAGATGGCATTGTCGATGGCAGCAGGCCTCGGTCTCGGCGGCAACGAATCGTATCCCGGAATCTTCCAACCGTTTGGCGGTTTCGCCGACTCAACGCCGATCGAGGCTGGTTATGCCCAGTTGCCGAATGTGCCGGGCGTCGGGTTCGAGGAAAAGGCGGCGCTCTACGCTGTCATGCGTGAGATCGCGCAGTAACCGCTATCCGCTTCATATTCATTCGGTCAGTGTGCTGAGGCTTTGACAAGCGCGGTCCACTTGCGATAAGAAGAACGCACAATCATCAGGTACACGATTGCCGCCGTCGTCGCGACACCACCAACGCGCACCGCAGACTCCTCACCGACTCGTCACGAGTAGCGGTTGAGGGTCCGATGACAGTTGACACTCCATGGACGAGCAACGCCTCATCCAGTTGGACGTTCCGGACGAAGCGCTTGTCGTGCAGATCGCGCGTCAGGACGTGGATGCCTTCATCGCCCTCTACGACCGCCATGCGCAGGTCGTCTACTCGATGGCTGCCCACATGCTCGGCGTCGATGAGGCCGAGGAAGTCGTTCAGGATGTATTCCTGCGCCTCTGGAACCGTGCGGCACAATTCGATCCGGCACGCGGCACGTTTGGCGGCTGGTTCATGACGATCGCCCGCAACCACGTCCTCGATAGGTTGCGCAGTCGAAGCCGACGGCAGCGCGTCTTTGTGACCGGCGAGATTGAGAAATTCCTCGACGAGATTGCGGATGACCGTGTCGATGTCGAAGCCGAAGCCTGGGGACGTGAGCAAGGTGCCGCGATTCAGGCGGCACTTCGTGCATTGCCAGTGGAGCAGCGCCGTGTACTGATCCTGGCGTACTTCGGCGGGTTCAGCCAGTCGGAGATCGCCCGGCTTCTCAATTGTCCGTTCGGGACGGTTAAGAAGCGGATGCGGCTTGGCATGAAGAAATTGCACGCATCGAAGGCGTTGGAGGGACTGGTCGATCCAGTCGATGGTAGCAGTCTGCACGGTCAGATCGTCGGTAGCGATAACGGTGTGGCGGAAGCAGAAGATGAACTGCGAAGACATTAGGGTTCATATTGAAGCGTATGCACTCGATGCGCTCGAAGAAGCGGAGCGCTTCCATGTCGAGGCACACCTGCTCGGCTGTCCAGAATGTCGCGAGCAGGCCAACGCACTGCTCGAACTCGCCAATAACCTGCCAAAGGCACTCGCGGCCGTCTCGCCACATCGATTGCCGCCAGCGCTCAGAAGCCGTGTTCTGGCATCACTCGATGCGCAGGCAGACCCAGCACCGATCTCGTCCGATCAGACCACTGCCGCACCGATTGAGCGCATTCAGGCAAAGAGTGAACGCGGCCGTGGCTTCGCGATCGGCAACCGCTGGCCGGGATGGCAACCCCGGACGATTGGTGCGACAGCCGCGATGCTGGTGCTGGCTGTCGTCGTAGGTTGGAGTTTCCACCTGAGCCAGGCACTTGGCCGCGAACGGGCGTTGCGCGCCGAATTCGAAGGGTTAGTCGATCAACAGGAAATCGTCCTCGAAGTCGTGGATTCGAATCAGACAGTGAAGGCAGTTCTTCGTCCACCCTCCGGGAGCGAATCCAACTCCTACGGAAAACTCTTTACCCGGCCAGACATGCCACATGTCGTCGTCATGGCTGCTCGCCTTCCACAGCCGCCGGATGGGAGCGCCTATCACGTCTGGTTATGGGACGATGGACGAAGCCGTTTGGCCGGGGTACTGAACCTGAATGAAGACGGGTTTGGGATGCTGGTCTTTGACGCACCAGTCGACGGCCCTAGCTACGAGAAGGCAGAACTCACGCTCCAGCCGAATGGCAGCACGGTGCAGGCCGGTTCGACGACCATCACCTGGCAACAAACGCCCTGATCACTCAGTGACATCACACCGGTTTAGGCCGTCGAATCCCGTATCGAGGGATCCGATTTTCGTGCTGTCCAGTAAGGAAGAGTACAGCGGTGATCGTCATCGCTCAGGTGGGCTGCCGTCGCTGATCGAGTGACGTGGAGTATGGAGGCTTCGATGCTGACGCTTGCGAGATTCCGTACCTGTCCAGGACGATATCGCGGGCTTGGCGCCCGATTCATGCTCTTGATCGTCCTCATCGCAGCCGGGTGTAGTGGCTCGGATGACGACGATCCCACAGCGACGGTCGCAGCCGCACCGGAAGTTACCGCGACGACGGCAAGTGCCGCAGTATCAACGTCAACCGAAGCAACCGCCACATCGACGACTGTCGCCCCCGCAGATACGGCCACTACAACAAGCCCGTCGCCGACAACTGCTCCCGCGACCAGCACGGCGACTGAGACAGCCGCCCTCGAACCATGCTCCGCCGCCGGACTTGTCAGTCAGATCCAGACTCCGGTCCCAGCGACGCCAGTTCCGCCCACTGCAACGGTCGCGAACCCGACGCCGCCACCGCCGACACCAACCTTTGCGCCTGCGCCGCAAGAAGACCGAGTCGGGTTCCCAGAGGGGTATCAGGAAAGCTTCAAGCTCATGTTCGTGTTCGATCGGCCCGACAACCAACAGGTGCGAATCATCTGCGGTAACGACGAGGCCGTCGCTGCTGCACCTGGCGAACCATTTCCCTACGGCAGCGTCTTGGTCATGGAGACGTATCGGACTCGAAAGGACGCGAATGGTGTCCCAGTCCTCGATGCGAATGGCCGCTACATCCGCGAGGCGTTGACCGGCGTCTTCATCATGCGGAAAGAACAAGGGTTCGGAGAGGCATATCAGGAGCAACGCTCCGGCGAATGGGAGTACGTTGCGTTTCGTCCAAACGGCGAATACCTGTCGCCACCAGAGCGATCAAACCCCTGCGCGGCATGCCATGTCCAGGCGGGTCAGGACAAGGACTGGGTCTTCCGAGCGGACATGTTTAACGATCCCGAAACTGCATTCACGCCACCCGAAATCGGTGAGAACGAGATTAATGTCTGGGACTACCAGTTCATACCAGTCACGTTCACCGTTAAAGCTGGAACGACCGTAACCTGGGTCAACAACGATGAAATTGAGCACACAGTCACCCACGCCGACAAGCAGTTTGATTCCGGCGTCTTCAAGGCCGGTGAAACGTTCTCGATGACGTTCGATACACCCGGCACCTATACCTACGTTTGCACAATCCATCGCGGCATGACAGCGACGCTGGAGGTGACGAATTAGTGTCGATCACACGGATGCAGGATGCGTACGGGCCAGCGTTGCAACCCACGCTGGCCCGTCGTTTCAATCGAGTCTACGTGCAAGGAAGATCGCACAGAGCGATGTCAACGTCGGTTGTAACAGCCGGTGAGCTAAGGAACTCAGCGAACCTCGCGATTCCGTCCTGATAATAGCCGCTCGCTCCGGAGCTTGCCTGGCGATCCGCATCTGACTCCCAGAGGCTGATTCCAGTCAGGTGTTGATTTTGCCTGTCGACGAAGAGAAGAAATCCACGATACCCCTGTTGTTGCTGTGCTGCAGACGCGAAGGTGTCCTGCACAATCGCAACGGCATTATCGAACTGATCGGCTACTGGTCGCGCCACGGTCATTCGAGCAAACATGTTCAGTTTCTCCTCGTCTTCAACGAAAGCGCAAGTTGGCCGAAGCCAGCATCAGAGTATGGGCCACCCAACGTTGTCTGCACGATAGGTGTCCGCTCCTGATCGCAGTTGTTCCGGGATACGTTGCCCAGTTTTCGGATGATGGCGTGAGCCTGATGCTGCGGACTAGTCCAGATCCTCGGACGCGACATGCATTGCCTCGACAATCCGTTCGAACGGAATCTGCGCCCGCTCGTTCGCGATCTTGACTACGTCGGCTGACGGCCCATCGAACAGGCAGTAGCACTTTTCCTCACCTGGGATGAACGTAGAGCGCAGGTAACGAACTGGCGTACCTTCCTGCGTCATCTGTGCGGTTGTGCTCTTAGCACTCCCGGCTGCAGCAGTCAGTTGATCAGGCTGAATACCGGGAAGGTAACGCTCGACGATGTACTTGGCCACGGTGAACCTCCTCGTACGCCACGCTTCGAACAATGGCGCTTCGATACAACAGCTCATTCTGGCACCGACGTCCCAGAGTTCCGGCTAAGGCCGCGGATACCGCCTGGCGTCCGTTGGTTGTAGCCTGTCGTTCCGGATATTGATAGTGTATTGATTCCACGTCCCGGCACCATCGGGCAAAAGACGTATCGCGGTACGTATTTCTCACGCACATCGTCGCTACTAAGCAGTTGATCCACAGTACTTCAGGCGTTCTTCCCTAATCCGTGCTCGACTGCCCAGACGGCAACCTGCGCACGTGAACTAACCCCGAGTTTCGCGAGGATGTGTTCAACGTGCGTGTCCACCGTTCGCTCAGAGATGAACAACGCTTCCGCGATTTTTCGATTTGTGAATCCTCGCGCGATCAGCCCGGCAACATCTGTTTCTCTTCGGGAAAGGCGCGTTAGGGGATCAGCCATGGAAGGAGTGGTGGCCGAGCCACTGTCAGTCGGTGATCCATTCCAGCGAACGTCAAGCGCATACGCAATTATGCCCTCCACCGACCGAGCCCGACCCGAATCCCATGCGCGAGTGAATTCGACTGTCCCAACGCGCTTTTGCATCGCATCGAACAACGGATCTTGCGAGGTGCCATCAGTGAACCCGGCGGATTCGCGAACCGCTGCAACCGCCCCTAGCAACTGCACAGCCTGATCGAAATCCTGGTTCGTCGAAGCGATATCGGCGAGCAGTCGAACTGACGACGCAATACCGTCCACATTACCCAGTGCTGAGAACCCCCGTAACGCTTCATGACAGTATTCGGTGGCCCGTTGCATTGCGTTCTGATCCCGTGCTAGCCGCGCCAGGTTCGCGAGACAGGAGGCCACGTCATGATCATCGCCGAGCGTCCGAAACAGCGACAGACTTTCAAGATAGCAGTCGTTCGACGTCTCGTAGTCTCCCTGGACACTCGCCAGATTCCCTAGGTTATTGAGCGATGCCGCGATACCCCGTGCATCGTTCAAGCGTCGAAAGACAGCGAGACCGTCCTGGTATCGAGTTATCGCTTGCTCGATCTGCTGTTGGAGTTGAGCCATCGTGCCGAGTGTGACAAGCGTTAACGCTTCTCCGCGCTCTTCACCTAACTCCCGAAACAGCACGAGGCTTTCCTCAAGGAGCTGTACGGATCGTTCGTGGTTTCCACGAAACTGAACGATAGTGGCCAGGTTGTTCAGCGCCAGCGCTATCGCCGGACGGTCCTGTTCCTCGCGACGATGCGCCAACGCGGCCTCGTAGTACCGCTCCGCCGATTCGTACGCCCCGCGGTCCCGCGCGAGTTGCCCGGCAGTGTCCAGCGCCCGTGCTCGAGTTGTGGACGAGACTCCGTAATTCCACGACAGCGCATTTTCAATCCATCGCAATCCCTCGGCTGCGTGCCCACGGAGTCTCCAAAAGCGGCCCAGCGCGATCGCGAGCCTCAGAGCGATGTCGGCTTCACCGTGACCTGCCGTCCACCGGAGCGCCGCTCGCAGGTTGTCGTGTTCGGCTTCCAGTCGATCCAACCACGTGGCGAGATCCGATCCCCATAGTTCGGGCTCGGCACGCTCGGCAAGATCGAGAAAGAACAACGCGTGACTCTGGTACAGCAACTCCGCTTCACCAGTTCGAACGAGACATTCACGTGCGAACAGCCGAAGCGTATCCAGCACGCGAAAGCGCGTTTCACCATCGACGTCCATCCGAATGACGAGAGATGCGTCTACCAGTCGTGAAAGAATGTGGACGATGTCGCCGATGGCGATCTCGTGATCGGAACAGACCGCCTCAATAGCGGAGATCGTGCAACCGCCAGCGAAGACACTGAGCCGGTTAAACAGGAGTTGTTCCTCGGGCGTGAGGAGTTCGTAACTCCACTCTATCGTGCCGCGCAGCGTGTGATGCCGCCCTGTGTGAGTCCCATCAACAAGGAGCCCGAAACGATCTTCGAGCCGGGTCGCGATCTCGTGAAGAGACAGCGTCGTCACCCAGCGTGCAGCTAACTCGATCGCTAACGGAATGCCGTCGAGTTGTTGGCAGATACTGGCAATTGCATTCGCGGATTCATCCCGCACGACAAAGTCAGGCTGGACTGCAACCGCACGCTGCAAAAACAATTGCACGGCGTCCGACTGCACGGCCCGTTCTGCAGACGCACTGTCGTTCGATACCGGCACTGCAAGCGGTCGCGTCTGCCAGACAAATTCGCCGGTAACGCCAACCCGATGACGAGATGTCGCGAGGATGGTCAGCGTCGGGGAGTGCGCAAGGAGGTATTCAGCAATCGACGCGATTGCTCCAGTCAAATGCTCGCAGTTGTCTAGCACCAGCAGTGTTCGTTTATCGCGTAACGTGTTCCGCACGGTGGAGCGCAGCGAGACACCTGGTTCCTCGCGCACACCGATCGTTGACGCAAGTTCCTGGACGACAAGGTCCGGCTCACTGAGACCAGCAAACTCAACAAGCCATACCTCATCGTACCCAGAACGGACAGTCGAGGCGACAGCGAGGGCAAGGCGCGTTTTCCCGACCCCGCCAGTACCGGTAAGCGTCAGCAGGCGCACTTCCGATCGCGCGAGTTGCGCACGGATTCCATCGATATCGGACGCTCTCCCAATGAGGGACGAGAGAGACTGCGGAAGGTTGTCGCAAGGCTGATCCGACTGCGAACGAATCACCGACTCCATTCCTCGCTTGGCATGACATTGTGTGTGGACAGAATGATGACAATCACAGTTTTCGTCAAGGGTTTGGCGATGTCGTGTTGCGTCAGAAAGCAACGCAATCTCGTACGGGTTTGTCGAGTGTTTCCGAACGCTTGAACTTCTGCGGGTGCATTTCTGGTTTGGCCGCAGGTGCGTCCCCCATGGTAGCCATCAGATGACGTATCGATGGCAGCCAATCCAGCGATCTTCCAGCCCATTATCGCGTTCGCCGATGTGGAGCAGCAGCGGAGTGTGACGCCCAGCGGCCCTTTAGCTGATGCGAACGCCACCATTGGTCACGAACGGCATGCGCCCCCTGGCGTCTGAATATTCGACTCGGTCTCGCATGCGCCGAATGACTCCACTACAGCAAGAGGATGGAGCA
>JBGSWU010000543.1:0-15647 GCA_041751795.1 Thermomicrobiales bacterium
CACTGAATGACCTTCTCCCACGTTCCCCGAACAGACACGCAACTGTGAGGGGAATCCAACGTTACAGTTCATCTGATCGCCACCGCGAACACGTCTGACAGGGAGCCGCTCCCTTGCCCGTGTCATCCTGAGCCGCAACGAAGCATCTCCCAGCCGTGACAGGTCTGGAGGTTTGCCAAGGGAGTGCCGTTCCGCAATTCGGCGTGTACCGGAGGTGAACGAGGAGAGATCCTTCGCTGCGGCTCAGTAGTCGACCACAGTGAATGTGTCCCGAGGGACAGAACCACTCACCTTGTCATCCTTCACTGCCGTTCAGGATGACAACCAATGTTTGTACGTCTGGCGCGACAGTATCACTGTGGTGGACTACTCAGGATGACAAACAACGTTGGCACGCCCGTCGCAACAAGATCACTGTGGTTGACCACTCAGGATGACAGGGTAAAAGACGGCTCCTGTCGGATGGCGCATCGGGTTGGACGCGCATTCCATCAATCCCTTCTCCAGCGCATCACATCCACCGCATGTGACACGCTTCACATGACAACGTGAACGATGCAACCGTTCGTCACCACCACACCATCTGTCACATTCGACTTCCGGCGTACAATATCGTCACATCACCGTTTGAAGCCGTGACTGACGACCGGGGCCGGTTCGCGCCATCACCGTCGTCAGCGAATGCCAGAAGGAGCGCCTCCATGGAGCGGATTCGTCGTAGCTGGGAGCTTGGCAAGGCGAGCTGGAGGATCATGACCTCCAACCCGCAGTTGCTGCTCTTCCCAATGATCGCAGCCATCGCGCTGCTGATCTCATCGGCGGCTATCGGCGGGATTGGTGTCGGCGTCATCTACGCGCTCGGCCTCGACATCACGACCGAATTATCATCGGACAACGTCCCGGGCGCCATCGTTCTGATTCTGATCAGCCTGGTCGGTTCGATCGTCACGATCTACTTCAACACCGCCCTGACCGGCGCTGTCCTGCGCCAGATCGACGGGCAAACCGCGACGTTGAGCGACGGACTGGCCGTTGCCAACAGCCGCAAGCGCGCCATCATCGGCTGGGCGCTGATCGTCACGACAGTTGGACTGCTGCTGGCCATCATTCGCGACAAGGGTGGCGTGGCAGGACGCATCGTCGCCTTCATCGGCGATATCGCCTGGACGCTGGCGACCTTCTTCGTCGTCCCGGTTCTTGCCACCCACAACATCGGACCAATCGATGCACTGAAGGAAAGCGGACGACTCTTCAAGCGCACCTGGGGCGAGCAGGTCGTCGGCAACGCCGGCATCGGCCTGTTTGCCTTCATCATCGGCCTGCCGCTGGTCCTCGTCGCGGTCGTCGTCGCCGGACTCGGCTTTGCGACCGGCTCGGTTCCGGTCATCGTCCTGGCCGTCATCATCGCAGTGTTGCTGATTGGCCTCGCCATCGCGATTGGCTCGACACTGAGCAGCATCTACCGGACGGTCCTCTACCGCTGGGCCACGAACGGCGATGTCGCTGAAGGCTTCCCGCGTGAAGCAGTCACTGCCGCATTCGCACGGAAGTGAGTGTAAATCTGAGCGATCGAGCGCACCTCGCGCTCGGCGTCTGCTACTACCCCGAGCACTGGCCACGCGACCGTTGGGAAGCCTATGCGCGACAGATGCACGACCTTGGACTGACCTACGTCCGGATCGCCGAGTTCGCCTGGAGTCGGATCGAGCCGCGTGAAGGGAACTTCGAGTGGGCATGGCTCGACGACGCGATAGAAACGCTCGCGGCCGAGGGGCTGGACGTCGTCCTCTGCACACCGACGGCAGCTCCTCCCGCATGGCTGGCTCGCAAGCACCCGGATATCCTTGCCTGGAACGCCGACGGACAGCAACTCGATCACGGCTCGCGCCGCCACTACGATTTCTCCAGCCCGATCTACCGCAGCCACTCGAAACGGATCACCCAGGCGATCGCCGAGCGGTACGGCAAGCATCCAGCCGTCGTTGGCTGGCAGACTGACAACGAACTGTCGGAACACCAGTCATATTCACCAACTGCACAGGCTGCCTTCCGCGAGTGGCTTGGCGAGCGCTATCCAGAGGTCGACGCCCTCAACGCGGCCTGGGGAGCCGTCTTCTGGAGTCAGGAGTACGGCGACTTCGATGAGATCACGTTGCCGAACCTGACCGTCGAAGGTCCGAACCCCTCGCACGTTCTCGACTTCTACCGCTTCGCAAGCGATCAACTGGTCGGTTTCCAGGAAGAGCAGGTCGCGATCCTTCGTGAGCTTTCACCGGGCCGCTGGATCACCCACAACTTCATGCGCTTCCAGCCCGACTTCGACCACTACCGCGCCGCCGAATGCCTCGATTTCGTCTCGTGGGACAACTACCCGACCGGTGGTGTCGAACTCTCCGACCTGCCGGACGAGGAAAAGGCACGCTGGGCGCGCACTGGCCATCCCGACCTGATCTCGGTCAACCACGACCTATATCGAGGGCTGAAGGGCGGTCGGCCGTTCTGGATCATGGAACAGCAGTGCGGGCAGATCAACTGGGCAACGACGAACCCGCTCCCTGCCAGCGGTGCAGTCGCCCTCTGGACAATTCAGGCATGGGCGCACGGTGCGGATGTCGTCGCCTACTTCCGCTGGCGGGCAGCGACGGTCGCCCAGGAACTGATGCACTCCGGCCTGCTGCGTCACGACGAAACGCTCGATCGTGGCGGTGAAGAGATCGCTGCGCTCGACCTCGGCGAATACCCGAACGAACCGATCGCAACACCCGTCGTCGTCCTCCACGACTACGAGAGCCTCTGGGCCTACGACATCCAGCCCCACAACCAGCGCGCCAGCTACTGGGGCCAGTTCATGCTCTTCTACTCCGCGTTACGCGCGCTGGGCGTCGATGTCGATATCCGGCACCCCGACAGCGACCTGTCCGGCTACCGAGTCATCGTCGCTCCGGCCCTGCAACTGATGTCGGACACTCGCGCCAACCATTTGTCGTCGTACGCCCCAACAGCCGAGATGATCTTTGGCCCACGCACCGCCTACCGGACTCACACCGGACGCGTCCACGAGGACGGCCAGCCGGGGCCACTGCGGGAGTTACTTGGACTATCGCTGCTGAACGTCGACGGCATTCCTGATGGAACGCATGTCAGCGTCGGCGATCACCAGGCAACGATCTGGGCCGAGAGCTACCGCGCGACTGCTGGAACAGCGACGCACAGGTACACCGACGGGCCGCTCTCTGGGCAGGCAGCCGTCATCCGCAACCGCAGCGTCACCTCAGTCGGTGCCTGGAGCGCATCACTCATCTCTCACATCCTGGAAACCGCACTGGAACATGCCGGGATCGAAACACGACCGTTACCGGGCGGCGTCCGTATCACGCGACGAGGCGGCAACATAATCTGGCTGAACTTCAACAATGAGGCCGTGTCGATCAACGGCGGACCGCGTGTTTCTGGCGTGTCAGCGATCGCTACGCGTGACGCATAACGCGTGACGAGACGATCTCGCGTGGACGTTTGACTGCATACTTCGGGTCGTTGCGCTCGCGTGATCGGGCTGTCTTGAAAGTCGTTCGACGAATGGACCCAACCGAGCAACGTCGGTGGCAAACGCAGACGTGAGGAACTGACAGTGGCAAAGGCTTTGTACAACAGTGGATAGTATGGTTCGCAGCGCACTGGATGACCCGCCACCAGTGTCAATCGATCATTGACCGCTCACAATGCTGTGGAGCAGGACGAACGGCACGGAAGGCACGCAAGCACGTGGACGCAACGACGCACGAGTCCGAAACGACAGTTGTTACTCCCGAAGAAGCGACTGAGATCACCTCGTTCGGCAGCCCGGTGACGATCACGCTGCGCTCAGAAAACACCGGTGGGCAGAGCGCGTTGCTCGAATTCAGGCTCGCTCCGGGACCACACGGACCCGCCCCTCATAGCCACGCGACGTTTGACGAGCTATACCACGTTCTAGCGGGTGCGGTCCTGGTCCTGGTGAACGGTGAGCAGCGCAGGGTAGCGGCCGGCTCGTCTGTCTTCGTTCCGCGCGGAACGGTCCATACCCTTTCAAATCCCTACGATGCCCCGGCACACTTTCTCTATCTCGTCAGCCCGGCTGGCTTCGAGCGCTACTTCGAAGACTTCGCAGCAGCGTCCACCGTTGCCGGTGGACCGGTCCCACCCGCTGTCGCCGCCGAGATCACGTCACGCTACGACGTTATTCCTGCCAACAGTGATTGATTCGAACGTGGGAAGGACGACCGGGGGTACATCTCTTCGTCCTACCCACGTTCGCGTCACGCACTATTGACAAGAATCCTCATGGTTCTCTGCTGATACCCTATGCTTGATTGTGGAATCCGGTAAAACCGGATGAGTGGATCAGTCTGCATGGGTGGCGGAGATGGCGGTATTCCTGAACGAACGAGACTGGCAGCTACGATTACACCTGTATCGGTTCATCGTCGATCACAACCGGCCGCCGACGGCCACTGAAGCGGCGATCGCGTTCAACATGTCTGAAGATGATGTCCGTGCCTCGTACCAGCGGCTTCACGATACGCACGTCATTTTTCTCGAACCCGGCACTGCCAGTGTCCGCATGGCACACCCACTCTCAGCCGTACAGACACCCTATCGGGTGAGCGTTTATGGCAGGGTGCTGTACGCAAATTGCGCCTGGGTCTAGCTCGGTATCCCGGCCATGCTCGGCACAGACGCGACGATCGACACCGTTTCCACCGGCCCCGATGGATCGAATACACCTGCCAACTACGCGACCGTGAACGGCGAACCGTGTGGCGACGATGGATTGGTCCATTTCCCGCTACCGTTCCGCCGCTGGTACGACAACCTGATCCACACCTGAGGGTCGATGTTGCTCTTCCGGTCGAAAGAAGAGATCGATCGTTGGTGTGCCTAGACCGGGGAGCCGCGCAGCGCGGCGGTGCCGCTGCAACAGGTCTGGGAACTCTCGCAACGCTGGTACGGAAATCGAATGGACTATGATTTTCGGGGGCGAACGCCCGACCAGGTGGTCGAGGTTTTCACGCAGGCAGGCTTAACATCGGATTTCTAGCGCTTCTGACACCCCCCGTGTAGGGCGATCGTCGCAACAGGTCGCCCTACACACCACCCTCGCGGTTCAACAAGGGCGAGGCTGCGGCCATCGCCCCTACGCGAACCCGACCCCGAATCCCGCATCCCGAATCCCGTCCATCATTCCCACTCGATCGTGCCGGGCGGCTTCGACGTTATGTCATACACGACGCGATTGATGCCGCGCACCTCGTTGGTGATGCGAGCCGACATCCGCGCCAGCAGGTCGTAGGGCAACCGCGCCCAATCGGCGGTCATCGCGTCCTCGCTGGTGATCGCGCGGATGGCGCAGGCTTTGGCGTACGTCCGCGCGTCGCCCATCACGCCGGTCGACTGCACCGGCAGGAGGACGGCGAAGAACTGCCAGATATCGTGGGCCAGCCCGGCCGCTTCGATCTCCTGACGAACGATCGCGTCGGCTCGGCGCAGGATGGCGAGGTCGTCGGCAGTAATGTCGCCGAGCAAGCGGACGGCCAGGCCGGGGCCAGGGAACGGCTGACGTTCGACGATCTCTGTTGGCAGGCCGAGGAGCCGACCGACCTCGCGAACCTCATCCTTAAAGAGGAAGCGCAACGGCTCGATCAGGTCGAAGGCGAGGTCTTCCGGCAGGCCGCCGACGTTGTGGTGCGTCTTGATCTTGTCGGACGCCTTGTTGTCGGCCGTCTTCGACTCGATCACGTCGGGATACAGCGTCCCTTGCGCCAGGAACGTGAACGGCTTCGTCCCGGACTGCTCGACAGCAGCACGCTCGAAGACGCGAATGAACTCGTCACCGATGATCTTGCGCTTCTGCTCCGGATCGCTGACACCGACCAGACGCCGCAGGAAACTCTCGGTCGCGTCGACATAGACCAGGTTCATCCCGAAGTGACGACCGAAGACCTCCCGAACCGTCTCGGCCTCGCCCTCGCGCAACAACCCGTTGTTGACAAACACCGGTGTCAACTGGTCACCGATCGCGCGGTGGATCAGCGCCGCCGCGACCGATGAATCGACCCCGCCCGAAAGCGCCAGCAGCACGCGATCCTCTCCGACACGATGGCGGATGTCGTTGATGGCGGCGTCGATGAACGACTCCGGGCTCCAGTTGCCGCTACACCCGCACATGTCGTAAAGGAAGTTCCGCAGGATCACCCGTCCGAGTGGCGTATGCGCCACCTCGGGGTGGAACTGGACCGCGACATGCCGGTCGGAACCCATGGCTGCGTACGGCGAGTTGTCGCTCGATGCCAGCGTGTCCCAACCGGGCGGGAGTTCCTCAATCCGGTCGCCGTGGTTCATCCAGACATCGGTCTCGTCCGGCAGGTCCCGAAAGAGCGGATGTTCGGCGCTGCGGCGAATCCGGGCTGGGCCGAACTCCTTATGATCGGCTCCGGCCACCTTGCCACCGAGTGTGTGTGCCAGCGCCTGCATCCCGTAGCAGATGCCGAGGACCGGCAAGCCGCTCTGGACGACCCAATCTGGCAGCTGTGGCGCGCCAGGCTCGTAGATCGAGACTGGTCCGCCGGACAGGATGATTCCTTTTGGCTGAAGCTTCTTGACCGTTTCGTAATCGACATCGTGGGGCAGCAGTTCAGCGTAGACGTTCGCCTCGCGCACCCGCCGGACGATCAGTTGTGCCGTCTGGCTTCCGAAATCCAGAACGACTGCCGAATCAACGTGCACCGTCGCCTCACTCAGCAAACCAGCTGCGGCATCGATCTCTTCCTGAACATGGCTGGATGTCTTCAAGCTCGCTCCTCCGGCTGCTGGCAGATCGCATTTCACGCGATGAATTGTACTTACCAGGGTCGCGGCGAGTTGTCCGGTCCCTCCAACTCGTGGCTACCACCACGCGCATGCCCATTGCACAGAACAGATAGTGCGTGTCGCGCAACTCATTGGCCCAGAAATCCGCAATCTAAGGCGAAAGGAGCATATCGGTGCGCGCGTACCGACGTAATCATGACTAGTTTCCCTATCGCCCGAAAGTACTACGCCGTACGATGGAGTCCTGGAAGCAGAGTGGTCTGCACCACGAGGTGTGGTCACGAGAAGGGCACACCCACGGAAACGTGGGGTCGCAAAGTGACAGGTCTACGGCGGATTCGCCACGACGGCTGCGCTCCCGAATGACAGGGACGCCAACCGATTCGCTCCGCTACGACGGCTGCACCACCGAATGTCCCCTCGTTCTTCGATCCATGACCCATCAGACGATGGGGAAAGGAAGAACGATGCGGCGGTTATCCAAGTTGGGCCCACGTCGTCAAATGCTCGCCGCAGTGGTCTGCGGCTTGCTGGCGACAATGTTCCTCACGATGCCCACGTTTGCCGGGGTTTCCTGGTGCCGGGCAGATCCAATTGTTCGAATCGAAGGGCACCAGATCCAGATGTGGGTCGGCGTGCCGTCCGGATACGAACAGTACGTCACCGGGCCGATCTCCTTCAAGATCGACACCCCATCACACTTCTCGCGGGTTGTCGTCATGACGGATGAGGGCTTCAACGGGTACGGAGAAACGGTTCAGTGGGGGAACACCTACAATCAGGTGAAACTCACCGTCAAAATTCCGATGAACCAGGCAGCCCTCGGAACCGGTGTTCAGGTGCCCGTTGAGTTGACCATCCTGTCCCCGTGGGGATTGCATGTCATCTACGGTACCCACACTGGAACCTATCTGAACGTTCCGCTGACCTAAGCAGCATGCGGAATGATGGATAGGAGAAACACCGTGCGAAAAACGCTCGTCGCAATGACTCTCGGGCTGATGGCTGTCCTCGTGCTGGCGGCACCTGCGCTGGCTGGTCGTACCTGGTGCGCAAGAGATCCGATCGTTCGCATCAACGGCCATGACACCCAGCTCTGGGTCGCGATCCCACAGGAATATGTGTCGCTCGTCACTGGTGCGATCAGTATCCAGATCCTCACCGCAAAGCCGGTGACATCTGAAGTGCTTTTCCTGGATGAAGGCTTCAACGGATACGGGGAGAAGGTCACCTTCGGCGCGCTTAAGGGCGGAAAAGTCTACGCCGATGGCTCGTTCGACAATCAACTGAAAGTCCAGGTTCCAATCAACACGAAGAAGATGAAATCGATCCCGCTGCAGCTCACGTTTACCGTCGGCGGAGACGCCATGACGACAGACACTGGCACAGTTGCCTACTCCGGTGGAATGACATTCGTTGTCGAGATGACCAACAATAACACCTCACTTTCGGCACGCTTCCCCGGAAACTGATCCCCGTGAGGTAGTCCGCTCCAGCAATGAGCGGACTACCCCGCGATCCCCTTCAGGATCAGCCCAACTCCTATCGCGATCAACGGGACGCCGACGATAGCGCCAACAACGGTCAACGTCAGAACGACCCCGACGACGACCAGCACGACACCGATCACCACAGCGAGCAGTCGTCCCGTCGCCTCGACAATCACCCGCAGTATCCAGAAAAGCAACCGGAATGGCGCGAGCAACACGTTGCCAATAACGCTCATCTATCCTCCTTCATCGTGAGATACGAGCGACCGCTACCCTGGCCAGGCCGCGAGTTCACGGCCATGCTTGCGGAGCCAGGCACGTTGCGTCTTGAAGTCGGGACAGAGTGTCTCCACATGATTCCAGAACGCCGGCGAGTGGTTCAGTTCCTTCAAGTGCGCCACTTCGTGAGCGACAACGTAGTCGAAGACACTGTGCGGACCAAGTAGCAGCCGCCAGGAGAAGTTCAGGTTCCCCTTCGACGAGCAACTCCCCCAACGTGACCGTGTGTCCTTGATTGCGATCCGTCCGAACGAAACGCCAAGTGTTTCCGCATGCACCGTCGCCCGTTCGATGGCGATCCGCTTCGTCTGAGTCCGGTACCAGTTCTCGACGACGGTCACCGGCAACGTTCCAGAAGTCACCGACACCGTCAGATGGTCGCCGGTCCGGCGGGCGCTGTTGCGACCCGCTCCGGTGACAACTCGTAGCGTCAACGTTTCTCCGTTACACGGCAGGGTCGCGCCATCATTAAGTTCAACGCGAGCTTCAGCGGCGACGTTGAGACGGTCGAGCGAGCGCAGTACCCAGCCCTGATTACGCCGCACCAGCGTCGATGCTTCGCGCAGTGAGAATCCGGGCGGCAGAACCACTTCGAGGCCGACACCCGGCAGCACGCGTAGACTCATCCGGCGGGCGCGGACGCTGCGCCGGATGCTGTAGCGCACTTCGCGGCCACCCATCGTGATGACATCTTCGATCGTCCCGATTCGTCCCGCGCTCAATCCTTCAGCCCCCATCTCACACGTCGCTCATCCGTCGTACCCGGCACCCGACTTGCGGAACCGGATGGGAACGGTCTATGAGTCTACTGGAGGGAATGATTCATCGGCAGACCGTTCCACGAACGCCGAGACCCCCACAGCAACGACATGTTGCCGGTCAGCCTGGACGTTCTTCCACCAATTCGACAATCCGGACATCGGACGCTTCTGGCACGGTGTCCATGAGGATTCCCCTCGAATCGACAACATACCGCATGGACAAGGAGGCTCATGAGGTGAGCAATTACATCAAGCGACGTGAGAACGTGAATCCTGATCAGGGCATCCGCGATCATGGCGATGTCGAGTTCGCCGATCCCACCAACAACAAGTATCCGATCGACACCGCGCAGCACGTCAGAAGCGCTTGGTCGTACATCAACCACAAGGACAACGCCGCCGAGTACGACAGGGATGAAGTCGAGACGATCAAGATGCGCATTCGCCGCGCCGCCAAACAGTTTGGTGTTGAAATCAGCGATGACTAGAATCAGAAAAGGAAAGATTCTTAATGGAAGACGACCGTCACCGCCTGGACGAAACCAATGACGAGCAGGACGACGATGGCTCACTCGGACTCTGGGCCGCCTTCGAACGCGACGGTGGCGAAACACCATTGACACCCGTTGAACTCAATGTCGATGCATTGAAAGAACGTCTGAAACGAGGAGCCCGCCACCGTTCCAGGCCGGATGAACGACGTGAGCCCTGATTCGCTCGATTACGTCCGCCGGTTGGCGAAAAATGGCCACTGGAGCCATTCGGTTCCGGTGGAGTCATGCTGCTTCGGTACCGGCGTCTACGCTCAGGAATGCGGATGGACCTCCGAAAAACGGGAGGATTGGCGCATCGTCGTCGCCCGGGATTTCTCCTAATCTTATGGTCAATGGACTGCGTGTCGAAGTCGAACGAGAACATGACACGAGGCACCTGATCTGCTATTGAAAACGCTCCAAGTCAGGAGCGTAGGGCGACCGATGCAAGCGAGATCATTCCTCCATCGTTCGGGACGATCCGGTCGTGGCATCACCGCCATACCTTTGCTTGACCGTGCCCTGTCGCCCACCAGGTATCTGATCGCCGCAGCGCTCGACAGCAATCGCTCGATCTGGGATCGCATCTCGCCAATACTGCTCCTGGCGATCCTCGCGGCGCTGCCAATCGTTGCCGTGATCTCCGGCATCGGTCCGCAGTTCGGCCTTGGTCTCGCATCCACCTATCTACTGGCTGGTTTCCTCTGGGTCCAGCAGGGCATTCGGCTTGGGGACCGATCGCACTTCTGGCGCATCGCCATTCTGGCGGGCGTCGCCATCACTGCCGTGACGATCATCCTGCCGGAATCCGCCGGTGCAGCCGTCGCCAGTGCAACAGGACTGGCTGCCGTCAGCTCGCTCGTCGCGGGCATCCGCCTGCACGCGCCAGCCCGACCAGCACCCTGGTATATGCTTGCGCTCGCGCTGTTCCTGGCAGAACTTGGCCACCTGATCGCTGTCGCCTGGACAATCCGCACCGGCGACCATCCCGCAGCAGGCAGTCTCGTGTCGTTGTCCGGTATTGCCCTCCTGCCCATTGCACTCTGGCGGATTCTCCACCGGCGTACCCCCGGCAGCGCGTGGACCGTGCTGCTCGATTCGGCCGTCGTCAGCACAGGACTCGCGCTTTTCGCATGGGTCTACCTGATAGCACCCCATACGGTTGAACCGGCAGCCACAGCAATCGACCAACTCGTGTTGCTCGGCTTGCCAATCGCGAGCCTTGGCGCCACGTTCGTCGCCGTCCGCTTTCTCCTGACACACTGGCCGGATAATCTTGTCCCGCGGCAGATTGTCGGATCGGCACTCATCCTCTTCATTGCCGCGATGACCGCCACGGCATGGACGGCGGCTGACGCAACAACACCGACAACGCACGTTGGTGAGAACGCCCTCTGGCTCCTCGCCCTCGTCGGATTCGGCAGCGCAACCCTCCATCCGTCAATGACGCAACTCGCGACGCCGTTCCGCGAGCGGCGGTCCGAACTGAACTGGCCCCGGGCCGCCCTGCTGACGCTTGCCCTCCTGATGGCACCGTTCGCCCTGCTGGCACAGGCCCAACGCGGGGATCGGCTGACAATCGACGTGCTAACCGGCGCTACGGCAGTGCTCGGTCTGTTCTTCGCCGCTCGGATGGCCGCAATCCAGCATTCCCGCAACATCACGAGCGCAGTCGATCGACGGCTTCGCCTCGCCGCCGCCGACCTGGTCGTCACTCACGGACACGACGCGATCGTTGAAACCGCCATCGACGCCGCACGAGCGATCGGTGGACGTGGCGTGACGACATCGCTCTACCTCAACCAGAACGAACCCAGCGAGTACCACCTCGTCCATGGCACGGCCGACGGCGGTGACCTGATTATGGCGGAAACAATCAACGACCAGGATCTACCAACGACGACGCGCCGCATTCTCGCCGCCGGAACATCCGCATGGCTCAGTGACGATGAGATCGCCGACCTTGCCGACGATCTCGGACTGCATCCCGATGTGAGGGCCGTCTCAATCGCTCCCCTTGGCGGAAACCCAGGAATATTCGGGCTACTCATCTCCGCTGGCAGCAGGCTGAATGACGAGAATGCCCGCCACCTTGAAACTCTCGCCGCACTGCTGGCACTCGCGCTCGACCGGCAACGTTTCGCCGACGACTCGGGCTATCAGCCCGGCAGGCTTGCTCGTCGCGCGAAAGCAGCAGACGGTACCGCCTTTACATTCGTCGACGTTGAAGCAACCGAGACTGTATCCTGCGAAGCCGAATCCGACGAGGCAAACCCCGTCTTTCGGGATGTTCTCCGCACTGACATCGAGGAGGATCGGCTGATCGCCCGCTACCAGCCGCGACTGGACCTCACACATGGGCGCATCGCCGGCTTCGAGATGATCACTGCCTGGGAATCGCCGCTCGTCGGCCCGGTCCCATCCGCCGCACTCTCGGCGATCGCCGCCGAACATGCTCTGAGCCGAACCCTGCGGTTGTCACTCCTCCTCCGCGCCTGCCGTCAACTATCAGCCTGGCGGGAATGCCATCCCAACCGGAACCTCAACATCATTGTGCCGCTCAGTCTCTCGGAACTCGATGCACCCGGCCTTGCCGAGGACGTCGGTATTGCGCTGGCCGATGCGAACTGCGACTCGACCCAGCTGATTCTCCAGATCACGGCGGCGACCCTGCTCGAAGCAAGCAACCCCGCGATCGTCGAGTTGTCCGCGATCATTGCCATCGGCGTCCAGATCGCTGCAAGTGAGACAGGATCAGCATGGTCGTCGCTGGAACGATTGCATCCGTTCAGCGTCAGTCAGTATGAACTCGAATCGTCGCTCATCGCTCGGCTCGACAGCGATGAACGCGCGGCATCGATCGCTACCCACGTCATCAGTCACGCCCACAGTCAGGGAGCCATCGCTGTCGCCCACGGGATCGAACGCCGCGAACATTGGATCCACCTTCGCAGGATCAACTGTAATCTCGGACTGGGAACACTCTTCTCCCCACCGCTCGACACCAACGCAGTGACGGCACTGCTCAACCGCCCTCAACAAGCGAAACCAGCCCAGACCCAATAATCCAACTGATCCACCTCATACGTGTGATTCCGGTACGAGGTCGTTCAGCACCGTCACTGGGCCGTCGCGCTTCTGGATGACCGAGAAACTGCCGTCGGTTTCAAGAACCACTGCTTCAACCGCATCCAGTGTCGCTATCCCGTTCATCCGGAGTACCTGCTGAATCGTCGCCTCGACGACGCGTGCAGTCCGCATCGGCTGATGGAGATACTGCCCCTGGTACACCAGCAGTGTCGGTTCCGACTTAACCAGTTTCACGATCAGTTTGGAGCGCACCGACAGCCAGGTGACGACGAACTGCAACCCAACCAGCATCGTGAACGCGACGATCGCCTCCACCAGCGCAATGTCGGACGAGAGAATCGTCGTCGCCAACGTTGAGCCGAGCGCAACAGTAACAATCAGGTCGAATGCGTTCATCTTCGACAGCGTTCGGGCGCCAGAGATCCGAAGAATGACGACAAGTGCAGAATAGGCGGCCACCGACAAGACGACGACTCGTAGCAGCCCATAAGCGTTATCAAAGAACATCGAAGAACAACTCCCGGTTCGTTTCGGCCCCGCTGAACAGTAACGCAGATTTCTGGCCGAGACTTCTTTGCGTCATTCTGCGTCACGCCTGGCAGTATTCTGAGCCTGTTATCCTGATGGCGCGAATACGTTGGAATCGATGGAAGGGACGTCGCAGATGATTGCCGCACTCGTATTGTTCAAGACCGACGGCGCACTCTCGCTTGGTGACGCCGCGAGCCGCTTCAACACGACCGCGCCAAACTACCGGGGGCGTGATGGTCTCCACTCGAAGGCATACATCTATGCCGAAGACGGCAGTACGCTCGGCGGCTTTTATGTCTTTGCCTCCCGTGCTGACGCAGAAGCTCTCTATTCCGACGCATGGCGCGCCCGCGCGACCGAACTCTACGGCGTCGAACCGAAGGTCCAGTACTTCGAGGTGCCAGTCCTGATCGAGAACGCTGTTCCGGCAGCGGCCTCCTAAGAATCACATCGCGGACCGGATTCGCAGCACGAGTGACGAGTAAAGGACGGACCAATGGACCAGCAAACCACCGATACTCGTCGGGTTGTCACGACCGTCGAAGAGTTGAAGGCCTATCTGGGCCAGGAAGTCAGCGTCAGCGACTGGCAGGAGATGACCCAGGAACGGGTAAACCAGTTCGCCAACGCGACCGGTGACCACCAGTACATCCACGTCGATCCTGAACGCGCGAAATCGACCTTCTTCGGCGGCACGATCGCCCACGGCTACCTGACCCTGTCGATGACCCATCCGTCTGGGCCGCAAGCCGAAGGGATCCGGATCGACCTCAGTGGCAAACTGGCGGTCAATTACGGACTGAACCGGGTCCGCTTTCCAGCGCCAGTCCCGGTCGGCTCGCGCATTCGCCAGCGTGTCGTCCTCAAGGCCGTCGAAGAGATCGGCGATCAGGCAGTCCAGTTGACACAAACACGGACTGTCGAGATCGAAGGCGGCGACAAACCTGCTTGCGTTGCGGAAACGCTGATGCGTATTTATTACTAAGCGAGAGAGATCACGAGTGATGAGTGATGAGTTGAAAGCAAGGAACTGGATGACCCGCACTTCAGATACGACGATCGACGACGATTCCCAGACAACTCAACACTCAGCCGGGAGCGCCAGCGACAAGTTCAAGGTCTTTCACAACAAGGGACGCTGGCAGGGACTCCCACTCCGGGTCGAAGACACCGACGAGGCTCCTCGCTTCGAGCCACTGACCGACGAGGACCAGTATCCAGCGATTTACGCCTTCGGCGTTCCCAACTACGGCATGATGGCAGGCCAGCCGACGAACGTGTACTTGCTGGGATATGTCGCGGACGAGTCTCGTTCGCTGACGCTGGTCGATGCTGGCGACACGAAATCCCACGATGTCCTGCTGGCCGCACTCGCCGAAACCGGGATCGAACTCGAACGTATCACCCAGATCATCCTTACCCACTGCCATCCCGACCATGTCGGCAACGCGCAGGCCATCAAGCAGGCGACCGGTGCGACCGTCTACGCGCATCCGCTCGAACGGCAGCAGATCGAGCGCTTCGGCAACGAACTGGAGATCGATGTCTGGGTCGAGCCGGGTCAATCCATCGATTGCGATGGCTTCAGCGTTGACACGGTCTTCACGCCCGGACACTCACCGGGCCACTACTGCGTGATCGAGCCGAACAGCGGCATTCTCCTGGCGGGCGACATGATCTCCGGCTTCGGCAGTGTCGGCATCTTTCCGCCACACGGCAGCATGCGACAGTACATCGACTCATTGCGACGATTGCTGGAGGCCCACGACGAGCGACCCGTCTCGCTGGTCGGCCCCGGCCACGGCCCGCCGATCACCGACGCACGCGCCAAGATCGAGGAATACATCACCCATCGCCTGGCACGCGAGGAAGAAGTCTTTGACGCCGTCGCATCCGGTGTTTCCAGCGTCGACGATATCCTGCCGATCGCTTATCCCGATGTCCAGCAACACTTGTCGTACGCCGCACGCTCGACGCTCCAAGCCCACCTCGACAAACTGGTCGAGGATGGCCGCATCACTCAGCTAGACGACAACCATTACATCGTCACATAACCGCGAACACCCATACGTGTCATCACGCGAGACAATCCCATGCCCCCTGTCGTCCAGATCCGC
>JBGSWU010000544.1:0-2884 GCA_041751795.1 Thermomicrobiales bacterium
GCCTCGCCAGCCGAATTGTCGATCTCCAGATCGAACGGAATCGAGTTGTTCAGCCGAATGTCCCAGCGATTGCGGGTGATGTTGAACGATTTTGGTCGGGTGGGTTGATCGACCCGTAGTTCACCGCGACCATTGTGAACGGCGTAATTGACGCGCGGTTCCATTCCCTCGTTGAACTCGAACCTTCCGTCCATCAGGCTGGATGCTCCGCCAGCGAGGTGGAGCGAACCAACGCTCATGTCCAGTTTCACGCGCGCAGACGACACGCCCTGGGCATCGACGGTATCTTCCCGGACCAGTTCCGGTTGGTGCTTGTCACGTCCAAACATTGTTGCTGTTCCTCTTTCTATTAAACCGAGATGGCCGGTTGATCGGGTTGCGTGTCGCCGGTTCGTCTAACGGATGTTCCGAGGTGGCGGAAGGCAGGCATGATTGCCAAGATGATCGGCAGCGTTAGGTTTATCGATGCAAAGATGACGAGGCTGGTATGTAGACCCAATTTTGAAATCATGACGCCATACGCAATCATCCCGATAGGTGCGGTTGCGATGCCAACTGCTCCAATCGTCCCGAATACTCTTCCACGCATTCCATCGGGGATTCGTTCCTGAAAGATGGTCTGGACCATCGGATTTGTTGGTTCGAGGGCTGTCGCGTTGATCACGATCGCAGCAACGACGACTCCGATCGGTGGCGTGACGACTAGAACCCAGAAGCTAAGCGCGCGAATCGTGAAGCCTGTCAGCAACGTCGCTCGACGCGGCATCTGCTGGCCGAAGACCGCGAATATGACCGCTCCTGCAACTGAACCTGCGCCGAGGGCTGAGTACATGAAGCCGAGGTCGAGTGCAGTACCGTAAACCTCTCTCGCGTAGACAGGCAGGATGACCGAGTACACCGGTTCAGCAATCAGACTGCCGAGCGAGAATCCAATCGTCAGCCAGAGGATCACGCCATCACGGCGTATGAATCGAAAACCTTCGGCAATCTCGCCAACGTATGCGCTGAATGCGGCTGTGGTGACAGTCGACGCCGACCGAATTCGAGTTGTGACCTGGTTGGGTATTGCGATCACGAGGATGATTGCAGAGATGCTGAAACTGACAGCGTCTATCCAGAGCAGGTTGCTAGTTCCAATTGTGACGATCAAGATTCCGGCGAGTGGAGCCCCGACCATCGACGAGGTTCTACCGGCGATCATGACAATCGAATTCGCTCGTTCAAGGGGCATTCGTGCCAGGGTTGCAAGATCAGGCAACAGGCTTTCACGTGCTGTATGTCCGGGCGAGTCGAGGATGGCGCCAAAGAGGACAAGGACGAGCAGCCCCCAGAAGGGCAGATTGTTTGTTATGTGCAGCAATGGAATCAACGCGACGTTGACCCCGCTAGCGACGTCCGAGAGGACCGCCATCCGTTTGTACCCCAACCGGTCGATCAGCGGTCCACCGAGGATGCCGGTGACGATGATTGGCAGAATGCCAGCTGCCGCAACGAGACCTGTTTTCGCCGCGCTGCCGGTCGTCGCGAGGACAAACCAGGGAATGGCGATGTTTGTCAGATTGTTGCCGACCCGCGAGATCAGGTTGGCTGCAAACAAGCCATAGAGCGGCAGGCGGCGAGTCGGATTGTCGGTCATGCCGCCACCTGGAGTTCGATGTGGCTCTTCGAATCGTCCATTTCACGGAACGCAGGCATAAGGACAATCGCGACGGCAAGGGAGAGTTCTGAAAGCGCGATGATCGATAAGGACGTCTTCAGGCCGAGCACTTCGATGCTGTATCCCGCCAGGAGAATGCCGATTGGTGCTGCGACGGCGGTGATTGCCGAAAACGTGCTGAAGACGCGACCACGAAGATCCTGCGGAATTCGCTCATGTCGGATCGTGACCATCAATGCGTTCGTTGGTCCGGTGAAGATCGATGAAACCATCAGTAGGGCGATCAGCGTCGGCACCGACGACGTCAGGAGTGGCGCTGTAAGGATGACTGGCACGGCCAGGAACGACGCGATCCACATCGCACGGCGTGGCAGCCGGTGTCCATACATGCCGTAGATCACAGCTCCAGCCAGGCCACCGATGCCGAATGCTGCAGCCAGCAGGCCGAGAACAGATGCTCGTCCGAACTCATCCTTGACGAAGACTGGGAAAATCACCGAGAAGGATGACGCTCCGAGAAAGTTGCCGATTCCAACCGTGACGGCCATTGAGAAAAGCAGACGGTCAGCACGTAGAAAGCGCAGCCCGGTCTTGAGTTCATCCAGGTAACGACCACCGACGGTGCGTATCGTCTGGCGCGGGGAAGGAACGGCAAGGGCAACGAGTGAAGCCGACACGACGAAGGTTGCAGCATCGAGCCAAAGGACGTTCTCAGCGCCGAGGACGCCAATGAGTACGCCAGCAACCGGTGGACCGAGGAGCAGCGCCAGGTATTCGACAGATTCGAACGCGGAGTTCACCTGCTCCAATCGCAATCCACCCTGACGAGTGAGTTCAGGCAGCATCGCTCGACGGGAGGTGATTCCCGGAATGTCGAGCATCGCGCCGATGAAAACGAACATGAGCAACTGCCAGAAAGCAATGCCGGTGGTGACATAGAGTAGTGGCACCATCACGACACCAAAGCCGCTGACGAGGTCGGCGATGATGCTGACTCGCTTGTAGCCGAGCCGGTCGACGAGCGTGCCGCCAAAGATTCCCGCGATGAAGTTGGGCAGCGCGACGAAAAAGCCAACGAGGCCGGTCATCGCCGCGCTGCCCGTGGTTTCCAGAACGAACCAGGGTAGCGCGATCATTGTCAGCATGTTGCCGACGTTGGAGATCGCGCTGGCCAGAAGCAGGGCGTAAAGCGGTGTTCTGCTTCTGGCTACCGGGACTGTTCCGGAT
>JBGSWU010000545.1:0-12479 GCA_041751795.1 Thermomicrobiales bacterium
GATACGCTACCGGATCACTGTAGGGACGCCACGCGAACATCGGTCCGGCGTAAGCGGCATCACCCGGAAACAATATCCGGTTCTCTCGGTCAAGAAATGTCATTCCTCCAGGAGAGTGACCCGGCGTGTGGAACGCCTCAAGCACTCTCCCACCGAGGTCGAAATGCTGCCCGTGCTCGATTGTGCCTGTTGGTTCACATCCGTCGATTTCCGCCCCGTTTGGATCGAAATCGGCGGGTAGGCGATTCCCGACGAGATGTTTTGTGTCGAACCACGGCTTGAAACGCTCGTTCGGATAGCCTTGCCGCAAGTCTTCCGATTCTGACGAATGAACGAACACGCGCTCGAAACGCGAACTCGCCCCGATGTGATCGAAGTGCGCGTGCGAATGCAGCACAATCGGTTTCCGGTCACTCAAACCAGCGACGAGGCCGGCGAAGTCGCCGACGCCCATGCCAGTATCGAGAACCGCGACGTCACGATCGCCTTCGACGAGGTACGACTTGACATCCTCTTCGTGCCCCGGCTCGGAAATCATCGTCACGCCTGCCGGAAACCGCACAACTTCGAACCATCCCTGATCTGTCATGTGTACCGCTCCCGATCTCTTGTCATCGACATAGATGCAGAGCGTAGCGATCGACGTCGGCCCCGTCAATGAACATTTCCAACGGTTGACACCACCGCAGTTATCTCCCTATGCTGTCGCGCCGGTCGAGGCTAACGAACGGTGAGGAACGACCGTGGATAGAGGAGTGAATGCAGACGTGACGACAGATACGCCGATGTTTGACTTGATCAAGACACTGACGGAGATTCCCGGCCCCACAGGTCAGGAGGACCTGGTCCACATCTGGTGCGCAGACCACTGGTCGACATTCGCCGAGGAAACGGAAATCACACGTGTCGGCAACGTCGTCGCGAAGGTAGGAGGACATGGGCCAGCGATTGTCATCCTTGCCCACGGAGATGAACTCGGACTGATGGTCAAGTCGGTGACCGAAAACGGATTGCTCCACATCTGGCCGGTAGCCCGAGACCTTCGAGGCCGTCCATCGTACTCCTACTCGCCGGTGAATCAACCAGTCATCGTCATGGCTGACAACGGCCACGTCGATGGTCAACTCGTGTACGCGAGCGGACATGTCATTGGCGGCGGAACACAGAAGGATCACTTTGAGTGGAACGACTGGTTCGTCGACCTGGGTTACTCGTCGAGGCAGGCTGTCGAATCACTCGGTATCCATCCGGGAACGCGAATCGCGCTGAATCCACCGACGCGGCGTCTCGGTGACACGATTGTTGGCAAAGCGATGGATAACCGCGCTGCACTGGCGATCGCGACCTCCGTGGGTGAACGAGCGAACACGGCGAATCTCAAGTATGAACTCTGGATCGCAAGCTCGATCCAAGAGGAAAATGGGCTGCTCGGTGCGTCAAGCATCCCGGATTCGGCTGATTTCTCGTATGGGATCGCGCTTGATGTCGGTCTCTGTGGAGACGTTCCTGGAACTCGATCGGAGAATCATCCATCGAAACTCGGAAGCGGTCCGATCCTCGTCCACCAGGATTCGTCAGTCCACTATTCTCATCGAATGACGATGGCGATGGCTGAGACTGCGAAGGCTGACAACATCCCCGTTCAACATGCGATTTTTCAGAACTACGGCTCGGACGGCGCAGAGCTTATACGTCGCGGCATCGAAACAGTCCTGCTGACGATGCCAACACGCTATACACACTCTCCGAACGAGATGGTGACCGAATCAGAGTGCGTCCAGTGTGTCGATCTCATCCTGGCCTGGCTAGAACGCGATCCTTTACCTGCTCGCTGGACGAAGAAATAGTTACCGACGCCAGCGGTGCGACGTTTCTATCCGAAAGCGATCGTACCGCTGGCTCCATACATAAGACCGTATCGACGACCACTGCTAGGACATTTCCACCAGACGCATGTCCACGAGGATTGCTAAAGCGTTGGCTTGCTCTCGTAGGGACATGTCTTTGACTTGTCTACGGCCCGCAAGCCGCCGGTTCGACAGATGGAGTTCCGAACAGTGCGCACACGCCTGCGACCGTGTGGACGGCGTGCCGGTGTTGTACGGGCGGGCTGTGGGCGGCGACGCCTAGTTCGCTCTAATCGTCGTCGCTGGCGGCGGCCAGTTCGATGACCTTGCCGTCGTGGGTAATGACGCCGTCTTCGCAGCGGGATTCGTATTCACCACCACCGAACTGTTCGGTGTATAAACGAGCATACAGACCACCCTCAGCAAGGAGTTCGTCATGCGTTCCACGCTCTGAAATTCGTCCGCGCTCGATTACGAGGATCAGGTCTGCTGACAAGATCGTTGACAGCCGATGAGCTATTGCGATCGTCGTTCTCCCCCGCATCAGCGGTTCGAGGGCCGTCTGAATCAACCGCTCGGACCTGGTGTCTAATGCCGATGTTGCCTCATCGAGGATCAGAATGCGGGGATCCTTCAGAACGACCCTGGCGATTGCCAAACGTTGCTTTTCTCCACCAGATAGTCGGTAGCCTCGCTCTCCAACTATCGTGTCATACCCGTCCTCCAGTTCGAGGATCCGGTCATGAATCGCAGCGGCCTGGGCTGCGGCTTCGAGTTCGTCTTGGGTTGCATCGGGGCGGCCATAACCGAGATTCTCACGGATCGAAGAATGGAACAGGTGGGTTTCCTGCGTCACGACACCGATGGTTGCACCAAGCGATTCAAGCGTAACATCGCGTACATCGTAACCATCAATCCGAATTACGCCTGCATCTACATCGTAGAGGCGAGGCAGGAGATACGTCATTGTCGTCTTGCCGGCACCTGACGGACCAACCAAAGCAACCAATTGTCCCGGACGAGCTTCGAAGTCGATTCCTTCAAGAGCCCAACTGTCTTCAGACTTGTCTTCTCCCACGTAGGTAGCACTGCCACCGTACTTAAAGTCCACGTTTTCGTAGCGCACATCTCCCCGAACGGATGCTGGATCGAGGACGACTGCCCCCTGCCGGTCCGTGATCTCATGTGGCTTGTCGAGGTACTCGAAAATCCGATCAAACAACGCCAGAGCGCTCTGAATCTCGACTTGCACATTGAGCAGCTGTCCTAGCGGAAAGAACAGCCGGGACTGGAGGGTCGTAAAGGCAACGAGGTCGCCGATTGTCAGGGCCGCGGCCTGCCCGGCATTCTCGGCATTGATGATCGAGCGTCCCGCCAGCCAATAGGCAAGCGCTGGAGCGATCGAGAAAAACGTGCCGACGATCATGAAGAACCAGCGGCCGATCATCTGCTGGCGAATCTGAAGCGCTGCCAGTTTCTCGTTCTCTGAGTCGAATCGGTCGATCTCGTATGATTGCCGACCAAACGTTTTCGTTAGCAGAACCCCGCTGACCGATAACGTCTCCTCAACCATCGATGTCATGTCGGCCATTGTTCGCTGGGTCTCGGTTGAGATGATCCGTCTTCGTTGGCCGACCTTGTATGTCAGATACAGCGCGACCGGCATCAATGCGAAAGAGAGAGCAGTTAGCTCAATCGAGATAATCAACATTGCGACGACCGTCGAAATGACTGTCGTCAGGTTCGACACGACGCTCCCGGCGGTGTTCGTGACGACACCCTGAACGCCGCCAACATCGTTCGACAGTCTCGACTGAATCTCACCGGTTCTCGTGGTCGTGAAGAACCGCATCGCCATGCCCTGGAGGTGGCTATACAGCTGCATTCGGATGTCGCGCATGACGCGCTGGCCGATGAGATTACTGAAGTATGTTTGCCCAACGCCAATCAGTCCAGCAACAATCGGAGCGAGAATCATCAGTCCAACGTAGATCGACAGCAACGTCATATCGCCGCGTGGAATCGCTCGGTCAATGATGAGTTTCAGAAGAATTGGATTGGCGAGGCCAATAAACGATGACGCCACAATTGCGATCAGGACGAACCAGACGTGCGTTCTGTATGGTCGAAAAATTCGTACGACGCGACGTAGTGTTCTGGCATCTTCAGCACGGGACCGTTTTGGCGTATCAGATGGCACGGGTCCACCGAGTCGCATACCTCCTCGCCCGCTCTGTGTTGGGTCTCTCAATATCTGGATCCTTCCGAGTCTCCTCTGTCAACACCTTCCTTATCGATTCTATGCCTGACTCAGGATGAGCAGACCTCTACCTTCGGGCAGTCGGCGATCGGGAAATCGGGCAGGAAACGTCGCAGAACCGATCCATCTCTCTGCGAGAAGGAGCAAAAGTCCGACATCGTTTCGAATATTCGGTGATGTTGGCTGTGGAAGCGGCTCAGCCAGGAAGCTGAACGATCGGCACGGACATACTCAGCGTCGTGCCGTTTCCAACAGTGCTCTCGATCTTCAGCGATCCACCGAGCCGTTCAGCCCGCTCTCTCATTCCATGCAGGCCGAAATGATGTAATGGCGCGGTGCTGCGCCACACGTCGACATCAAAGCCAGGTCCCGCGTCTCGGACCGCGATCGTGACACATTCATCAATCTGGACACCGATCCAAACGGTGAACCCGAGCGCATGCTTGCGGCAATTCGTCAGCGATTCCTGGACGAATCGGAACAGTGCCGTTTCGACTTGCTTGTCGAGCAATGGCATCGCGTCGGGTAATTCGACGAAGATATCGCTTTCACAGTCGTCCTCATGCTCCATGGCGAGTTGGCGGACTGCCTCGGCCAGAGACATGTGTTCGAGCGGCGCAGCCCGCAGGTCGCGGACAGATCGACGAGCCTCATCGAGATTGACTCGCGAAAGCTCAATCGCACGGTCAACGCGACGACGCATTCGAGGATCTTCTCCGATCATTCCTGCAAGGGCTTCGAGCTGCAGGATGATTCCGACCAGTCCTTGCGCGATCGTGTCGTGGATCTCGCGTGCTAAACGATTCCGCTCATCAGCAACCGCCAGTCCGTGGGCTTGCTCGTACAACTTCGCGTTCTCGATCGCGACTGCCGAAACGTTCGCGACGGTTGCAAGCAGGTCGGCGTCGCGCTGTCTGTACGAGTTTGGGGAATATGATTGCGTCGTGATCAGGCCAATCGCTTCGGTTCCGCGCATCAGCGGTGCGACGAGGAGCGATTGAACTCGACGCTGCGTATCGCCGAAACGTTCCCAGTTCGCAAACTCCGGCTCACGCGAAGCTTCGATGATGTAGGGAATGCCTTTCTCCATCGATTGCTTGTAGACGTGGGGCAAGCGAACGTCGTGCCGTGGCGAAAACGTTTGACCGACATCGACGACGTAAGCGAGGTCAAATCCACGCTCGGGTCCGCGCAGGAAAATGAGAAATGCATCTGCCACCATGATCCGAGCAATCTCGGCGTGCACCGCGCGATACACCTGCGATACGTTCAACGACGCAGATACGACCGCAGACACGCGGTTCAGAATCTCCATCTCAGTGATCTGGCCTTGTGCCTGCTGAAACAGCCGTCCGTTCTCGATTGCCACCGCCGCGTGGTCGGCAAAGAGACTCAACATCTCGGCGTCAGCGTCGACGAATGGCCGATCTGTCAGGTTCGTGATCGAAAGAACACCGATGGACGCGCCCCTGGAGAGCAATGGCACTGACAATAACGATCGGGTGCGAGTCAGCTGTTGGACCTCGGCATCGGAGCGAGGATCGCCAGCGACGTCATTGGAGATAACGGGCCGCCCACTGCGATAACATAGCCCTGCCAATGTCGTCTCAACCGGAACGACCGATCCGGGCAAATCGTCACCGATGTCGCCAGCACTGGCGATCAGCCGCAGATGCTCGCCGCCCTCGTCGGCTAACCGCAAGCGAGCAGTTGCGCCGTTCATCAGTTCCGCCGCTTCCTGAACAATCGTCTCAAGCGTCGATTCCAGATCGAGCGAACTGGTGACAGCGGCACCGATGCGCTGCAACGCGAGGAGGCGTGCGCGACTTTCGCGTTGGGCAGTTGCTTCTATCTCAAGCTTTTGAGTGACAATCCCAACCGCTGATTCTGCGAACCGTGCAATCATCATTCGGAGACTTCGCTCCGAACGTACCATCGCAGGCGTATATCGTTGTTCGGGTGGGATCACTTCATCCATTGCGTCGAATCCGGCGAGCATGCCGGAAATGACTTCTTCGATCGTCAGCCTCTCCTGATCAACGATCGACTCAAGATTTCCAAGGAATCGCATCGCTGACTCGTCACTGCCGAAGTCCTCGGGAGAAACGAGGGCGTCGATCCCTTCTTGGATGCGTTCGCGTAGCCGAGCCTGCCCCATCTGCCGATAGGTCGGACTTACGTTGCGAACACGCTCCCGCCATGCGGCAGCGAATGAGTCGCGATGCCGCTCAATTGGATGGGATTCGACATCCACAGTAACTTTGCTCCCGGCGTCAATCATCCCATGAAGCCCTCGTTGTCAACATGTACGGTATCAACCGGGCGACGATATCTCCGCCATGGCTGCCGACGTTTCGGATACAACGAATGCTACATCCTGTTCGTTTGGACAGGCAAGCACGAGAACTGCCGCTATACTGAGCACGCTGACCGGGGAAATCAATGACAAGGGTGTCGATGGTACGAACGATAGACAAGCCAAATCCACGCGAGTTCAAGAAGCGTGTGAAGCATGCGGTTGCAGATGAGTCACTCCGGTTAGCGCTTGGTCGGGCACTACCAGAGTTCGGTCGCAGGCGCGTCAATGCGTTCGCAGACCAGGACTTCGCCGCCCGACGACGTCGAGTTCGCGACACGAAGATTGCGGCGATCGACAACCTTCCTGAACTCGTCGAACGATTCACCGCCGAAGCCGAGGCTGTCGGAGCGGTCGTCCATATGGCCGCAACGGCAGAAGATGCAAATCGCATCATTGCGGGTATCGCAACACAACGCGCAGCCGAACTGGTCGTTAAGAGCAAGTCGATGGTCAGCGAGGAAATCCAACTCAACACAGCCCTCGAAGCTGCTGGTCTGAAAGTCGTTGAAACGGATCTCGGCGAGTGGATTATGCAACTCGCCCATGAGCACCCATCCCACTTGATCGCTCCTGCCATACACAAAACCCGCGAACAAGTTGCTGAGTTATTTTCGAAAGAAGTCGGCTACGAGTTACCGCCTGATCCGGTCGAACTCGTGAAGGTTGCTCGTGATCGCCTGCGGCAGGCATTCATCGACGCGGACATCGGAATTTCCGGTGCCAATGTTGCGATCGCCGACAGCGGAACCCTCGTCATCGTTTCGAACGAGGGCAACGGTCGCCTCGTCACGACGTTGCCGCCTGTACATATTGCGCTTCTCGGGATCGAGAAGATCGTTCCCACGCTGGAGGACGCAACGGCGATTCTTCAAGTGCTGCCGCGTTCAGGCACGGGCCAGAAGATCACGAGTTACGTCTCGTTCGTCACCGGACCGAGCCGAAGTGCTGACATCGAACTCACGTTAACCGTCGGTGTTCACGGTCCGAAGGAACTACACATCGTCCTGCTTGACAACGGTCGGTGGACGGCTCGCGACGATCATGAACTTCGTGACACGCTGCACTGCATCCGCTGTGGAGCGTGCTCCAACGTCTGTCCGCCGTACCAGATCGTCGGTGGGCATCAGTTCGGTCACATCTACACCGGACCGATCGGTCTCGTCATGACCGCGCTGCATCACGGACTCGGCGCGGCAGCGGGACCGCAAAGTTTATGCGTCTCGTGCAACGCCTGCGAAACAGTCTGTCCCGTGGAAATCCCTATTCCTCGGATGATTCTCGACGTCCGTTCCCGGGTGTCCGAGGCATTTGGAATGCCTTCCAGCAAGGCGTTTGGTTTGAAGCAATGGAGCGATCCGAACCGAGGTGGCCGAGCAGTCAGTCTGGCTGCTGCCGCGTCATCGTTGATCGCTGATGACGACCGGATCATCCGTCGAATCCCTGGCAAGCCTGAACTGACTCAGGGACGGGCGTTGACTGCTCCAGCAAGTAGACCCCTGCGTGATCGAATTCGGCGGAACGGCGTATTGTCTTCGGACGTACCGCTGTTAGCGAGCAGCAAAGCACAAGGACTCAGTGTCGCGTACTTCCCCGGCTGTTTGACCGATCGCCTCATGCCAGACATGGGAGAAGCGGTCGTTGAAGTCCTTCGCTCCTGCGGCTGTGACGTGCAGTTTCCGACCGACCAGCACTGCTGCGGTCTCGTCGCCTTCAACTCCGGCGACCGCACTCACGGGCGAGTGATGGCGGAACAGACAATTCGGATGCTGGAACGTGTTTATGCCGACTGGATTGTGACAAACAGCACTTCGTGTCTCGCAGCAATCGTCCAGGACTATCAGCATCTCTTCAGCAGCGACGCCGATTGGCGCGAACGATCAGAAGTGCAGGCTCGACGGCTCATCGATTTCACGACGTTTATCGACGAGATCGTCCAACTTGACCCTGTCGATTTTCCATTGCCAGAATCCGCACCGGTCGTCACCATACATGATGCGTGCCAGTCAGCGAACGCACTCGGTCTCGGCGCCGGTGCACGTCGGATCGTCAGTTCCGTCCTCGGACTGGAGCTGCGTGAAATGCAGGATTCGCGCGTCTGCTGCGGGTTTGGAGGCTCGTTTGCTGTCGACTACCCTGAGGTATCGACAGCGATTCTCGGGAAGAAGCTCGGTAACGCCACTGATACCGCTGCCAATATCGTCGTCTCGGACAACCCAGGCTGCATCATGCAGCTACGCGGCGGGTTGATCGCGACGGGGAGTTCGACTCGCGCCATTCACCTCGCAGAACTGATTGCCGAGCGCTTACCTCGCTAACTGCGCGACAGTGAACGCCTGGGCATCTGGCAGCGCCAGTCGCGGGCAGCTCGGATCTTCGATGTCTTGTTCGGCCGCGTTTTACGCGCGGCAAACCGAACACTGGCCAAAGACTTCAAGCCAGTGGCCATTGATCTGGAAATCGGTTCGGAGACTGAGTTCATCCAATAGGGGCTGAACACTGCAGTCCTCGAACTCAACAACCGTCCCACAATCCGAGCAGATAAGGTGATGGTGATGGCGGTCGCCTGCTCCGCATAGCAGGTACGAGTGGCAACCGTCCGGCTGGTGGAGCCGATCGAGGACTCCGTGCTGGACGAGAAGGTCGAGCGTTCTGAAGACCGTGGCGCGTCCGACACCTGACCGCTCGGCAGTCAACTGTTGCACGAGTTCATCGGCGGTGAAAGATCGCTCGGTACGCTGAATGGTTTCTACGACAGTGCGCCGTGGGCTGGTGAGTCGGTAGCCAGCGTCTTGTAGAATTCGCAGCGTTCGTTCAACTTCGAGCGCTTCTGACATGCGATGCTCCTCGCCAAATCTGACCTGATTGAGTGTAACATGACGCGAATTTGCGGCCTCGATTCAGGCAGCAACCATGAGCAATCGTGAGTACTGACGTCGAGACGAGTGACTCGTCGCAGGCTCAGATTGCCCCAGGCATCGAGGCATCAGAAGGCCCGGGCGTCGACGGTTCGAGTCATGCTTTCCGCAATCCGCAATTCCGACGGTTCTGGCTTGCCATCACCCTGGCGTTGACGGGCCTTTGGGTTCGAATCACCGTTCAGGGCTATCTCGTCTACGACATGACAAGCGACAAGTTCCTGCTCGGACTGGTGGGATTCCTCAGCGCCCTTCCAGTGCTCATCCTCTCGCCAATCGTCGGGGTTGTCGTCGATCGTTTCGACCGGCGCAAGGTGCTATTCGCAACTCAGGCATTCATGGCGTCAACACTGTTCACACTCGCAACGCTGGACGCGCTGGGCGTCCTTGCTGTCTCCCATATTCTGATCATCGCGACGCTGGCTGGCGCGGCATCTGCGTTTGACTGGCCGGCTCGTTTATCGCTCGTTCCAAACATCGTTTCCCGGAATGAACTGCAAAGCGCCGTCGCCTTTAACTCAGCATCATTCAACGGCGCCAGAATCGCCGGCCCAGCGATCGGCGGTTTTCTGATCGGGATCATCGGAACCGCAGCGTGCTTCTACCTGTCGGCGTTCGCATTCCTGCCGTCGATGGTCGTTCTTATGACGCTGACGATCGACCGAGCGATACCGAGCGTCACTCCTGAGTCGCCGATGCAGAATCTGTTGTCGGGCTATCGCTACATCTGGACCTATCCAACGCTTCGCAATCTGCTGTCTGTCGATCTCGTCCCGGTGATGTTTGGAATGTCGTTCTTTGCACTCCTGCCCGCCCTCAGCCGTGACGTGTACAACGAAGGAAGTAAAGGTCTCGGCCTACTCTACAGCGCAGATGGAGCGGGAGCCCTGGCAGGCGTCATCGCCGTCGCAACACTCACTCGCCTGCGACGCCGGGGAAAGCTCGTCCTGATCTTCGTGACACTGTTCGCGATATTTGAGATTGCCTTTGCGTTGGCGCCAAACCTCTGGATCGGCATGCTGCTCATCTTCGCCCTTGGGGCAACCTCTGCGCTGTACGGCACGTTGGCCGATACACTTATTCAAACGATCATCAACGATCAGTATCGCGGACGAGTTATGGCGGTCTACTCGACGTTCTGGGGACTAACGCCGATCGGCTACCTCCAGGCCGGAATCGTCGCCAGTATCTGGGGAACGCAGACAGCTATATTCGTGAACGGTTGCATTGTCCTCGTTTACGTCCTCGCGCTAGCGGTCTTCAATTCTGACGTACGGCGACTGGACTAGTGTCAGTGACGGAGCGTCGATGATTCGCCGGGTCGTAACGCGAAGTATCCAGGCGGGTCGGCCACCCCGTCCAAAACGAGTCATCCATGCTGCCGACGTTCCAGACAACGATCCGATTGTGACGCTGGCAACTGGAGAGACAGTAGAACAGGCTATCGGTCGTGTCGATCTTGAAGCTCGGGAGCGAACGCTCCTCATCTTCGATGGCCGGCGTGACGGACGCCCTGGCATTAAAACAACGAATGCTGTTGCCAAACTCGTGGTAGGCCGGAGCGCGATCACCATCGGATTGCCATCCAGCACCAGCGCCGTGGAATTACAGCATTGGCGTCAGCGTTCAAATGCCTTCGATGGAGAAGTGTCGGTTCTAGGATCAGGTGGGTGGGACCGCGTTGTGTTCGGAGATCGCACACTTGTCCTCGAGCACGCTGACGTTCCTGCGAATCTGCGAGGCGAGCAATCGATTCTTGTGATTTCTGAGCCAGGACACTCTGGTTGTCTCGGCTTATGGAGCGATGTCGTCCACCCGAACACCGCGCTTCGTGTTCGGGTATCACCACAGGCTGATGTCGAACTCGCTAGTGCGTTCAATGCAACGTATCTGCTCATCAGTTCGGTAGGATCGGTATGGGTTGCCGGTGTCACAGACGTTCCGATTGTTGCGGAACTGCTGGCGCGCGGAATTGAACGGACTCGCGAGCGACTGAGAGGCATCGAAGCCCCTGGTCCGTGGGAAGATTCTGGAATCCAACATTTGTCTCAAATCGAGCACAATGCGTTGATCGGAAGCAAACTCGTGCTTCGCGTTCGTCTCCGCGACGCCACCAACTATCAGGTCGTCGGAACGATGCATGAACTGCTTGGTGGGACGCTGGATATCGTCGAAGACGGGATTGGGGAAGGCAATGACCTACGATAGTTTTGCAGCGCCGATGCGCGGAAGGAGTCAGCCTGACCGGGATGACATCGCAACATCGCCGCGGTTGACGATCACTGAACATCCGTTGACACTTTCGTTGCTGGCGCGAATTCGAGACAACAGGACCGACATTTTCGAGTTCGGCGCATTGGCGACACAACTCGCGAGTCGAGTCCTGTGGGACGCATGCAACGACGTCAGACTCGCCGAAACAATGGTTCCCAATTACGCGGGCGTCCCGATCCCCGTCCACCAACTCGCCGAACGAGTTGCCGGAGTCGCTATCCTTCGCGCAGGACTTCTCTTTTCCACCCCGTTCCGTGGCCTTCTTCCTGACGCGCCACTTCATCAGATCGGTATTCGTCGCGACGAACGAAGCCTTCGCGCGATCGTCTACGGCGACAATCTGCCAGATGTTCATGGCTGGACGGACAGGATACTGATCCTCGACCCGATGCTGGCAACTGGCGGGTCAGCTGTCGCCGCATTGAAACACGTCCGCCGTTCGCACACGGGGAAAGTTTCAGTTGTGTCGCTAATCGCCGCACCAATCGGAGTGCAAGTCGTTCTCGACGCAGATCCGGAAATTGACGTGTTTGTCGCCGCGCTCGACGACCGGCTCGATGACCGTGGATACATCGAGCCAGGGCTCGGCGATGCGGGCGATCGACTGTTTGGAACAACAGCAATTTCATAACAACGCAAATACTAATTCTGGCGTACGTGTCTTGCGTTATTGGCGATACACTCCTATACTGCTCCCACGATTGGTTTCAGTGCTGAGTTGTTCGTCTTCCGGATACGGGTCATACCGTGCGTCCGGTTGGGACAGCGTATATGCCCTGAAGAAGCATTGCCGGTGCAGAGCACCGGGCATTTACGTACACGGG
>JBGSWU010000546.1:0-6497 GCA_041751795.1 Thermomicrobiales bacterium
TCAACCTGAACTCCAGCAGATCGCCTGCGTTGACACGCATTGCCGCAGCAGCGTCTGGCGCTCTGCTGGAGTCCTTCCAGATGATCGCCGCACACGCTTCGGGGGATGCGACCGAATAGATCGCGTTCTCGAGCATCAGAACACGGTCGGCAACGCCAATCGCGAGCGCGCCGCCGCTTCCGCCTTCACCAATGACGACCGCAATCGTTGGAATCGTCAGATCAGCCATGGCGAAGACGTTGGCGGCGATCGCGAACGCCTGGCCGTGTTCTTCTGACGCCAGGCCGGGATCGGCACCAGGCGTGTCGATGAAGGTTAGTAGCGGCAGCCCGAACTTCTCGGCCTGGCGCATCAACCGGAGCGCTTTGCGATACCCCTCGGGCCGCGGCATGCCGAAATTGCGCTGTATGTTCTCGCGCGTCGTTTCACCCTTCTGGTGGCCGGCGATCATCACTGACCGACCACGGAAGCGACCGATGCCACCAACCATCGCTGCATCGTCGCCTGCCACACGATCACCATGAAACTCGACAAACTCGTCGCAAAGGGCACCGACGTACGACAAGGTGTGCGGACGATTGGCGTGTCGCGCCAGGAGAACCCGGTCCCAGGGAGCAAGACTGGTCGTCGAGGAACTATTCGCCATCATTCGCTCCCGTCGCGATGACTTCGGTCTCGACCGCATCGACCCGGCGACGACGTGGACGCCGCCCTGTCCGGGCACCTGCGTACAGGTCGATCAACGCCGACAGCGTCTTCACCATGCTGTGTCGTGGCGTCACTTGATCGATCATGCCGTGTTCGAGCAGGAATTCCGCCGTCTGGAATCCGGGCGGTAGTTTCTGGCGGGTTATCTGCTCGATGACGCGAGGACCGGCGAACCCGATCAGCGCTTCCGGCTCGGCAAGGATGACGTCTGCGACCGTCGCATAACTTGCCGTGACGCCGCCGTAGCATGGGTCGGTCAGCAAGGAAATGTGTGGCAGACGAGCGTCGCCGAGTCGGGTCAACGCGGCAGTTGTCTTCGCCATTTGCATTAGCGAAAACAGGCCCTCCTGCATTCGCGCCCCGCCCGATGCCGAAACAGTCAGTAGTGGTAGCCCGTCATCGACGGCGCGCTCGCAGGCACGGGCCAGTTTCTCCCCGTACACCGAGCCCATGCTGGCGCCCATGAATGAGAAATCGGTTACAACGACCGCGGCAGGTTTTCCATCGAGTTTCAGGCGGCCAGAAATCAGCGCTTCGCCAACGCCCGATCGCGTGGCCGTCTTTTGCGCCTTTTCCAGATAGGCTTCATCGTCTACGACGAATCCGAGCGGATCGGCCGTCGTCACTTCGGCGTCCCACTCTTCGAAGGTTCCTTCGCCGGCGAGCATTTCAATCCGTTCGCTCGCAGACAGCCGGAAGTGATAGCCACAACGCTGGCAGACGCGCAGGCTGCGCATGTGCTCTTTGGTGTAGACGAGCTCACCACATTTCGCACATTTGACCCAGAGATCGTCAGGTACGAGCGATCGTGGGTCATCTTCACCCGTGGCCGTAAACTTGGGTTGACGTCGGAAGAGTTCTCTCATCGATGTCCCGGTGCCGTCCAGCGCGGGCCGCGTCCCGGCGATATCGAAATCGTCATGCCATGCAGTGCCGACGCGGCGACAGCGCGGCGGAGTATAGCATAGCGCACTTAGCCTACTTGACCAGAATCTGCCAGCATGTATCTTGCGTCACAACTACCGGGGCCGGTTACGACACTGAAAATCAGTACCCGGTCCCGAGGGTGTCGATGGCAACGCGGCATCCAATGGATACGAAAGGACGACTGATGGTGTCGGAGCGCGAGCGTACCGTCGCGATGATTCTGGCCGGCGGGCAGGGAGAGCGCCTGAGCGTCCTCTCGCGTCAGCGTGCGAAGCCAGCCGTCATGTTTGGTGGGAAGTACCGCATTATCGACTTTACGCTGTCAAACTGTGTCAATTCCGGAATATATGATGTCGCTGTTCTGACCCAATACCGGCCACACTCGCTCAACGACCACATCGGGCATGGGCGTGCCTGGGATCTCGACCGTGCGACCGGTGGAGTGCGGGTCCTCCAGCCATATCTGGGCCGTGCGCGATCCGACTGGTATCGAGGAACTGCCGACGCGATTTACCACAACCTCTTCTATGTCGAAGAAACCCGTGCGACCGACGTCCTGATTCTCTCCGGTGATCATGTATATGCGATGGATTACCGCCCAATGCTCGAACTCCATCGAAGTTCGGGCGCCGACGTGACGGTAGCCGTTCAGCCAGTGCCCTGGGAAGACGCGAGCCGGTTCGGCGTGATGACGGTCAATGACAATGGCCTCGTTGTCGACTTCGACGAAAAGCCAGCAAACCCTCGCAGCAATCTGGCGTCGATGGGCGTATATGTATTCAAGGCCGATGTCTTGCGAGAGGTCTTCCGTCGTGAGGACGCTGGTCGCACGATGATCGATTTTGGCCACGAGGTGATCCCGTATCTAATCGGTGATGAAAGCGTGTTCGCCTACCGGTTCAGCAACTACTGGAGAGACGTCGGAACGCTCCAATCATATTGGGACGCCAATATGGAGCAGCTTCAGGATGTGCCGGGTTTGAACCTGTACGATCCCGACTGGCGCATCCATACGAGAAGCGAAGAACGCCCCCCAGCGAAGGTCATGGAAGGTTCGCATGTTTCTCGAGCGATGCTCTCGCATGGTTGCATCGTGATACGTGGCTCGGTCACTCACTCGGTGCTCTCTCCGGGTGTGACGATTCACGAAGGTGCTGTCGTTCGCGATTCCATCATCATGACGGACGCAGTAATCGGTCCGTATGCCCAACTCGATCACTGCATCATCGACAAGAACGTCATCATCGGTCCGGGATCGAAACTCGGTGTCGGCGACGATGTCTCACCAAACTGGCTCGAACCATCACGTATCAATACGGGCCTGACGATCGTCGGACGTGGTGCTCGCATTCCAGCAGGTGTAACGGCTGGCCGGAATGTTCTGATCGGAGCAGACGTACACGAAGCCGACTTCGAATCACTGGAGATCAGTTCGGGCGAGACAGTCGATCCAAGGGTGCCCATCTGGGCATGAATCGTGACACTGGAGTCGTGTACGTACATGTGATACAGTGTGAATGCTTTGTCGATAGGCTGGATGACGGTACGTGAGTATTCGTGATTAACCGATCTGCGATATTCCAACATCAATTTCTGCAACGTAATGACGTTCGGCTGCATTCACCCTCTGGTAAGGACACCGGGTGCGTGAACGGCATTCCACTTTCAACGCATTCTCAATGTTGTGGTACTTCGACTCGATGTTTGCAACCGTTCGACCCCAACCGCGTTACACCTTCAACTGATAGGCTTGCACGAGTCCGATTCTGCGACAGAGGGGGTCCTGAAGCAGCGGATTTGAGGAGTAGTCGTTTACGGCCAATATTCGAGCAATCTCACAATCTCAGTACAAATGTCCAATCATGGTGGCAACATTGCGCGTTCAGGCGCGGTTTCTGGTTGAAGTTTTCCAGTCATTGGTTTGTACCGATTGCTGGAACGAGCGCCGGACCGAGGAGAGTAAATGGTGATCGAATCATTGCGTCTTACAAATACTGAAGTACAGCAGCGGCAGGTTATTGATCTCGAGCGAATCGTTGCAGAATTGCCAGACGAACATAAACAGATCTTCGACCGGCTGTATCACGTCAGCCCAACGATCGGACGACTCAACCCGCCGGATCACATGCGCCGGTGGATCGACAAATACTTCGGTAGCGTTGACAGCGTCGCTGAACAAAAGGTGATCAAGGTCACCAACCGTTGGACCCTCGAAGGATCGCTGTTTAATGAACTCCGAGCCCGAAGGCCACTTGAAGCGCGGATTCCTGCTGATCTCGCGGAAGAGATCGCGCGAACAGCCCCGGATCCATTCTGTGAGCCGGAGCTGAACACTCCCGAAGATGTCTTCGGTCGGATTCGAGGGCGGCACTCAATCACCGCCAGTAATATCGCCAAGTACGATGGATTTCACGGCGTCGTGATTTTCGAGGAGCACGATCCACTGGCGTTCACTGCGGATTCCGTTCAAGATGCGATCTCGGTCTCGAAGCAATGGTTCGAGAAGTGTCACGAGATCGATGACTCAGCGATCTACCCGCTGGTGATGTGGAATTGTCTGTGGAAGAGCGGCGCGTCGATTCCGCACGGTCATATGCAGGTCAGCCTGACACGAGGTATGCACTACGGTCATGTCGAGCGTCAGCGACGTGTCGCAGCCGATTATCGCCGCGACTTCGGCGGGAACTATCATGATGACGTGTTCGCCGTTCATGAGGCACTTGGCCTCGGGTTTCACCACAATGGCGTGCGCGTTCTCGCCAGCCTTACGCCGCGCAAGGAAAAAGAGTGCGTCCTCCTCGGGACGACGCTCGACGAGACATTCGTCAGTGCCCTGTACGATGTCCTCAACACGCTGACTGACGAATTGAACGTCGTGTCCTTCAATCTCGTCATCTGGCACCCGCCACTCGATGCGACAGAGGAAGACTGGTCGGACTTCCCGGTCATCGCCCGGCTCGTCGACCGTGGCGATCCCCTCAACCGGACCGCCGACTTCGGGGCGATGGAGCTCTACGCCGCGAGCGTTGTTTCCAGTGATCCGTTCAAGGTCGCTGCTGCGTTGCGGCAGTCGCTCGGCGTCGAATAGTTTCGATCGGTTCATCGTTTCTGGATTGACGTACGCCGTCGTCGTTGAACAGGACTGCTTGCTAGTGCCCGCTCGTCCTCCCTATACTGACCCGCTGGGCGCGCTGCGCTCGCATTGGGGAAGTGAGGGAGGACGATTTGTCGGTCGAGGTTCCTGGAGTGCGGGTTGGTATCGACATTGGCGGGACGTTTACCGACCTGCTCGTCTTTGATCCCGGTGCCGGACGATTTCATATTGGTAAAACGCTTACCACACCCGATGACCCAAGTCGTGCCGTTACCGAGGGACTGACGAACGTTCTGGCGGAAGCCGGTCTGGGTCCGGAGGTCGTCCGCGGGATTGTCCACGGGACGACGCTCGTGACGAACGCGATCATCGAGCGAAAAGGCGTTCCAACTGGGCTGATCACGACACGTGGCTTCCGGGATGCCGTTGAGATTGGCAAAGAGCACCGCTACGATCTGTATGACATCTTCCTCGAAATGCCGAAGCCGCTCGTTCCCCGCCGTCATCGTTTGGAACTCGACGAACGTGTGCTGAGTGACGGTGAAGTCCTCACGCCCATCGATCCATCACAGGTCCGTGAACTGGCCGATCAACTTGTGGCTGAGGGGATCGAAGCGGTTGCGGTCGCGTTGTTGCACGCCTGGCGCAACCCGGAGCACGAGCGACAAGTCGAAGCACTCCTGGCGGAATATGCGCCGGACTTGACGGTCTCCACCTCATCGGAGGTCGTGCCAGAGATTCGCGAATACGAGCGCACATCGACCACGATTGCGAACGTCTACGTCCGTCCGGTCGTGGCGAAGTATCTGGCACAACTTGAACAGTCCCTCGCCAGTCTGGGCTACGAAGGTAGCCTGTTCATCATGTTGTCGTCAGGTGGTGTCTGCACCGTCGACACGGCACGGAAGTACCCGATTCGGCTCATCGAATCCGGCCCGGCTGCGGGAGCCTTGGCTGCCTCGGAATATGGACGATTGACGCGCACTCCGAACCTTCTCTCTTTTGACATGGGAGGGACGACGGCGAAGGCCTGCATCATCGATGATGGGCAACCGTTGACGACTTCGGACTTTGAGGTCAGCCGCGTGTATCGCTTCAAGAAGGGCTCTGGCCTCCCGATCAAAGTCTCGGTGATCGAGATGATCGAAATCGGAGCCGGTGGCGGTAGCGTTGCACGGATCGATGTTCTTGGCTTGTTGAAGGTTGGGCCCGATTCGGCTGGCGCGATGCCCGGACCAGCCTGTTACGGTCGAGGAGGAACATCGCCAACAGTCACCGACGCAGATGTCGTCCTTGGATACCTCGACCCAGCATATTTCCTCGGTGGGCGAATGGCACTGGATGTTGACGCAGCCCGCGATGCGATTCGGCGCGATGTCGCAGAGCCACTCGGAATTGATGTGCTGTCGGCAGCATGGGGAATCCACCAGGTTGTCAATGAGAACATGGCGAACGCCGCGCGAATCCATGCCATCGAGCGTGGGAAGGACCCGCGTGCATATCCCGTCTTCGCATTCGGCGGCGCCGGGCCAGTTCATGCGTTCGGGGTCGCGAAGATCCTCCAGGCGCCGTCATTGATCGTCCCGCTGGGTGCCGGGGTAACGTCGACCGTCGGATTCCTTGCCGCACCGCTTGCGTTCGACTTCGTTCGCTCGTACTACGGTCGGACCGACGCACTCGACTGGGCGCACGTCAATGCGTTGTACGACGAGATGGAGCGCGAAGGCCGCGCGATCCTGCGTCAGGCGGGAGTGCTCGACGAAGAAAT
>JBGSWU010000547.1:0-12373 GCA_041751795.1 Thermomicrobiales bacterium
AACTCACCTTCGCCGCTGCACTCGGCCCCAAGGCCGATGAAGTCCGCAAACTACGCGTCCCTCTCGGCCACGGCATTGCCGGACTGGTGGCTGTCAGCGGCCAGCCGATGGCGATTTCCGATGCGGGGAACGATCCTCGCCAGGCGGCGGACATTGCTCAGACGGTCGGCTACGTGCCGCAGAGTATCCTTTGTGTGCCGCTCTTCTTCGACGAACAGGTGATCGGCGTCCTTGAACTGCTCGATAAGCAGGGCGCGCATTCCTTTTCGGCGGACGATATCAATCAGCTATCAGTTTTCGCTGAGCAGGCCGCTGCTGCAATCGAACAATCTCGCGGGCAGCGCGATCTAACCGCGCTCGTCAATGCCGCGTTGCGCGCCTGGGCCGCAGGGGGCAGTCCGGCTCCGGTATCCGCCGAGCGTGTCGAGCAGTTTACGCAAGCGATCGAGCGCGACGCAGCCTATCTTCGCGCGCTCGACATGGCTCGCCTCGTCAATGACATTTCGTCGCACGGCGAACTGGCCACTGAAGCCTGCAGTGCGATTCTGCGTGGCTTCCTCGATTACCTCGTTGCCGTGCCACACGAGACACCTGAAATGAGTGATCTGAACTTCGCCTTTGGTGGTGGCCGCTGATGTCATCGGTCCGTCCTGCCTGGAGCGCCGCGTTCTCTCCCGAAGCGCTCCAGCACATCCAGCCAGTTGCAGGCCTGGACGACATTACTCCTGAGTGGGCCTGGGGTGGCAGCACCGGAGCAGGAGTGCGCGTCGCTGTCATCGACAGTGGCATCGATGCCAACCATCCTGCCGTCGGCGGCGTCCAGGAATTCATTGCGATCGATCAGGAATCCCGCAACATCACGGTCGACTACAGTCCACACGGAGATGCCTACGGTCATGGAACCGCCTGTGCCGGGATCATCCGGCAACTCGCGCCGGATTGCGAGCTCGTGAGCGTCAAGGTGCTGGGCGCGGGCTTGATGGGCAAGGGGCCAGTCTTCGCGGCAGGGCTGCGCTGGGCGATCGATCACAACATCCAGGTCTGTAATCTCAGTCTCGGTTCGACGAAGAAAGAGTACGCACCACTCTTCGCCGAACTGGCAGACCTCGCCTACTTCCGCAACACGGCGCTCGTCTGTGCAGCCAACAACCTTGCTGTCCTCAGTTACCCCTCACTGGATGCCGCCGTCGTTTCGGTCGCGGCCCACGATGTCCAGGACCCCGAGCGCTTTTATTACAACCCGGCCCCACCGGTCGAGTTCGGCGCGCCCGGTATTGATGTCCGCGTTCCATGGAAAGACAACTCCTGGATCACCGCGACCGGCAACTCATTTGCCGCGCCCCATATCACCGGCCTCGTCGCGCGCATCGTCAGCAAGCACCCCGGCCTGACGATCTTTCAACTCAAGACGATCCTCCGCGCGCTTGCCGCGAACATGGCGCGAACAACAACCCCTCCCATTTCCGGGAGGGGTTGACGTCGTCCTGATCGTGTCGTCTGAACGCCAGGGCTACCCGGCGAGAGCCGCCGCTTCCTTGACGATGACGCTGCGGCCAACGGCCTGCGCGACTGCGTCGATCTGCGGGATCAGTTTCTCGAAGTTATCGAACGTCAGTGACTGGGCTCCATCCGAGCGGGCGTGGTCAGGGTTCGGGTGTACCTCAATCATCAGGCCATCGGCGCCCGCCGCGACCGACGCCATCGCCATCGCCGGGACGAGATACCACTTCCCGGTGCCGTGGCTCGGATCGGAGAAGATCGGCAGGTGGCTGAGCTTCTTGATGACCGGAACCGCGTTCAGGTCGAGCGTGTTGCGCGTGTACGTCTCAAAGGTGCGGATACCGCGCTCGCAGAGCATCACGTTCGGGTTCTTCTGCGCCATGATGTACTCAGCGGCCATCAGCCACTCTTCGATCTGGACACTCATGCCGCGCTTGAGCATGACCGGCATCCCGGTCTTGCCGACTTCCTCCAGCAGCAGGTAGTTCTGGCAGTTGCGCGCGCCGATCTGGAAGATATCCGTGTAGCGGGAAACGAGATCGACATCGCTCGGTGTCAACACCTCGGTGATGATCGGCATTCCAGTCTCGGCCCGGGCGGCATCGAGGATCTTCAAGCCTTCTTCACCCAGCCCTCGGAACTCGTAGGGTGATGAGCGCGGCTTGAAGGCTCCACCACGTAGAATGTGCGCTCCTGCGGCCTTAACCGCCCGTGCCGTCTCCATCGTCTGTTCGGCAGATTCAACCGAGCACGGTCCAGCGACGACGGTAACGTTGTCGCCGCCAATCGTTACGTCGCGTACCTGGATGATCGTCGGCTCCGGGTGGAATTCGCGGCTCGGCAGTTTGTACCGCTTCGTGACCCGCAGGACTTCTTCAACGCCTCCGACGACTTCGAGGTCCTGCTGCAATTCCGGCGGGATCGGCACCCCGACAACCCCAACGATCGCCGTGTTGTCGCCAATCGACAGGTGCGTCCGCAACCCTGCTTCCTCGATCCTCGCCACAACGCGATCGAGATCTTCCTTTGTGTATCCAAGCTGCATAATGACGATCATGATGTTTCCCCTTCTCCCTCTGATTGGTTGTTGTGGGATTTGGGACACGGGATTCGGGGAAGGATGACTACGCTCTCCAACCCGGATCCCGTGTCCCAAATCCCGATTACTTCCCGATCCCTGCCGCGGCGACTGGCTCGCGGCCCCATTCAGGGCGCAACTCGCGGGCGCGGCGCAGGTAGACGTGCTTGATCTCGCTTGCCGGAACATCGGTGTTGACGTGAATCATGACCCTGATGACCATGTCAAGCGCGCCCGGCACGTTCATCTCATGGGCGCACATCAGCGGGACCGCATCCAGCCCGATGTTCATCCCGCGTGCTGCAACGGCCGGAAAGGTCGCATTCAGATCAGTCGTCGTCGTGAAGATCATACTGACCATGTCATCGACCTTGAGGTCGTTGTATTGGAGGACAGATCGGAGCAACTCTTCCGTTGCTTCGATAATGTCCTCGGCAGTGTTCTGTTCGGCGGTCGTCGCCCCCCGAATGGCCCGGCAAACGGTCATCTGTTCCCCTTCGTGGACCGGGATCGCTGATCAGGATTCGGATCGGAATGCGTGGGCATGTCGTATGTCATTCCCCGGTTTCCGAACCCCAATTCCCGATTCACTTCCCTCTCAACCCCTCAACGAATGATTTCGCTACCTGTGTCAATTCTTCAGACGGCACTCCATCCAGTGTATTCAGGAGCGCGCTGGCGCAGACGATGCCATCAAACAGCGGTTCCACCTGCTCGACGTGCGCGCGGGTGGAAATGCCGAATCCAATGACAAGCGGTAGGTCGGTTTTCCTCCGCACCCGCGCGACGTATTCGGCAAGATTGGTGGAAAGTTCGCTGCGCGCGCCGGTGACGCCGGTGAGTGAGACGAGGTATACAAACCCGTTAGCGCGCTGGATAACGGCTTCAACGCGTTCCGGCGTGCTCGTCGGCGCGATGAGGTAGATGAGGTTGATTCCGTTCGCCAGACAGGCATCGCGTAGCGGATCGCTTTCCTCGGGCGGCAGGTCAGGAATAATTAGCCCGTCGATACCAGCGTCGGCACACGCGGCGGCGAACTCCTGGAGGCCGTAACTGAAAACCGGGTTGTAGTATCCCATGAATACCAATGGCGCTTCAACGCCATTCGCCCGCAGTGTCCGGGCAACTTCAAGCCCATAGGTCGGCGTCACACCATTTTCGAGCGCCTTCTGATTTGTGCGCTGGATCGTCGGTCCGTCGGCGATTGGGTCAGAGAACGGCAGGCCGATCTCGATGATGTCGCCGCCCCCTTCGATGATGGCCGGAACCAGCCGCTCGGTGTCGCCCAGTTCCGGCCAGCCGAGTGTGACGTAGGGGATCAACGCCGCCCTGTTTTCAGCTTTGGTCCGGGCGAACGTGGCGGCAATCCGTACATTGCTCTCTCCCGTTGCCGATCGTTGTGGGGCGCGTGTCGATTCAGTTGTGCTCACAGGGTCACTCCAAGCGCGTCTGCGACTGTGTGCATGTCTTTGTCGCCGCGTCCCGAAAGGTTGATGATGATCGACTGGTCTGCTGAATACGACCTGGCGACCGACTCTGCAAGACAAATCGCGTGCGACGATTCGAGCGCCGGGATGATCCCTTCGGTCTCGCAGAGCAACTTGAGGGCGTCGAGCGCCTGTTCGTCGGTCACGCCGTCGGTGCGCAACCGTTCGATGCTCTTGAGATACGACAGTTCCGGGCCAACGCCGGGATAGTCCAGACCAGCCGAAATCGAGTGGGCTTCAAGGATCTGACCGTGCTCGTCCTGCAACACGTACGACTTTGATCCATGCAGGACGCCAACGCGACCCGCTGTCAGGCTGGCGGAGTGTTTGCCGGTGCCAATCCCATGACCGGCTGCTTCGGCGCCAACGAGTTCCACGTCCGCATCCGGAACGAAGGCGTAGAACGCTCCCATCGCATTCGATCCACCGCCGATACAGGCGACGATCGCCGATGGCAACTTTCCGGTCTTCTCGATGATCTGCTCGCGTGCTTCGCGCCCTATGACCGCCTGGAAATCACGCACCATCATCGGATACGGGTGCATCCCGGCAACGCTGCCGATCAAGTAGTAGGTGTCATCGACGTTGGTCACCCAGTCGCGGATTGCCTCGTTCATCGCGTCTTTGAGCGTTTTCGAGCCACTCGTGACCGAGCGGACCTCCGCGCCAAGCAACTTCATCCGGAAGACGTTGAGCGACTGCCGTTGGATGTCAACCTCGCCCATGTAGACGATGCAGTCGAGCCCCATCAGCGCGCAGGCAGTCGCTGTCGCAACGCCGTGCTGTCCAGCGCCCGTTTCCGCGATGATCCGTCGCTTGCCCATCCGCTTCGCCAGCAACGCCTGGCCGATCGCGTTGTTGATCTTGTGCGCGCCGGTGTGTGCCAGATCCTCGCGCTTCAGATAGACGCGCGCCCCCCCCCAGCGGTCCGACAGGTTTGCCGCCAGCGTCAATGGCGTCGGGCGTCCGATGTACTCGCGCTGCAACTCCTCGAGTTCGCTGTGGAAATCCGGATCACCCTTGACGGCTGTGTACGCCTGAACCAGCTCGCGCACTGCCGGCATCAGCGTTTCCGGCGCGTACACCCCGCCGAACTCCCCGAACCGTCCGTGCTCATCGGGCAAGTTGGTCGTCTCAATCGCCCTGGCTACTGTCGATGTCATACGGTTAGCTCCTTTTTCGTCACATTGGCGTCAGCGGACCGTGCAGCCGAGATGAATGCGCGGATCTTGGTCGAATCTTTGGTGCCGTTCGTCTCTACCCCACTCGAAACATCGATGGCGAACGGCTTGACCCGCAGAACGGCGTCGGCTGCGGTATCGGATCGTAATCCACCGGCGAGGATTATCGGGTAGCGGACGGCGAAATCCGCCGCGACAAACCAGTCGGCGACTGTGCCGGTGCCGCCGTACATCCCTGGAACGTGAGCGTCGACCATGATCGCCAACGGGTTCGCGGCGCTCAACTCGCGAAATCGCCCTTCTTCGTCTGAACGTCCCGACGAGTCGATCCTGATACTGGCGAACGCCGGGCGATTCAGTTCCGCGATTGTTGCAGCCGGTTCGTCGCCAGAAAGTTGAATGACATCCAGCCCGACGGCTTCCGCAACGTCGTTCATCCGCGCAGCCGTCTCGTTGACGAACAATCCCACCAGCCGAACACGACCGTCCGGATCGGCCTGGCGGACCGCGTCGCGGACCGTCCGCGCTTCGTCAATCGACACGTTGCGAGAACTTGGCGGATAAAAGACGAGTCCAAGCATGTCGGCCCCGGCTTCGACCGCGACGAGCGCATGCTCGACTTCCCGGATGCCACAGATCTTGACCAGTGTCATCCAAGTAACTCCCGAACTGCCGCTGCCCTGCCCGGCGCACGCATCAGCGTTTCGCCGACGAGGACCGCGTGAACCCCGGCCCGGCCCAGTCGCTCTACATCGGCTCGGGTTCGGATGCCGCTTTCTCCGACGAGCGTTACATTCTTAGGCACACGGGCCGCGATCCGCTCGGTCGTGGCGAGGTCAACGGTGAAGGATCTCAGGTCGCGGTTGTTGACACCGATCAGTTTGGCGCCGATGCCGAGCGCAACCTCCAGTTCGGCTTCGTCATGCACTTCAACCAACGCATCCAGCCCATACGCATAGACCGCCTGGTGCAACTCAGCCAGCGTCGAGCGATCGAGCGCCGCGACGATCAACAACACCGCTGCTGCTCCGACTGAGCATGCTTCAGCGATCTGGTATGCGTCGATGATGAAGTCTTTTCGAATGACTGGTGTTGGCTGCGCAGCCTCGCGGCCCAAACTGGCAACAGCCTGCAAGTCACCGATCGTGCCGCGAAAGAACGTTTCGTCGGTCAAAACCGAGATCGCTGCCGCACCGCCATCGATGTACTCACGTGCGACATCGGTTGCGATGATGTCCGGCGCAATCGCCCCTTTCGATGGCGAAGCGCGCTTGATTTCAGCGATGATCGAGACGCCGCTTCCGCGCAGCGCTGCCGCAAATGGAATCGCCGCAGGTTGAGATTCAGCCTCACGCTCGACATCGACCAGCGATCGTAGGGTCTTCCGACGTTCTACTTCACTGGCCGTGTTTTCAAGAATCCGGTCGAGATAGGTTCCCGTCGTCGTCCCAACCATCAGGCAACCGCCCGTTCGACAGCGCTCATCCGCGTCGTCAGTGATACCAGTGCGTCGAGTCGCTCTCGTGCGGCACCGCTGTCAATCGATTCTGTCGCCGTCTGGATGCCTGTCGCGATGTTCGGGACGAGATCAGCCGCGTACAGCGCCGCCCCTGCATTGAGCAGGACGATGTCGCGGTGCGCACCTCGCTCACCTGCGAGGACGGCATTGACGATTTCAACGTTGTCCGCCACGCTGCCGCCTCGGACGGCGTCGCGCTCCCGTCGCTCGAATCCGTACTGCTCTGGCGTGACATCGTAGGTCGTCACCCATGCGCTTTCACGCATCAGCATTTCAGCGACGGTCGTTCCGCCACCGACGCCGATTTCATCCAGCCCTTCGTGAGCATGAACGACGAGCGCGTGCTTTGACCCGAGCAACCCGAGCACTCGCGCCAATCGCGATGCTGCTTCGGCAGTCGGCACTCCAATCACCTGGTGTTGGGCTCCAGCCGGGTTCGTGATCGGGCCAAGCAGGTTGAACACCGTTCGAACGCCGATCTCGCGGCGAACCGGTCCGGCGAATCGCATGGCCGGGTGAAACGCCGGTGCGTACATGAAGCCAATTCCGACACGGTCGATTGCCTCGGCCACCTGCTCAGGTGCCATCTCGATCCGGACGCCGAGACCTTCGAGCACGTCGGCTGACCCGCAGCGACTCGTTGCCGCCCGGTTGCCATGCTTGGCGACCTTGACACCGGCCCCGGCGACGACGAATGCAGCCGTCGTCGAGATGTTGAACGTGTGCGCGCCGTCGCCACCCGTCCCGCAGGTATCGACGACGGGTTCGTCGATATTGAGCGGGACACGGACTGCCTTCGCCCGCATCACCTCGGCGAACCCTGCCAATTCATCGTCGGTTTCGCCCCGCATTCGCAATCCCATCAGGAACGACCCGATCTGGGCTGGCGATGCCTCGCCGTTCATGATGATCTCCATGGCAGCCCGGGCTTCGTCTCGTGTCAGTGTCTGTCCTTCGACGACCGCCTGGATGTGTGTCTTCAGCATGTCGCGGTCCTTTCAGTATCCGATCGGGCTGACGGCAGAGCGCAGATGGCTGGCCGCCCCAATGAAGTTCGCCAGTAATCGATGTCCGCCCGTCGTCAGGATCGACTCGGGATGGAACTGAACGCCGTTGATGTCGCACTCACGGTGTCGGAGTCCCATGATGATGCCGTCCTCGGAGCGGGCCGTGATTTCGAGGCAGTCTGGCAGACTCTCCTCCTCGACGATCAGCGAGTGGTAGCGCGTTGCCGTAAATGGGCTGGGAAGACCGGAGAAGATGCCGCGTCCATCGTGGGTGACGTTGCTCGTCTTGCCATGCATGACCATCGGCGCCCTGACGACATTGGCGCCGAAAGCCGCGCCAATCGCCTGATGTCCCAGGCAGACCCCGAGGATCGGCACCTGACCGGCGAGTTCCTGAATCAGATCGACCGAGATGCCAGCTTCCGTCGGTGTGCATGGTCCTGGCGAGATCACGATCCGCTCGGGATGCATGTCCCGTACCTGATGAACGGTGATCTTGTCGTTGCGAACCACCTGGACATCGCCGCCGAGTTCGGATAGGTACTGATACAGGTTATATGTAAACGAGTCGTAGTTATCAATGAGAAGAATCACCCGACCACCTCCCGAACGAGCAGGTCCGCCTGCGGTTGAGCGTCATCGTTCGCCGGGTCCTCGTTCATGTCGAACGATTCCCTGGTGAGCGCTTCCAGTTCTTCTGCGACCTCGAGCGCCCGCATTGCAGCGCCCATCTTGTTCAGCGTTTCCTGATACTCGAAGTCGGCCGTCGAGTCGTAGACGATGCCGCCACCTGCCTGCATGATGACGGTTCCATCGCGGACGGCCACCGTTCGCAACGACAACGCCATATCCATGTTGCCGGAATAGGCCAGGTACCCGACGCAGCCTGAGTAGAACCCGCGCTTGTCGGTTTCCAGTTCAGCGATGATCTCCATCGCGCGGATCTTCGGCGCGCCCGAAACCGTCCCCGCTGGGAAGCAGGCTCGCAGCGCATCGACAGCGGAGAGTTCGTCGCGCAGTTCCCCAGTTACATGCGACACGATATGGATGACATGTGAGAAACGGTCGGTGCGTAAGAGCACCGGTACCTCGACCGTTCCTGGCGTTGCCACCCGCCCAATATCGTTGCGTGCGAGATCGACGAGCATGACGTGCTCGGCACGTTCCTTCTCATCTGCCAGCAGTTCGGCTTCGAGCGCGATATCCTCGGCTTCGTTCCGACCGCGCTTGCGTGTCCCAGCGATCGGGTGAGTCGTCAACTCGCGGCCATCCAGGCGGACCAGCGCTTCGGGCGATGCCCCGACGATCTGTTCGTCCCCCATCTGCAGGTAGAACATGAATGGGGAGGGATTCACCGTTCGCAATGCCCGGTACAGCGTGAACGGGTGGACACCCGTCTCAACTTCGACGCGCTGCGAGAGAACCACCTGGAAGATGTCACCGGCGGCGATGTAGGCCTTCGCCTTCTCGATGATGCGGTCATAGTGGTCACGATCCATCGCGTGCCGCGCTCGTTCGCGGACTGGCACCAGGTCAAGTGGACGATCTCCAACCGGAATCTCAGGTCGTGCGGTTTCTAGTCGGCTCGCCAGTCGCTCGATTCGCTCGATCGCTTCGTCATACGAGCGCTTGATTGGCGTCGAAGGATCGACGTGGACATGGGACACAACCTTGATTCGTCGTTCCAGATGATCGAAGACAACCATCGTGTCAACGAACATGAAGACACCGTCCGGGAATCCGTTCGGGTCGTTCGCGGCGGTTGGGAGGTTCTCGAAATACCGCACTGCCTCGTACGACAGGTATCCGACTGCCCCTCCGAGAAATCGCGGAAGGTTCGGGACATTCACTGCCCGGTATGGCGCGAGGAACGATTGCAGCGCCACGAGTGGGTCGCTGAATGGAATCTCCTGCTTGTATCCCCGCTGGTTACCGTGGGCGATGCCGTTTTCTAGGCGCACCGTCAAATACGGGTCGGCTCCAAGAAATGAGTAACGCGCCAGTTGCTGGCCGCCCTCGACGGACTCCAGCAGGAAGGAGTACGGGCCGTGGGCGATCTTCAGATAGGCGGAGACCGGCGTCTCCATGTCGGCCATGATTTCGCGATAGATCGGGATAACATTTCCCTGATCCCGTAGCGCGGCGACTTCATCCAGCGACAGCGAATAGCGCCGTCGTATTCTGGATGCTTGATCGTGTCGTTCGATCGTCGTCTTAATCATCGTCGTGTTCCTGTTCCTTCGGGGTATCAGCAAGTGCGTCGGGAGTGCGCGACATTCCCCGGCCAGCGCGACGTGTTACCAGCGTCGCCAGCTCGCCCGGCTCCATTCCGCGATTGATTGCCGCTTGCCGATGCTAGACCGAAATACCAGGTTCACGCCGTTCCTCAATCTCTCGCTCTCGTCCTGTCGCGGGAAAACAAAAACCCCCCGCCCCAAAACGGGACGGAGGTGCAACATGCACGCCCGCGGTACCACCCTTGTTGACTGAAACCAGACGCCTGGACGGACCAGAACGCCGCTTGGCTCAACCCACCTCGACGAATACGGGATGCGTCGTGCGCATCCGATATCCCGCTCCCTGATAACGGCGGAGTCCCCGGCGCCGCCTACTTGGCCGTAGCCGTTCGGAGCGCAACTCCCGGGTCCATTCCGCATTCACGTTCGCACCGGACTCTCACCAGACCGCCGGTTCTCTGAGCGTCGTTCGAATGCGTACTCGTCCCGATCATCGTCGTTGGACGATTCAACTATCGCGCATGCTACCAGTGTACTCATGTTCTGTCAACGAACGATGCGATTCGTCATTGAATATCACTCTTTACAGCATGCACCGCTGGCTGTACCGTGCTCGTCAACCAACACACGTGCAAAGGAAGCAGCATCGGAGGAGTGAGCCATGACTGCGAACCCAGCCACCGAGGGTGTCGTCGACTATCTGCTCGACGCCGACGTTTCCGTTCAGGAAGCAATCTGTCGCGTTCTCGAAGACGCCGGAATAGAGTTCGTATTCGGGATGCCTGGCGGGAACACCGTCGGGATTTTCAAGGCGCTCCACGACCATCGCGATTCGATCCGGGCCGTCCTCGTCCGTGAAGAAGCGCTCGGCAGTATCATGGCCGAGGTCTACGGTCGGCTGACCGGCAAGCCTGGTGTCGTGATGGGACAGGGCGCATTCGTCCTGGCCGCGTCGACTGGCGCGATTGAGGCGCACCTCGGTAGTTCGCCGATGCTGTTATTGACGGAACTCACTGACGCTGCCCCGTTTACCCATCTCGCGCCGACGCAGTCCGGCTCGGGCGAGTATGGCGCATACGACGCGAAAGCCAGTTTCGGCGGCTTTTCGAAGCGTGTGTTCCAGCCACTCGGCCCGGTTGAAGCCGTCGGTAGCACCCAGCTCGCGATCAAGCATGCAATGACCGGCGATCCTGGTCCTGTTACCGTTCTCTACCACTCCCGCTCGCTGACCGGAACGGTCGGCCCTAATTCTCGCCCGCGCCTCTTCCCGACGGGTGCGTACCTGCCGGTTCCACCACCTCCACCGGATGCTGGAGTTATCGCACGGGCAGCCAATGCGCTCCTGGCTGCGCGTCGGCCTGTCGTTATCTCCGGGAACGGCGTCAGAGTTGCTGGAGCGTACGCAGAATTGCAGTCGCTCGCTGAAACGCTGGGCGCTGCCGTCGCAACGACCGCGGAGGGCAAAGGCACGTTTGACGAAACGCACGACCAGGCGCTTGGTGTCATGGGTAATTTCGGGACGCCGGTTGCGAACGCGCTGATTGGTGAAGCCGATCTGCTGCTGGTCGTCGGATCGCGCCTTTCGCCGGCTGACACCTGTAACGGCCACCCGGACCTGATCGACCCTCGTCGTCAAACGATCGTCCAGATCGACATCGAGCCACTCCATGCGTCATGGGCCGTTCCGGCCAGTCATGTCGTCATCGGCGATGCCCGCCAGTCCCTGTCGATGTTGCTCGATGCCATTCGTGAATCCGGCGCTCCGACGAACGTGCACATCTCGGAGCGACGCGCCTGGGTGGCCGACGGTCGAGCGCGGTTGGGCTACTTTGACGCGCCGGAACTCTACTCCGACGTGTCGCCGATTCTGCCGCAACGGGTGATCAAGAGCCTCGGCAGCGTTATCGACGCGAACGCAATTGTCACCTGTGACGCCGGTGAGAACCGGATCTTCATGACCCACTTCTTCCAGTGCCGTTCGGCAGGTGGCTTCCTCCAGGCCAACGGCGTTGCCGCGATGGGCTACGCGGTTCCGGCTGCAATGGCCGCAAAGTTGGTGCATCCTAAGCGTCAGGTCGTCGCGCTGTGTGGAGACGGCGGCTTCGGGATTGGGATGAACGGGTTGCTGACCGCGGTCGAGGAGAACATTCCAATCGTCACCGTTATCCTTAACAACAATGCCCTCGGCTGGGTCAAGCATGGGATGGGCGAGCAGTCAGTAGCCTCCGACTTTGCCGATTTCGATTACGCCGCGATCTCGCGGTCGCTCGGTGCAGGTAGTATCCGCGTTGACGATCCCGCGAAACTCGATGGTGCACTTGCAGAAGCCCTCGATTCCGGCGTTCCGTTCGTCGTCGATGTCCG
>JBGSWU010000548.1:0-3284 GCA_041751795.1 Thermomicrobiales bacterium
CTGGCCAAGGCGCTACTCTCCGAGCCAGACCTGCTGATGCTCGACGAGCCGACCAACCACCTCGACCTGCAGGCGATCGAGTGGCTGGAGAACTTCATGCGCGGCTGGAACCGCGCCTTCATCGTCGTTTCGCACGACCGCTACTTCCTCGACCGTGTCACGACCCGGACGCTCGACATGGCCTTCGGCAAGCTCGAAGACTACGCAGGCGGCTACAACCGCTACCTGGAACTGCGCGAGGAGCGGATGACACGGCGGTTGAAGGAGTACGAAGAGCAACAGGAATACATCAATCGGACCGAGGAGTTCATCCGCAAGTACAAAGCGGGTCAGCGCTCGAAGGAAGCACGCGGTCGAGAAACACGCCTGGCTCGTCTGGAACGGATCGACCGGCCACAGGAACACGACCAACTCCACCTGCGGATGCGGGCCGACCTGCGATCATCGCGCAATGTCCTGACCGTCAAACCGATCACCGTCGGCTACAAGCCGCGGCCCGAGATGGGCGAAACAGAGTCCGACATCATGGTCCAGACCGACAAGGAATTGACAATCGAACGTGGCGACCGGGTCGCCCTGCTCGGTCCGAATGGTTCCGGCAAGACGACAACGCTGCGGACCTTCGTCGGTCAGCTCGACGCGCTCAAAGGCCGGGTCGAGTTCGGCACCAACGTCAAGGTCGCCTACTATCAACAAGGGCACGAGGGACTAGACCCGAACCGCAGCGCGATCGAAACAATCCTGCACGACCAGAATATGGGCGAGGAAGCAGCACGCAACCTGCTCGGTCGTTTCCTGTTTTCCGGTGACGACGCCTTCAAGCCCGTTTCGGCACTTTCCGGCGGCGAACGCTCGCGACTAGCACTGGCGCGGCTGACGCTCGAACGCGCCAACTTCCTCGTCCTCGACGAGCCGACCAACCACCTCGACATCGGCGCACGCGAGGTTCTTGAAGATGTCATGGACGGCTACGACGGTACGATGCTGTTCGTCTCGCACGACCGCTACTTCGTCGACCGGATCGCGAACCGAATCTGGGCCATCGAGGACGGGACGATCGCTACCTACATCGGCAACTACACCGACATGCAGCGTCACCGCGCACGGCTGGCCGCGGCGAGTGGGGCGAATCCGGCATCCACGACCCCGCCAAGAACACCGGTTGCCGCCGTCACAAAAGCCCAGGCCGAACCGAATGGCACGGTGCAGCCCGCTCCGAAGCCTGCGGTCAATCCTGGCAAGCAAACCCGCGTCAACGATCGGGCCATCCGGGATGCCCAGAAGCGTCTGAATGCTGCTGAACGTGAGGTCAGCAAACTGGAGGAGAAACTCAACAACCTCTCGGACGACCTGACTCGCGCAAGCATCGACGGCAACGTCGACCGCGTTACCCAGCTGGGGCATATGTACGAAACACTGCAACAGGAGCTTGAAGCCGCCTATACCCGCTGGAATGAGTCGACGGCAGATCTGGATGCTTTGCAATCGGACCTTGTGACAACTGAACGAGAATGAGTGTCAGGAGAGTGCCCTGAGTACTCGCGAATACGCTCGCCGATTGATTCACCGCCTTGGTATTCATTTCGGCGTCCTCCCGGTCTGGCTGATCGGTTTCCTGATTCTGTTCCCGCTCACATGGCTGGCGCTGAACGACGTCGCCTGGAAGACCGGTTACGGAACGCTGTTGACGGAACGTCCGCTCGCAGCCATTCATCACCGAATCGTCGGGACAATGAAGGACTTCGAAAACGCTGGCGACGATATCGGCTATTACGAAGGTCATCTTCATGGATATCCTGACGCAACGGTCGACACTCGAGCGGAGTGGCAACAAGAGTTCGACCGGGCTCGACACCAGCAAAGGCTGATACTCATCAAGGTAGCCCTCGTCGCACTGCTGGCGTATCTCCCAGTTGGCTATATCCTTGACCGATGGTACCTGGTAGGACACATGCCGGTTGAACCCGTCATGGTCTGATCCATTGCATTGACCGGAGAGTCGTTCGAATGAGGATGAGAATCGCGAAGTGAGACAGCGCAAACACGTCATCGGGTTGACTGGCAACATCGCCACCGGAAAGTCAACCGTCGTCCGGATGCTCCAGGAACTCGGAGCGGAAGCGATCGACGGCGACGCGCTCGTCCATGGGTTGATGGGGCCGGGATCGCCGCTGGCCGATCAAGTCCGCGAAGAATTCGGTCCACAAACGATCAACGCGGACGGCTCAATCAACCGGCCCGAACTTGGCAAGGTGGTCTTCTCCGATCCGGAGAAGCTGAAAGCACTGGAGTCCATCACCTGGCCGCCAGTACTGGCGGCCAAGCGGAAGGCGATCGAGACACCGGGGCCGGATGTGCTGATCCTTGACGCGATCAAGCTCTGGGAATCAGGGATGGCCGACGACTGCGACGAGGTCTGGGTCGTCAGCGCCGACCGGGAACAGCAGATCGACAGGATTGTGTGGCGCAACAGCGTCAATCGCAGCGAGGCCGAACGTCGGATCGATGCCCAGCCACCGCAATCCGAAAAGATCGCCAAGGGCGATGTCGTCATCGACAATTCCGGCACGCTCGATGAGACGCGCGAGCAGGTACTCCGCGAGTGGCAACGATTGACCAGCGACGACAACGGGGCGTAACGACAAGCCAAATTGCGCAGATATCCCGAATCACGGGCACTTCCCTGCTCGAAGATCGTACAGGCCGGGGCGGTAGACCCATGACATCAGTCAGTGCCTCGCGTGTCACATCCCCATGTACGAATCTTGCGCGCTCCTGCTACGATGCGCCCCATAGAAACCGACGTTGGGCTGCCCGGGAGCGCGGCTCGTGGGCAGTAGGGAGGCAGATTCATGAGTGGCGATGAAACAGCTATCAGCTATCTGAACGAAAACTACAAGCGGTTCTCGAGTCTGGCGCGGGCTATCTGGGAGAACCCGGAGATCGGGCTGGAAGAGACGTTTGCCTCGAAGGCAATCGCGGCCGAGCTTGAGAATGCGGGCTTCTCGGTCGAGTTCGGTGCAGGGCAGATGGACACTGCGTTCGTGGCGAGCTGGGGTGAAGGTAGCCCAGTGATCGGCATCCTGGGGGAGTATGACGCGCTGCCGAGTCTGTCTCAGGACGCTACTCCGGAGCGCAACGAACTGGTAGCTGGGGGGCCGGGTCACGGCTGCGGCCACAATCTCTACGGCGTCGGTGCCCTCGGCGCGGCGCTCGCGATGCAGCAGGCGATGACTGAACAGGGCATCAAGGGAACGGTGCGCTACTACGGCTGCCCAGCTGAG
>JBGSWU010000549.1:0-16123 GCA_041751795.1 Thermomicrobiales bacterium
GGTACGATAACCTCCTGCGGAACGGTCTCGATCCATACATCGGGCTCGGCGTCGTCGTTCCGCACCGCGCGCAGCGTGCTGCGTTCATCGAGCACGTTCCGTCGGTGACGCACCTTCATCCCGATGACGGGACGATTATCAAGAGTGCCGTCGATACCGTGGAACGATTTCAGGGAGACGAGCGGCACGTCATCGTCTACACTGCCACAGAAAGCGACCCCCAATACCTCGTCGCTGCCAGCAAGTTCCTGATGGACCCTCGGCGACTGACGGTCGCGCTCAGCCGGGCGAAATCCAAGATCATCGTTGTCGCGTCCCGATCCGTCTTTGGAATCTTCAGTTCCGATGAGGAGACGTTCGTCAACGCACAACTCTGGAAGAACCTGCTCCGCGAAACCTGCACGGTGCCACTCTGGAGCGGCGAGCGCCAGGCGGGTAGTGCGTCAGTCGGTGTCGAGGTCTGGGGGAATTGCAAGCGCGTTGAATCGTGATGTGCGCGGGAGCGACGGTCAGCCGTCGTTCAGGCTGGCGGCGTGACAGACGTAGGTGAGGATGCTGTCGCCCGTGTTGACGATCTTCCTCATGACGCCCGGTGGGTAGCAGAGTACCGATCCCGGCTCAAGCGGAACCTGATCGTCATCCCATGACGCGCTGCCGGTACCTGCAAGGATGTATATTGATTCCTCGATGTCCGGGTGGGTATGGAGTTGGGTGCTGCCGCCAGGCAACAGAATCAGCATCTCGGCTGGATCGTGGGTGCGTTGCGATCGTCGCAGTGGAATCAGGTGAATTCGCAGGTGCAACCCTTCTTCGTGGCGGGGTTGCTCGTAAACGTAGACGGTGTTCTGGCCCGATCCAGGCGTCGCCTCGCCCGATGCGCTGACAGCCGTCCAGGTGAGCATCCCATTCGAGACGTCTGGGACCGGCACATTGCCAACGCGGAAAACGACTGCGTGGAGTGGACGAGGTCCGGTGTTCCAGATCGAGATTGGGATCATCGGTGTCGTCCAGAGGGCTGTGGTTTGCCGGATGTCGTACTGGTCTCCGGGATAAACATCAAGCATCCCGCGCCCGTCGGTGACGACGTACAGTCGTTCATCGGGAAAGCGTGTGTGTTCCATGCGTTCACCGACGGCGAACTCGATTTCATCGAGTGCCGTGAACCGGCTGATCGCGAACTGGCTCGATTGATCTGGGCCGAACAGCGTTCGTGTCTTCATTCCGTGATTATCGCACCAATAATGATGGCGTGGATCGTGTCATCGCCACACCTACTGTTGCTCGGAGTCGACGGCACCGACGATCAATCGCTTGAAATATGATTCCGCGCTTCCGATATGGTCAAGGATTCGCCGAATCGTCAACTCGCCGTCGCCTGGATCTCGGTCTAGCACGTCGTCGGACGCACCGATGAGACAGCCTTCGAGAACACCGCTTTGCCGCCAGCAGAGGCCGAGCAGCCTATCGGCTTCGCTCGGACGTTTGTTGATAGAGTCGCGCCATTTCAGGATCTGGTCAGTATGTTCCCGCTCGTGTTGAGCAAACCGCATCAGCAGGAATCGGACGTCTATGTCGATTCCCTCCCAGCGTGATGGTGCGTTCAATTCGTCATCGGAGAGGCCGGTTAGTGCTGCCAGTGCTTCCTCTCGGACAGCGTCATATGCGTCGACCAACTGATCGAGCGATGCATTGGGTCGTTCGACCTGCAACTCGTCGTCCGGGAGTTCGCCGTGTGGCTCCCCGGCGTGGAACCGCGCGAGGGCATGAATCGCGTCCAGCGTGTAGTACCGTTCGACGACGATCAGGTGCTCGAGAATCTGGCGCAGCGACCACTCGCCGTCCGGCAAGCCCGTCCGGTCGTCCAGATCAGCGTCCGTCATCCCTGCAATCGAGGCATAGAAGTCGCTGCGCGAGATTTGATTCCGGCACCAGATGCGATGTGCCTGGGTCTGACGCACGTTCAACCGGTCGCGCAGGATGCCTTCGATCTGGATCGCATGCTCTTCAAGGTGATCGGCGCGACGCAGAAACAACCATCCTGCACCTGCCCCAGTCGTCCGCCCATCTCCACCAGTCATCACTGTTTCGAACGTAAATGTCGTTGTCGAATTCATCTGCTCTGTGGTGATTGACACTAGCTCAGCGTCGTGTCTGCGACGCCTGTTTCGCATGGTGGCCAGAATCGAACGAATCTCGGACACAGGCCGTTCCTTCCGGTTGGAGACGCTGGCACGGGTGATTGACGATGTTCGTAGCCTAGGGTTCATCGCCGATATCGTCAACGAGCATCGTTGCCTGCCGTATCCTGCTCTTCACGGAAAGGTGCGACTGATAGACAATGTCGTCAAACCAAACTGAGTGGATGAGGAGGAAGAACGATGGCAAACGGTGACGTGGTCTTCGTCAATGGACTCGTGCGAACGCTTGATCCTTCAAACCCAGTGGCGGAAGCGGTCCTCGTCCGGGACGGACGGGTTGCGCTCGTTGGCGAGTCAATCGCTGTCCGCAGCCAATCTAGTGGTGCGCGGGAGATCGATCTCGCCGGGGCCACGTTGCTTCCCGGGTTTATCGAAAGTCACAACCACTTCATGGACGCCGGTCAAGCGTTCGCTCAGGTTGACTGCCGTGGCAGTCAGGTCGGATCGATCGCCGAACTCCAGACAGCGATTCGTGACAGGGCTGAGATCACTCCCGCTGGGGACTGGGTACTCGGGCGAGGGTACGACCAGACGTTACTGACCGAAGACCGACATCCGACGCGCTTTGACCTCGACGAGGCAGCGCCCGACCATCCCGTCATCATTTGGCACATCTCCTATCACGGACTCGTCGCGAACTCGGAGGCGTTGAGGCGGGCAGGAATCGATCGAAACACACCAGATATGCCGGGCGGCGAGATTCTTCGCGACGAGCACGGTGAGCCGAACGGTGTCTTCCTCGAAAGTCCGGCAATGAGTCTCGTTTCCGATCAACTCGCCGCGCCGACGATTGACACACTACGTGCCGGATTGCGGAACTCTCGCGATCAGTTCGTTCCGACCGGAGTCTCCGCAGTCCATGATGCGTTGATTGCCACGCGCGACAAGATCGACGCATATGCCCAAGCAATGCTGGCAGGTGAACTGCCGGTGCGTGTGACGATGATGATCGCACCCGAACTGTATGACGGGGCACTCGAAGGGCAGGCTGGAGACCTCGGATCGTCCTACGGTCTTCCTCCGGGGCGATTAGTCGCTGGGCCGGTCAAGTTCTTTCAGGATGGAGCGATCCAGGCGTATACCGCTTCGTTGACAGAATCGTACTTTGACGCTCCCGATACCTATGGAGTCAAGATCTACGAACCAGCGCAACTGGCCGAAATGGTGCTACAGCATCATCGAGCCGGGCGGCAGATCGCTATTCACGGAAATGGTGACAGCGCAATCGATGACATCCTCAATGCGTATGAGGCTGCGTTGGCTTCACACCCACGATCCGACCACCGGCACCGCATCGAGCACTGCCAGACGGCTCGTCCCGATCAACTCGAACGAATGGCGCGCCTTGGTGTTGCCGCCAGCGTCTTCGCCAATCACCTCTGGTATTTCGGCGATCGTCACATCTCGCGGTTTCTCGGACCAGAACGCGCATCACGGATGGAGCCGCTGGCGAGCATGACGTCGCTCGGTATTCGCTGGGGGCTGCACTCCGATTGCCCGGTGACCGAAGTGAAACCGCTTCTCGGAATCTGGTTGGCCGTCAATCGGCGGACGTCCGGCGGGCAAGTTATTGGTGAGCACGAGAACGTCAGCGTGGAACAGGCGCTTCGTGGCTTCGGGCCAGACGCCGCCTATCTGGGATTTCAGGAACGACAACTTGGTACGATCGCTCCCGGCTACTTCGCTGACTTCGCGGTCATTTCCAATGATCCAGTGGCGGTGCCTGAAGAAATCAAGGACTTGCGTGTCCTGGCGACGGTGATCGGTGGCGACATCGTCCATGACGCGTCGACGGCGAAATAGCGAGCGTCGTGGCGGTACAATGTCGCTCGTACGGGTGCCGTTGAATGGGCCGGTTCCTCGGTCGTCGAATGCGACTATCCGACAGGCGGTGGGTTTGAGTAATATCGACTCCGCTTCAGGGAGCAACGTGTGACTGACACTGATGTCAGGGCGGCGAATGCCGCTGGAACGGGCGATCTTCTCGAATCCCGTGCACGCATGCAGCAGGCAGTGGCGAACCTGGGCGTACGTGCCCTCGATGGTGGCGATCCACAGGATCTGATGAATATTGCTGTCGAGACGATCGCGGATATTCTCGATGTCGAGTACTGCAAGGTCCTTGAACTGTTGCCTGGTGGCAAGGAAATGCTTCTACGATCAGGTGTTGGCTGGCAGCCGGGACTCGTTGGCACGGCGACGGTTGGAACAGATCGCGATTCGCAGGCAGGGTATACGTTAACTTCCAGTCAGCCCGTGATCGTCGACGACCTCCGCAGTGAAACACGTTTTGGCGGACCAAACCTTCTGCTAGAACACCACGTGAGCAGTGGGTTGAGCGTCGTCATCCATGGCCCAGGAACGCCTTGGGGAGTCCTTGGTGCACATACGACGCGACGACGCCCGTTCAATTCCGATGATGTCAACTTCATCCAGTCGGTCGCCAATATACTGGCGGCCGCGATAGAACGATCGCTGGCCGAGGACGCACTTGGCGAAAGTGAAGAACGATTTCGAACGCTGGTCGAGATGGCGCCGGATGCGATTTTCAGTATTTCAGCGACAGACGGGACTTTTACGAGTCTTAGCCCCGCATTCGATCGGCTCACCGGCTGGTCACGTTCGGATTGGCTAGGGCGGTCGTTTTCCGGAATCGTTGATCCGGATGACCTGCCATTCGCGTTCCAGCAATTTGAAGAGTTGCTGCACGGCGTTGCTCCACCGCCATTTGAACTGCGAGTACGCAGTCAGGATGGTCGCCAGATTGTTGGCGAGTTCCGCCTGGCTCCGAAGGTCGACGATGGTCGCGTTGTCGAACTCTTCGGGATCGCACGGGATGTCAGCGACCGGTGGCGGGCGGAAGAAGATCTACGTCGGTCTCGTGACGAACTGGAGATCATCCTGCGGGGTGTCGCTGATGGTATTACCGTTCAGGATGCGACCGGGAAACTGATCTACGCCAACGAGGCGGCAGCACGAATGACCGGTTGCGAGACCGTCGAAGAGTTGCTGACGACTCCGGTCGCGGATCTCTTCAATCGTTATCAGATGCTTGACGATGACGGTAACCCGTTTCCACTCGACCAGTTGCCCGGTCGAGCGGCGCTGCAAGGACGCGAGTCGGCAGAGACCCTGATACGGTTTCGAGTAAGTGCCACTGGGCAGGAACGGTGGTCGCTCGTCAGCGCGACGCCAGTGTTCGATCAAGACGGCACGGTTCAGTACGCGATCAACATCTTTCATGATGTAACAGAGCGTAAACATGCCGAGCGAGTGCAGGACTTCCTGGCTGAAGCGACGACACTGTTGTCATCGACGCTTGACCTAGATGAAACGTTGTTACGAGTCGCTCGTATTGCCGTCCCGTTTCTGGCCGACTTGTGTGTCTTCGACATCGTTCAACGGGACGGATCGCTTCGCCGCGTTGCAGCGCATTCCCACCAGGAAAATGAACAATTGGTCAACAGTTTGATCACACGCCATCCAATCGAACCCCAGCATCCAGTGATGCTGGCAATTCGTGACGGTCGGGTGACGCTCCACGAGACGATTTCTACCGAAACTATTATCGTCGCGGGCCTCACGGCTGAGCGCGTGAATGTGATGGACGCGATCGGATTTCAATCTGTGATCGTCGTTCCTCTCGAAGCGCACGGTCAGCGAATCGGTGCATTGTCACTGATGTACGCTGAATCGGGACGACATTACGACCAATCTGACCTCGCGGTTGCGTTGGAACTTGCCCGCCGGTCGGCGACAGCCGTCGACCATGCATTGCTGTTCCACGAGTCACAACAGGCTGCGGCGCGGCTTCGCGCGCTGGCGAGCGCGACGCACGCGTTTGCTGAAGCAAGCTTGGATTTGCAGGCAGTGCTTGATGCGGTGGCTCGCTCGGCTGGTGAACTCATCGGAGATCAGTGCATTCTGCGACTGCTCTCCGATGATGAAGTATCACTTCCGGTTGCCGCAGTGTTTCATCCCGATGCCGACCGACGGGCCAAACTGACTGAATTCCTGTCCAGAGAAACGCAGCGCGTTGACGAGGGACTTGTTGGCCGCGTCATTGCGACGGGCCGACCCGTGTTTCTCCCGTCTATTTCTCGGGATGAGTTGCGGTCGTCAGTCTCCGCCGGACATGTCGAGGACATCGAGCAGGTTCCTCTGCACAGCATCATTATTGTCATCGTCCGCGTGCGGGAGCGAACGATCGGAACGCTGGGGCTCGGTCGAGAGGGTCCTGGCGAGCCGTACACCGAAGAGGATCTGCTGTTGATGCAAGAACTCGCCGACCGGGCTGGCATGGCGATCGAAAATGCCCGGCTGTATCGAGAGGCGCAGGATGCGATCCGCGCTCGTGAACAGTTCCTGTCAATTGCTTCTCACGAGTTGAAGACACCTCTCACCTCGGTCAAGGCGTCTGCGCAGTTACTCGATCGCCGTCTGAGACAGGATCCGATCGAGCGCGCTCGAGTTTCGCCGCTGGTTGACCAGATTCAGTCAGAAATCAACCGGCTTGAGAATCTCGTGCTCGACCTTCTGGACGCAACGCGCATTCAACAGGGGCATCTCGAACTTCGCCGCGAGCAATGCGACGTTGTCGAACTCGCCAGGCAGGCGATCGAGCGGTTTGAGTCCATTTCACAGCGGTTGCCGGAGCACGATCTGATACTTGACGCGGCGATCCCGGTTGTCGCGATGATCGACCCGAGTCGGATCGATCAGGTCATCACCAACCTGGTATCGAATGCCCTCAAATACTCCCCCGAAGGTGGCCGTGTGGTTGTCTCGGTCTCGGGTAGAGGCGACATGATTGAAATCGAGGTCACTGATCAGGGCCTTGGCATTAGTCCTGAAGAACAAGAGACACTCTTCCAACCGTTTGCACGCGGCGACGTCGCCCGGCAAAGTATCGGCGGCACCGGACTTGGCCTCTTCATCTCAGCAGAAATCATCGAACGACACGGCGGCACGATTGGCGTCGAGAGTACGCTGGGGCGAGGCAGCAGGTTCTTCGTCCAGTTACCTCGCGATCCTCAGCCCAGCGAGTGATCCTGCGTCATGACGCCGACGCGTCGACGGATTGTTCTGAAGTTTCGCGTTCAACGCGCCAGTAGACGCCGTCAGACCGTTGCATGTACCCGCGATCGATGAGTTCGCGTCGCAAAGCCGCCGAATCCGGGTGGTGCTTCTTGATGATCTCGTTGACCTCGCGTTCGGGATAGCGCGTATCTCGGTCGAACCGTTCGACGAGCCAGGTGAGGATGACCTGTCGTTTCTTTGGATTCGCTGGAATCTCCTTCAGTCGCTCTCCGTCGAAGAAGTTCCCAAGGACAGCCCTGTTCCAGTCTGGGGTTCCAGGTTCATCGGCAGGTGACGGGGTTCGCTCGCGTGCAAGTAGCCGCTTGCGTTGCTCCCGCAACGCGTCGATGTCGAGTGTCCAGGTTGTCCGCCCTTCCAGCTGCGTCGACGAAACCAGTCCGGCCCCGGCCAGCGTTGTCAGGTGCCGGGTGACAACCTGAGGACGGATGTCGAGAACCGCCGCCAGCTCGGGTATCGTTGCTTCCTGTTCAACGAGATGACCAGCGATCCTCAGGCTGCGTTCATCGGCGAGTGCTGAGAAGAAACGCCGGAGTTCTGTTTCAGCAGCGGGGTCCATGCATTGCCTCCAGATGATTTCATTTCGGTGTCGGTAGATTCTTGCAGCGAATTGCTGCGATGTGAAGGACGCTGCCAATGGCGATCGACAAACTGATTCTGGTCAAACACGCGATGCCAGACATCGACCCAATGGCTCCCCCTCGGACATGGCGACTTTCCAATTCTGGACGCGATGCCTCCAAGCGACTTGGGATAGCGTTGGTTGACTTTCAGCCGATCGCCGTTCTGACGAGCGATGAATCAAAAGCGATCGAAACAGGCGAGATCATCGCGGCGCAGTTGCGACTCCAGGCGATCATCAAGCCTGGCTTGCATGAGCATGAGCGAGGCGTGCTGCCGTTCGACTCTCCCTCGGTCTTTGACGAGCACATTCGAAAGCTGTTCTCACATCCCGATGCGGTCATCTACGGTTACGAATCCGCCGATGCCGCTCATCGGCGATTCGAATCGGCCATGCGTTCTGCGATCTCCTCGCAGCCCCCCGGAACACTCATCATCGTGGCTCACGGCACCGTCATTGTGCTCCTGGTCGCTCGGGCGAACGACCTCGATCCGTTTCCGATCTGGAAGAGCCTTGGCTTGCCCTCATACATCGTCGTTGAGCGTGATTCGTTCGCTCTGCACGCTACGGGGTGATCAATGGCAATTCGTTGGTGGCTTGCGTGTCCCCCTCGTCGTCATCTGACAACACACGGACTTCGTCGGGAACGTGTCTGAGGACATTCGCGACGTACGAGCGCAGCGCCCGACGCAGTCCGACATCCTTGTCTTCGAGTTCGGACATGAACCATCGATGTTCTAGGATCTGATGATAGACCTCGGCTGGCTGGAACTTGCCGCGAAGTTCGTCGGGGATGGCGGCGATCGTCGACTCAAATACTTCAGATAGCCAGCGGTACGCAACAACCGACTCGGGAACCGGACGCCCCTGTTTCCGTTCGATTGACTGACGAAAACTACTGATGTCGTAGAGCAGTCGCCGGGCCTGATTCTCCTGCACATCGAGGCCAGTAAGCATCAGAAGACGGCGGCGATGGTGACCTGGTTCGACGACCTGGGTGTGCATCCGGAGCCGGTAGCCATCGCCCGAAGTGATGAGTTCCATCTCATCAACGTCGAAGCCGAGGTCGTTGAGGCGTCGCAGCCTCGCGTCGATCTTGTGCCGCTCGTCTGGCCCGAACGTTTCCTCGTGGGTCAACTCCGTCCAGAGGCTCTCATATCGCCGGCGGAGGCTATGGGCTGTTTCGATCGGGTCAATCTCGTCCGGCAGGCCGAAGCCTGCCTTCACGTCCATCAGTTCGCCGGCGACGTTCTCTTCAGCGATGTCGATATCGTAGCGGCGCATCCGCTCGGAGAGCGTGGGGTGGATCTCACCCGTCTCGGCGTCGACCAGGTAGGCTTCGAGTTCCCCGGCATCGCGTCGAAACAGCGTGTTTGAGAGTGAGCAATCGCCCCAGAAGAAGTTTGCCAGGTGGAGTCGGACGAGGAGTTCTGCGAGCGCGTCGAGCAGCCGATCGCGTAGGTGCGGAATACCATGGCCGGTGAACAACGTCCTGTACGGTAGTGAAAACTCCAGATGACGTGTGACGAGCACTCCAGACAGTTCTTCGTTGCTCTCGCCGCTGCTTGCTCCGGGAACCGCGTCCCCGGTCGATCGGTTCGTGACCGTCCCGATGACAGTGACGACTGGAATCTCTTCCTCGGCAAGTCGCCGAAGCATCCGGTACTCGCGCTCTGCGATGCGATCTGGTAGCTCCTTGATGGCATAAAGAACGCCGTCGTAGTTTACGAAGCGAACGACATGGCGATGGATACCTCGCGCGACCTCGACGATACGATCGGACTCCCATTCCTCAAGCGGCTGGTGCCACGGGAGATCGAGGAAGTCGGGATGCGGGGTACGAGCAACCATTTGAAATCGCACTGGCAGGTAGGTCCTTTGATGAAGATGCAGGACGTTGATCGTCTCATGCTGTATAGCAAGATAGATTCCGGCGCGCTGCTGATCGTTGGCTGTGTTTGAGGCATACGTAATGCGAAAGTGGAACCGAAAATGTAGCAACGGTTCATACGTGACAATGGAGTGGTGAATGGCTCAACAGGAAATCTGGGATCTCTGGTTTCCGAACGCGGCTGCGCAGGGACTGTCGTTTGCGCTGGGTCGAATGGACGCGACGGATACCCTACTCGTCCACTCAGCACCGGATTCGCTTCGAGTCGAAGTGCGAGACGACACTGGTCATCGGCTCGCCTTTGCGGATGGCCTGGAGCGGACGGCTGATCGACCGATGACACGTCTGACGCGATCAAACGGCGGAATCACGCGCGTTGACGAATGGCCGACAGATGATGACATCGGGTTGCCCGTGATTATGCCTGGCGGTGAGGTCGCCATCCTCAAATCATGGTGGAACGCTGAGGACGGCAGCGAGTGGCGATGGACGGTGGAACTTTACAACCAACGTTGACGGCTCAACCCACCGCGTGGGTCCGTGCTTCCCACTCGTGACGTAACAGTCCATAGAGTCGCATGTCGTACCGTTTTCCATCGCGTTCGAGGAACTCGCGATGCGTTCCCTCGTGGACAAACCCGAAGCGTTCGTAGATCTCAATCGCGCGGGTGTTGTACGAAAAAACCGTTAACGCAATGCGATGCAGGTTGAGTTCGTGGAAGGCAAATCCCAGACCGAGTTTCATCGCCTCCTGGCCGTAACCCTTCCCGCGTTGCTCCCTATCCAGGATGACGATGCTTACGTACGATGTGCGGTGCGGCCACGAGATTCCGTCGAACTCGAGCTGGCCGAGGAGCAGTTCGTCGTCGATGCGACGGATCGCAAACTGGATCGTATCCGACCTGCTCTGATGGTTCTCAATATTCTTCGCGATCTCTGCTGTGGTTTTCGGGATCGCTGGCACTGAATCGTAGTCACGCATGAAGTCGCCATGCTCCCACCAATGGGCAAGTATGGCGGCGTCATCAGTACGCATTGCCGTTAGCCTGACGCGCTCGCCGCGCAGAATGTTGGTGATCATCAGTCAACTCCGTGACGTTGGTTGGCTGGAAGTCCTACGATCCGTATCCCGCCAGCATTGCATAGATTCTGGCAGCGCCGGACTGATCCAGCAACGGCGTCGGGGTACCCGTAGTGACGAGGCCCGTATCAGGATCGCGGTGCCCGAGCCAGATTTGATCGGCATAGGTGAGCATCAGGTTCAGATAGGCTGGATTCGGGCGCTGGTCGTTCATGATCAGCAGATTATGAAACAGGATTGCGTTAAAGGCAATTGGCTGGCCCAGAAGTTCATTGGAATCCCAGCGGGCGATGACGGCCAGGCTTATTTCCTCAGCACGTTCCAGATAGCGTTCGTCGCCAGTCGCGTCATACAGGAGGAGTGTTGCGCCTAGCATCGTTCCCTGGTTGTAGGTATAGATCGTCTCATCGATCGTCCCATCCTCGTCGAGGTGGTCCCAATACAGGCCACCGGATTCCATCAGACTGGCATCGACCCAGTCGTACATTCGCTTCGACCAATCGAGGTAGTATTGCCGACGATCCGGATCGGGTTCACGCTCTGCCAGCAGCAAGCCCAGTTTTGCCGACGGGGCGTTGCTCACTGTATTGCGGTGCATGTTCCACGTCGAGTCCACCCAGAAGACGCCGCCTGGACTCGGACGGCTCTCGTCGAAATCCCAGCCCGACACGATAAAGTCGAATATTTGCCTCGCCCGTTCGAAAGGGAGGTCATTTCCTGTCAGATCGTAGACACGAAGCATCTCGAGGCCGATCCAGGCGTTGTCATCGAAAAAGTGATCGCTCTCATCACCCAGAGGTGAGGGGAGATACGCCGCGTAGGCTGGCGGTTCCAGGTTCAGGTCCAGATATCGTTCCATCGATCCGGTCACGAAGAGCGGGTGGTCCAGGTGGAGAGGATCGGCGTCTGGCAGCAGCGCCATCTGATTCGATGCTGCCAGGGTCTGCGAGAGGGGCCAGACATAGGAGTAGGGATTTCCATCACTATCGGCAAACGGCACTGCCTCACGGAAGAGCCGATCGTCCTCGATGAAGAAGTGTTCCCAAAGTGCCGCATACACCAGTTCTGCACGCTCACGCGCTTGTTCCCGATCTGCGACCGACAGCCCGACAGCTCCATGTGCGATCGCGGCATCATGTAACGCCGTGCTTGCCGACGGAGGTGGCGTGCTGGTCGCGATTTCAATGGTTAGCAGGGAGCGCGCTGCCGATGGAGTGGCGGTCGGAACGCGTGTCACCGTTGCCGAGACTGGTACGCCGACTCCACGGCGAGCGAGCGGAGACCGGTCGCCGGTTCGAACTGGCCCTTTCGCAATAGTGGCCAGCGCAAATGAAAGAACGAGCACCGGCAACAGCCAGCGCCAGCGGCGGGTAACGCCGCGGTCATTGCTTGTAGAACGCACCATGCGGATACATATCGCACAGTTTGGCGCATCTAGCAAGTGCTGAGGCGACAACAACCACCCTCGTTCTCGCCTCACTCGGCGCCCGAATCAGTATGCGAGTTTGTGAAGGGCCGCTGCGAGTACCTGTATTCCAGCGACGGCGTGCTCGATCGATGTGAACTCGGCTGGCGTGTGGCTGCGACCGTCGCGGCTTTGGACGAAGATCATCGATACCCTTGCTACCTTCGACATTCTCTGCGTGTCGTGCAGTGCTCCACTCGGCATCGTCAGCGCCGGGATTCCCTGCTCGCGGGCGGCAGTTTCGAGCGTTGCTACGATCTCCGGGTCACAGACACATGGTTCCAGAGGCGGTCGATCGCTCCATGACACGTCAACGCCGTGCTTTGCGGCGATCTCCGTCACCGACCGCTCGTGTGCTTCCCGCAACTCAGCGAGTTTCGTCCGGTCATTGTGGCGGCAGTCGATCGAAAAGGTGACCTTGTCAGGGATGATGGCTGAGCCGTTCGGTTCGACGACCAGCGAGCCGACCGTTGAAACAGCAGGTCGGCCCATTGCCAACGCATTGCGGTTGACGGCCAGCACCATCTCGGCCGCAGCGACAAGCGGATCGTTGCGCATGTCCATCGGGCGCGCTCCGGCGTGGTTGGCGATCCCCTGAACCGTCACCTGAAAGCCCCAGGTGCCGTTGATGATGTTGACGATTCCGACCGGCAGTCCCTGCTGTTCGAGAATCGGCCCCTGTTCGACGTGCAGTTCAATGAATGCGTCCAGGTCGTCGCGCTGGGCTTCCGGAATCCGTTCAGGCGGGTATCCAAGACGCTGCATCACCTGGCCGACCGTCTCACCGGTCGTTCCCAAAATCTTGTCCCACTCGCCATCCGGAATGTCGCCGGTGATGGCGCGAGATCCCCAGAAGCGCGTGCCAGAGAAGGCGCTGCCTTCTTCCTCGCAGAAGGAGATCATTTCGAGTGGTCGCTTCGGCTGGCCATAGGTCTTTACCAGCGCTTCGATCGCCGTCAGCGCAGCGATGACACCGAGCGCGCCGTCGTATCGGCCACCGGGAAGTTGCGTGTCGATGTGCGATCCCGACAGGATGACCTTGCCGCCTTCGCTTCCGTCGACGCGTCCGTAGAGGTCGCCAACAGCGTCGTAGCGCGTTGTCATCCCTGCGTCGCGAGCCCAGGATTCAACCAGCGTCTGCGCTTCGATCCATTCCTGCGTGTAGGTCGGGCGGCAAACCCCGGTTTCGTGGCAGGCACCGATTCTTGCAAGTGTCATGATCCGTTCTTCGACCAGATCCGCGTCGATCCTGATCTGTTCCGCCATTCAGTCGTCCCTTCCCTGCGCCAGATATCGACTAACGAGGATAATATCCCAACGTCACATGTCGAGTTCAAGTGTGGGAGTACGCTGCCGATGTCGTCTATGTATCCAGACCTGTTCAAGGGAACAGCGCCATACTATTCCCGGTACCGGCCAGGCTATCCCGACGCAATGATCTCTGCAGTTGTCTCGCGGTTTGGTCTCGATGGAACGGGAAAGCTCCTCGATCTCGGCTGCGGTACAGGACAGTTGCTTCTTCCGCTTGCACCGCACGTCCAAACGGCGATTGGTATGGACCCTGAACCGGAGATGCTGTCCGAAGCAGCACGGGTTGCCGATGAAGCGGGGATCGAGAACGTGGACTTTTTTGAAGGCGGGTCGCTGGACCTCCAGCGGTATCGCAATCGGCTCGACGGACTGCGACTGACGACGATGGGCCGCGCCTTCCACTGGATGGACAGCGACGCGACACTCCGTGCCCTCGGCTCACTGACGGTTCCTGGCGGTGGCGTCGTTCTCTGTGGCGAATCGTGCGACATCTGGGACAGCCAGCGCGACTGGCAACTTGCTGTCCGCGATGTGATCCAGCGTTGGCTCGGATCAGACCGTCGAGCGGGGAGCGGTACGTACAAGGCTGCAACCTCCTACGAACCGTGGAGCGACGTGCTCGCTCGTTCTCCTTTCAAACGCTTCGAGGTTTTGCGAACTGAATACACCCGTCAACTCGACCTCGATGGCGTCGTCGGCTTCCTGTATTCAACGTCTTTCGCGTCGCCGCGCGTGCTGGGGGATCGGCAGACTGGGTTCGAGCGCGACCTGCGCGACAACCTGACGGACATTGCGGCTAACGGCCTCTTCGAAGAAGACCTCATTCTGGAAACCTATATGGCATGGACATCGTAATCGCCTGACAGTTCCTGGAGGAGTCAATGCTGTGCGGCTTTGGTTGCCACGTCTTCCATCCATGCCCCTGACAACCGAAATTGGGGGCTTGCACCTGACGTGACGTGAGGCTGTACGATCCGGTGGCGGCTGGAGCATGCCGGAATAACGAAGGTGTGGCGATGCGAAGCACCGGGATGAAGGTTGGTGAATTGGCACGGCGGAATGGGATGACCGTTCGCACACTCCATCACTACGATGAGATTGGGTTGTTGAAGCCTAATGGTCGGACTGAGTCCGGCCACCGGCTCTACAGCGACGCGGATATCGAGCGGTTACAGCAGATTCGCTCGCTGCGGCAACTCGGCTTTCCGCTAGCCGAAATTCACGACCTACTGACCGATTTGGACGACGCAGCCCTCAGCCTGATCGAGATGCATATCGAACGCGTGCTGGAGCAACTTCAGGTTCAACAGCAACTGTGTAGTCAGCTTGAAGCTATCGCTGAACGCCTGAAACGAACCGGCACGGCCCCAGTCGATGAATTGCTACGAACGATGGAGATGATGAGCATGGCGGAGAAGTATTACTCCGAAGAGCAGATGGAATGGCTCCGGCAGCGGCGGGAAGCCGTCGGCGAGGAGCGAATTCGCGAGGTCGAAGCGGAGTGGCCAAAATTGATGGCTGAAGTCCGCGCTGAACTCGACGCTGGGACCGAACCTTACAACCCGAAGGTTCAGGCGTTGATGGATCGCTGGCAAGCCCTCATCGCCGAGTTCACCGGAGGAAATCCGGGGATCGAGCGTTCGCTGTGATCGCATTACGAGAACGAGGACACGATGTCGACTGGCGAGGCTATCGACCGGGAACTCTTTGAGTACGTTGGCAAGGCGATGGCGGTGGGGAACCAGTAACGACAACGAGCGGTGGGCATTCCCACCGCCCGTTGTCGTCCTCGCGCGCATTAGTGGGCAGCCGGAATGTTTCGACCCCGGAGGAGCGCGAGGATCCCCCAGGCGGAGACGATCGCCCACACTGTCTCCAGCAGCAGGAAACCCCACTGCCGGTCAACCCACGCCAGCCAGGCGAGGATCGCCGATCCGAGAAAGTTGAGGACCAGATAGAGCATCGATTCGACGCGGAGCACGCGGAACTGTGCGAGTACGAAGCCAGCGAGAATCAGCATCGCTCCGACAACCTGAATAACCTGGTCCAACCAGAACTCCTTGATTCATCGTCTGACGGTTGACGATGTATTTATCTATACCGGCTTGAACTTCGGCAACGTGATCTCGTCTGAGACGTCTTCATAGACGACCTCCATCGGCATCCCGATCTTGACGTGCTCAGGATCGGCCTGGACATCGACGAGATTCGTCATCATCCGGACGCCTTCATCGAGTTCGACCATCGCGACGACATAGGGAACTTCCTCGGCAAACCCCGGCTGGCGCTGATTCTGGACGATCGTGAACGCGTGCAGCGTCCCTTTGCCCGAAACCGGTTCCCACGAGATGTTGTCTGAGAGTGTGAACGGGCTCATCCCCCGTGGGTAGAAGAAGAACTTACCGGTGTCGTTGCAGCGCTGGATCTTCATCGCGTGCGCCTTCGTGCTGTCCCAGAA
>JBGSWU010000550.1:0-5657 GCA_041751795.1 Thermomicrobiales bacterium
GGGGCGCCCGTCTTCCAGGCGGGCGTCTGTGTGCTCGTCTCAATGTCCCTGAAGTGCCGCGTCAGGACGGAAGTACCCTCGCCATTCAGGGTGGGCTGCAGGATACTGGTCCGGGGATTGCTCATCTGGAGTTGGGTCCCCGTTGACCGTGTTCGTCTCTTGGCCTGTTTGCGCTGCGTGAAGAAGCAGAAGCAAATGACGGCAGTCAGTCTGGGATGCGCCTGTGGCGTGCGAAGCGATTCACTGATGACAACAAGGCCAGTGTGAGTGAATCCTGCCGTGTCACCTGTGAACGGAGCACGCGTGCATCCCACCGTTACTGAAATGGCAGAACTCCCGTCGAAAACGCGTGTGCTCGCGATTTGTGCGCATCCGGACGACATCGAGTCGTGGTGCGCCGGAACGCTTGCGCTTCTCGTTGAGCGTGGTTGTGAAGTTCGGTTGGCCGTCTGTACGGCCGGGGAAAAAGGGAGCAGCGACCGTCGCTTGACTCCGGAGCAGGTCGCGGATCTTCGAATCAACGAACAACGCGCGGCTGCTGCAAGAATCGGAATCAGCGCCGTTCGGTTTCTCGACGGGAAAGCCGGCGAACTCGAAGACTCGCCATCGTTCCGGGCGCAGATCGTCCGATTAATCCGCGAGTTTCAGCCGACGGTGGTCTTCACTCACGATCCGCAGCAGCCGTATCCACCGTACATAACCCATCGCGATCACCGAGTGACCGGCAGAGTTGTTCTCGATGCTGCGTATCCTGCTGCGCGAGACCATCTGTTCTTTCCCGAGCAGCTTGCTGAAGGACTTCCTACCCACGCCGTGTCGCAGGTATGGTTGTTCGCGAGTGTGTCGGCGACGACTGCTGTCGATATCTCGTCAACCCTGGAACGGAAGATCGTTGCGCGACTCGACCATCGATCGCAAACCCGTGACCCCGATGAACTACGTGTCAGCTGGCGAGACCGCGCTTCCGAGATCGGTGCCCCATTCGGTTTGGCAGCAGCTGAGACGTTCATGGTCGTTCAGCTTTAATCTGGTCATTCAAGTAACTGTTGAACAGCGCCAACCGCGCCGAAGTTGCTGGTATAGGTCTGTGATCAGGCGTGATTCGGTCAATGATGGACCGATCAGGCAGCGCATATTTGCGCCCGATAAGTGATGGTGCCGGAATCGAGAAGACAGCCTGCGTTATACCGCCAGTAATGAGTGCAAGCGTGAAGCCGCCATCCCACACCAGGAAGGCGGCTTCACGCTATGGAGAGATTCGTTGTATTAACTGATCGCGTAGGTGACGTAGACCGTCAACACGACTTCAGTCTGTCCCGGATTGATCGTCGGAGCGGATGAGCGAACGGCGTCATCATAAGCTGCGCCAGCGGTGTCATATGGGACTGGCGGGGACGATGGTGAGTAGCCCTCGCTGATTACCTGGATAGGACCAAGGGTTGCATCCGCCAGCCGCGCAAGTTCAGTCGCTTTGGCCTTCGCGTCGGCAACGGCGAGTTCACGCGCCTGCTGGATCGCGCCAGCCGGGTCGTCGAGGCCGAACCAGATACCACCAACGTTGTTTGCTCCGGCATCGATAGCGGCGGAAACGACATCGCCGGCGTTGTCGATCTGTCGAACTTTCGCGGTAACGGTGTGCGAAACGACGTAGCCTGTCACTGGCTGACCTTCGCGCTCGTAATCGCGTTCAGCATAGATCGAGTAGTTACCAGTTTGAATGTCCTCCTCGGCGACGCCGTTCGCCTTGAGTGCTGCGATGATGGCGTCCATCTTGTCAGCCGCTGCTGTTTGTGCGGTTTTCAGATCTTCGTCGCGCTCGTCGACTCCAACTGACATCATGACGACATCCGGCGTCAGTGAAACACGCCCTTCGCCGTTGACGCTGATCGTTCGCGTCGCGTCGGTTTCGGCAGCGTTCGCGCCAGAGTCATTTCGGTTTGCCACGCCAATTGCGATGGCCATGATGAGTGTCACGGCAACCAACGCCCCAACGGCTGGCAACACTCTGTTTCCCAACTTCATTCGTCTTGCCCTTTCAAGTCACGGATTGACCGGCTTCTGTTGGTTAGACGTCGAGGCGCGTAGATTGGTTCCCCACCGACGCGACGATTTCCGAACCGTTTCATCAGTTCCTCGGATAACTGAGTGCATGTGGCTATTGCGCAACGCAGCGCAAATGGATACGCTCATGGGTCTGACTCTGGAAGTCAGGTCAATCGACGCCAGTTGTTGAAGCGCGGATGAACGCGGTGCAGCGGCGCATGATGCATGATGATGGAGAATGACAGACGATGACGTCGAAGAATCCACAGCAAGCTTTCCAGCAGCGCGTTCGCATGCGTATGCGCGAAGGGTGGCAGTTGGTTGGTCGGAGTGATGATCCGCCAAAGGCACGGATGCGCCGGCGCGCCGACTCTCAGAAAGGCCCGCGCCGCGACCCGGATAATCTCATGTTCCAGCATGTCTATCGCGAAGTCTGGGTTGACGACGACGGCGCGTTGAAGGACGAAGAACTCCCGGGCGAGGGCTGATCTCTCAGTGCAGAGGAACTCGATACTCGGCGTGATCGCAGTTGTTATCGCTCATCTGTGACGCCTTTGTGACGTGCGTAAGCGGTGCAGGCAAAGGGTCGTTGCTACACTTATCAGCACGACGACAGCGAAGTTTATACTTTCACGTCCGTGACATCGAGGGCCACGAATGCCCCCCGCCTGCGCATCGTTGCGCGCCTGCATCGGAATGATCAAGCGACTTGCTCGGCCCCGACAGTTGCCGGTGCTGGTGCTGGCTGTCTACATCCCGTTCGCACTTCTGCATACCGCTGCAACGACGAGCACTGCCCGTTTCGAACTCCCGCGAGCCGAAACCCGCAATCTGGGTGATGCGTTCGCGGCAATCGAGCGGATTAAGTTGGAAAACATCACGACAGTTGACCGCCTCGATGCACTGGCCGGCGACGAGCAGCTGCCTGAGGAAAAGCGACTGGCGTATCGCCATGCACCATTGCTTCTGGAGCAACCGGAGCGCGCGCTACGGCTGAATGACACGATTCTTGGCCTCTATTACACGGTGAGTGAGTCGACATCCGAGTCAGCGACGGCGATGACGATCCACTACTACCTCTGGTTCAGTGACGAAAACGGCGGGATGCCTATCGAGCAGCGGATGGCTCGCTACGGCCATCCTTTGGACCGGGAACTGGTGTACCGGGTGACGTTTCTGAATGGAGAGATCGTCGCCGCGTACTATCAGGCTCCACATCACCGGCAGGTGCGCTTTGATTACGAAGGCGTTGAGCGTCCAGTGTTCCAGATCGCCAGCGCCAACCACAACTTCCGGCACGTCGGCTACACGGGACACGATCGTCTCATCGATCGCCAGATGCTCGCGTTGATGCCCCACGTTGAAACGGCGCGAAACTACCGCGACCCTGACTTCCTGGCACTTGCCGCTCGAGAAGCCTGGCTGCAGTACGGTCTGGACATGAGCGAGTACGTTTACGTCGCGTTCTTTAACCCATCCTACACTGGCGAAGTGACGCTTTCAGTCCGCGTCAACGGTCGATGGTATTACCTGCACGACGCGCTCGGGACCGGCATCACGACGCACGGATACCGTCGCGTTGCGATCCACGTCGGTTCGCGTCCACTTCCCGGCGATATCGAGGAAGTGCGGATCGTCACCCGGACACCAGATGAAGTTCCGCTCGATGTCTCATCGGTCTACGTGTTTCCGTCCCCACAAATCGATGGTTGACGCCGGATGGCCGTCGTTCGTCTGATGAGGCCGGTGAACCGCTGCATTGGCCCAATCGGCGATAATCGCGCTACGAGCGAATAGCTCGACAGGCATCACGCCCATTGAAGGGAGCGCGATGCATCAGGCGCGACACGTCATTCTCCAGCATCACCGGGTGCTTGCGTGGGTCGGACTCGCACTCTCGCTGACGTGTGCGTTTCTTGCGTTGACGGTGCCAACGATTGGGACCTACCCGACGTTGAGTGGTGACGACGTCTGGATCATGTCGGCCTCGTACAAGCTGTCGACAACCGGCGTGTTTGGCTCTGATCTGTACACCGGATTCTACGGCGCAGAACACCATTACTTCATCGCACTGCCTATGTATCACTTCCTTCAATCCCTGAGTTTCACTCTTCTTGGAGCCGGAGTCGTATCAGCGCGGCTGGTAACGATCGCGAGTGCCGTCGTGGTCCTCTGGTCGACGACGTGGCTGGCCTATCGCTGGTATGGACTTGCCGCGTCAACGATCGGTGGCGTCGTGCTCGCCCTGCTTCGAGTGGATGTTGTCGATATCTGGCCGGGTCTCCCGTTCTTATCGGTTGGTCGAACGGGCCGTTACGACATGACGGCTGTAGCGTTCGTCTATCTCACTGTCGTTGGGTTGGACGTGCTGGCCCGCGAACGAGACCAGCGTCAGATGTGGCTGGCGTTCGCGACGGGTGTCGTTGCGGGTGCGGCGGCATTGACGCAGTTCTTCGGTACATTCGCATTGCTCATCGTTGTCGGGGTGGCAATGCAGCCTGGATTACGCTCGTTCTATCCATCCAGGGTGCTGTGGAGGATTGTCGCTGGGTGGGCGTCAGTCGTTGTGCCATATCTGCTGTATGTGCTCGTCTGGTGGTCTGACTTCCGTGGGCAATCGACGCTCAAAGCAGGCCGAGACGATCTTCTCCGGTTCACGTTCTACCTGGACAACGTCCAAGCTGAGCCGTCGCGGTATCGTCACCTTTTCGAGGCTGGAGCAATGCCGGGAAATCGTGTTGGCCACGTGCTGCTCGTCGCCACGACTGCGGCGGTCATTGCCTGGCTTGTTCGCCAGACGCGTCATGATGGAGAGGTTGGATCGCGGATCCTGTTGACAACGATATTGGTCTGCGGGCTGGGATTAGCGGCAATCGACAGCACGAAAGCGCCGCTGTATGCGATCGTTCTCTGGCCAACCTGGTGTATTGGATTTGCTGGAGCAGTCGTGGCGTTCCTCAGGCGTATCCAGCAGCGTGTTTCTGAACTGCAAGCGCCTGCCCACCGGATAACGGCGACAATTGCTGCGAGTTCAGGCGTGCTCCTTGCCGGAACAATCGTCCTGTTGACTGGAACGGACGCCTACCGCCAAGATCGAGAGCAGGCGGCGATCGTCTCGAACTACGCCGCAGTCGCGCAGCGAGTCGATGCGCAGATTCCAGAGGATGCTGTAATCATCGGCCACGAACGCTGGTGGTGGGGTCTGCGCGAGCATGAATACATCGCGCTCAATACCAAGCAACTCGATTGGGAGCTGTCGGCGCACTCGATGGATGACATCCCGTCGTTCGAATCGCTTGTCAGGTCGACCGGCGCAACGGTGCTGCTGATCGACGACAACGCACGGAGTGAGATCGCCCGGTATCCGGATGCTCTGCGCGGCCAGATTGAATCGTTTCTGACGACTGAGGTTACCTTGATTTCTACGATCATCGACCCGTCCTATGGGCGGCTCGACACGTATGAGATTCGACGATGAGTGCATCCTTCCCAAACGGCGGGCAGCCGGAGAGGTCGCGCGCCTCGTCCGGCAGTGGAAGGTCATCGCAGGGGTGGCCCATAAAGAGGTTTGAGGAGTGCGAGAGGCTGTACGCGAAGTCGATTCGTATATTGCA
>JBGSWU010000551.1:0-3209 GCA_041751795.1 Thermomicrobiales bacterium
AGGCACCTGGACATCGATCCTGACCGCCGTCGCGATTGGCGCGATGGTCGTTGCCGTTCCGTTCTTCGTCCGGCTGGCTGTCCGCACATCGAAACGCAACGCGTTCAGCATGGCGATGCTGGCCTCGTCGATGACGTTTCCGCTTCTGTTTTTTGCCGGATTCCTGCCGGGCGTCGCGCGGGAAGTGCAGATTATCGTCATGATGGCGATTGCTGGCGCACCGCTGGCCGGGGTGTATCTGTTTCCCGCTGCACTGACCGCCGACATCTGCGATGATGACGCTGCTCGGACGGGTATGCGACGTGAGGCCACGTTCTACGGCGCGCAGAACTTCGTCGAAAAGGCCGCCGGAGCGTTGGCCCCGCTCGTTCTCGCTCTCGTTCTTCTCCTCGGCAACACCGCCGATAACCCGCTCGGCATCCGTCTCGTCGGCCCGGTCGCCGGGCTGATCATCTTCGCGGGCTACCTGACATTTCGGAACTACGACTTGCCAGAATAATCGACTCAGTTTCACGGACACACCGGTCACGGTCGAACCCTATTAGGCATTCGCAAGGGATTCTGGCACGCTATTTGTTGGGAAATTGAAACGTCCATCGAACTATCAACGGACAGGCTGACTCGTTATGACAATCGACTGGATCCACGATCATGCCGAGGCGCAGGAGCGAGCATTGCGAATGCGTCGGCCAATCCTGATCGATGTCTACAAGGTCCCCTGACGAGGATGCGATCGGCTGGATGCCGATACGTACCCCAACGCCGACGTCGCTGAGGCAGTGACCGAGCGTTTCATTCCGCTCAATCTCCACCTATTCGAGGCGCCTCGCGAGGTCGTCCGCCCACTGAACGTGATCTGGACGCCAACGATCCTGATCGCTGACCGGCGGATGGCGGTCCACTACCGATCAATCAACTTCCTGCCGCCGCGCCATTTCCTGACGATGCTCGACATCGGCGAAGCCGAACACTCGATCCGCTGGAGCAAGACCGAACACGCAATCACCCTCCTAGAACGGGCGGAACAGAGCGATCCCGACGGCCCGTTCGCTGCCGAGGCCATCTACCGTCGCGGGATCGCTACCTACCTGCTGACCCACTCCAACCCGGCGATGTACGCCATCTGGGACACCCTGATGGCCCGGTTCCCAACCAGCGAGTGGGCGCAGCGCGTTCCATAGGAAGTCGCTGGACGGTCGCAATCCCCAGCCTCGTCCTCGTCCATGCGATCATTCGGCGCATGTATGAGGCTGCACGCACCATTCGCGTTGCAAGCCAACTGAATCGAACGATGATCGAGGAGCCAAGATGACCGGCATCCGGCGAACTGTCGGCCGCACAGACTACGCCCGCGCCGAAGCATTCCTGCCGTGGAATGTTGAGAAACTCGTGTTCAACGCCACTGTCGAACCGCACTGGATTGGGGATTCAGAATCGTTCTGGTATCGCAATCGGACACGCAACGGCACAGAGTACATCATCGTCGATCCCAATGCCGGAACACGAGAACCGGCGTTCGACCATCTCCGTCTCGCGGCAGCACTTTCACGCGCATCCGGCCATCCGACGACGCACGACCATCTTCAATTCAGCGACATTGAACCGATCAACAGCAACGTCCGATTCACTGCCTATGACGCTCGCTGGGAGTGCGATCTCAACACCTACACCTGTCGCGAGCTGGACCCGAAATTTGGGCACGAAACCGGCATCCTCGCTTCACCTGACGGCCGATACGAAGCGTTCGTCCGCGACCACAACCTCTGGGTACGAGAGATCGATGGTGGAGCTGAACGGCAACTCACCAGCGATGGCGAGCCGTACAACGATCACGCCAGCCTCCCTGAAGGCCGGACAACCGCAGTATCGGACCGGCTGGCTGGAAAGAAGGTGCCGCCCTCTGCGGTCTGGTCGCCCGATTCGACGAAACTCCTGACCCACCGGCTCGATCAACGCCAAGTTCGCGAGATGTGGCTACTTCAAGGGCATCCGGGGAATCACGGAGCGCGTGCTATCCCGCACTCCTACCGGATGCCGCTACCCGGAGACGATCATCTCGCGCAGGCAAGTCTCATCATCATCGACGTTGAATCGGGGGACGTCACGCAGGTACAAACCGAACCCATCGCCTGTGTCGCATTCGCGCCGCCCGAGCGGAATTACGTCGGCTGGTGTTCGAATAGTGAGAGAGCATGGTTCATTCACAGGGAGCGCGGTTTCCTGGGAGCCAGTTTCCACGCCATCGACGCCGCTACTGGGGAAACCATCCGCGTAGTCGAAGAACGTGGCAAAACACTGACGGTCCCGCACCTGTCACCGACGACCGACAAGCCAATGGTCTGGCTTTCCGGTGACGCTCGTGAGGCAATCTGGCACTCCCAACGTGACGGGTGGGGTCATCTTTATCTATACGACGCGGCATCGGGCGACGTACAGCGGCAACTCACCAGTGGCGCGTGGGTCGTCCGTGAACTGATCCACGTCAATGAGGATGAGCGCGTCGTTTACTTCACCGCTGGTGGCCGGGAAAAGGATCAGAACCCGTACCAGCGGCAACTCTGTCGTGTCAGTCTCGACGGCGGCGAGGTTGACCTCCTGTCGCCCGAAGATGCCGACCACCAGATCACCGCCTCGAAATCCGGGAGGTTCTTCGTTGATACGTTCTCCCGACCCGACCTGCCACCAGAATCGGTCGTTCGCGACCACGAGGGAACGATTCTCGTTTCGCTCGAAAAAGCGGACATCAGCGGCTTGCTGACGACCGGCTGGCAATTCCCACAGCGTCATACGCTCAAGGCGCGCGATGGCGTCACCGATATCCATGCGCTCGTGATCCGCCCGACGAACGACGATCCAACACGCCGATATCCCGTCCTCGATTCGATCTACCCGGGGCCGCAGCGGGTCCAGGCTCCGATTGGTTTCCCCGCGACCGATACATCAGCAATTGCAGGGTTCTGGGCGGCGCAATCGTTGGCGGAACTCGGGTTCATCGTCGTGATGATCGATGCACAGGGAATGCCGTTTCGATCGAAGGCATTCCACGACTACGCTTACACGAACTTCGAAGATGGCGGCGGCCTTCCCGACCATATCGCGGCCTTGCGCCAACTCGCCGCTCGTGACCGGTCGATCGACCTCGACCGGGTCGGCATCTACGGTCACTCCGGTGGCGGCTACGCATCGGTCAAGGCGCTGCTACAACATCC
>JBGSWU010000552.1:0-13227 GCA_041751795.1 Thermomicrobiales bacterium
GATTCCCTCGAAGATTGCGCCGACGGTTGACCATCCCAGGGCCGTGACGTGGACGGTCGCGTCGTCCCAGTTCATCCTCTTGCCGTTCCACCAGAGATAGGTCGGTTTGCCGTTTGCCACCGTTGTACGCTCCTCACTCAACTGAGATGCCGGGTCATCCAAACGGCCCGGCGGGTCCACATGTATGGGCCGAATTGAAGGATAACAGAGTGAATGGTAGCGGAAAGTGCCAAATCGCACGCAGCCATGCCATATTCACCCTGTGTCGTCCAAGCCATTCGTCCAATGAACGAGGGGAGCCGATAGGCTCCCCTGTGCGATGCGTCGCTTGATTGTCGAAAGGGCTTGGGCTACGCGTCGCGCCCCTCAATGTAGACGGTGTCCCACATGCCGAGGTAGATATTGCCGTTCGGCGTCACGAACCCGGCGTCGTTGACCGGAACACCCTTCAACCACGGCTTGTAGACGTAGTAGGCGTTGCGGTAGACGATTGGAATGTATCCGACTTCTTCGTGCATGATCTGCTCGCACTGGCGGTAGATATCGAGCCGCTCTTCAGGATCAGCGGCTTCCTTACCGGCGATCGTGAGGGCGTCGAACTCAGAATTTGACCATGCCTGGCGCTTGCCCGATTCCTTGTTCGAATAGAACATGTCGAAGTAGCCATTGTTCGGATCCGGATAGTCGTAGAACCAACGGATCCAGCACAGTTCGTAGGTGTTCTGGAACTGAAGTTGGCGGAACGCCTGAACATCCATGATTTGGAGTTCGATATCGAGTCCCAGGTTATCCTGAACCTGCGCCGCAATGTCTTCGGCCATGATGGTCGAGTTGAGATGTGCCTCGTTGCGGAGGATCATCGTCACTTTCGGCCAGTTACCATCAGCGTAGGCTGAAGCGGCCAGGTGCTCCTTAGCTACGTCCAGATTGAAATCGCACAGGTCCTTGAATTCCTCGCCAAAGTAGGCGAATAGACCTGGCGGCATCAGGCAGTATGCAGGATCGCCACCGCCATTGGTGAGTTCGTTGATGCGCGGTCGGTCGATCGAACGCTGGAGGGCATGGCGCGCTTCGATATCATCAAACGGCGCGACATTGGTTCCAGGCAGAATCTTCCAGATAAGTGGCTCAACCCACTTCTCAAGTTCCTGGCTCATTTCTGGGTCGGACTGGACACGCGGCAGGTCGGCGCCAGGCACGAGCGTCCAGTCGACCTCACCAGCCTCGTACGGGAGCATACCCTGTTCGGCTGGAACGATCTTCCAGTCAATGTGCTCGAGGATGATATTGTCGGCATCCCAGTAATTCGGGTTCTTTTCGAGTTGGCAATCCTCGTTGTGGTTCCACTCGGTGATGATGAATGGACCATTCGAGATGACCTCGCCGTCGGCAGGATCGGTCGAGTAGTTGCCCTTTTCGACGGACGGTGGATGTGTTGGGACGCAGGCAACATAACCGACGATAACCGGAAACAGACCGCGTGGGCCGATCATCTCGACCTCGAGGGTCCAGTCGTCGACGACAGTAACTCCAAGCGTTTCCGGGTCTGCGCCGTTGAGATTGATGTCCTCTGCGTTCTTGATGTCGAAGAGGATCGATGCGTACGGAGCGGCCGTCTCAGGTGTCAAAAGGCGCTTCCATGAGTACGCAAACGTCTCAGCGGTGACCGGGTCGCCATTCGAGAAACCAGTGTTGTCAGGGCGAATGTGGTAGGTCCAGACACTGGCGTCTTCGTTTGGCTCCCATTCGGTCGCCCACCCTGGAATCGGGTTGAGGTTCACATCGTAAGTCGAGAGCCCCATCCAGATCTGCGGAACGCCACCAGCGTACAGGTCGGCATTGAAGTCGTGGCTGGCAGGTTCGGCGCGAACGCCGATCGTGTGCATCGTCTGGTCGGCATCGATGGATGACGATGCCTGGGACGGAGTCGCGGCAGGCGTGGCGGTCGTTGCTGTCGGAGCAGCGCCTGCGGCTGTTGGCGACGCATCGGTGCTTGGCGCTGCGGTCGTGTTTGTGGCCTCGGCACCAGCCGAACCTGTCGTTTCGGTCGGCGCTGCTGCGGCCGTCGTGTTTGTGGCGGATGGCGTATCGTCGTCGTCATCGCCACCGCAGGCCGCGAGAAGCGAACCCACTGCAGGTGCAGCCATCGCTGCGCCAGCGATCTTCATGAACGTGCGTCGGTCGACGCCAATTCCACGCAGTCGCTGCTCAAGTAGTCTGACCTGTTCCTTGTCGATCGGAATCATCGAGAGAACTCCTCCTCGTAACAGTTACCGGCTGGGCTGCCATCCACCCCATTGAGCGTCACGGGAATGTGCGACCTTCGCGCCCCTGACGCAACCAGGCAGCTTGACGGCGATTCAACGCATCAAAGCAAACAAACCGCTCTAACGCGACGATCTGAACGCTGCGGCCCCCTCCTCTCGCTGCACGCAAGGGTCATGACGATGGAGTCTGGTGGTGCTACCACGGTATACGAATAGCAATGCTTTTCTGGTCCCCTCCAGACTGAACAACGTCCACATATCGAACCGGCATTGCAGGAACGGACTGCGCTGTATCAGATTGGTTTGCCTCCCCATTGGCTGCACCAATACGAGCGCGTTCAACTGAGACGTCAAGTTGAACGACACTCATTTTCTGAAGCGCGGTCGCATACTCCGTGCGCTGGTCGGGTCCGCTATGTGAACGACGTTACCTGTTTAGCACAGCGAAGAAGGAATAACAAGGTATCTACGCGGATACGCAGTCACAGGCAAAATGTTACCGATCACAGTACATTGAAGTGCTGAAATGTGCATATGCTGATAATAGAATATCAACACTCTCCGGCACATCTTGGGAACCGATGAATGAATCTTTATTCGAGCGTGTTCGCCGATTGACGGTTATTGAGCGTAATGACACGCCACGAGGTGGCCTGGCTCAATCTCACGCAACTGCGGCTCGACTTCGCTACAGTCTGGTCGAGCGATCGGACACCGCGGGTGGAACCGGCAGCCGCTCGGCGGGTTAGCCGGGCTGGGAACGTCGCCCTCTAGGATGATCCGGTCGCGCCGCTTGCCAGGAATCGGAAGCGGGATGGCCGAGATGAGTGCCTGCGTGTATGGATGTTTCGGGTGCTCGGTAATCGCTCTGGACTCGCCGATCTCGACCATCTTGCCGAGGTACATGACGCCGACGCGATCGCTGATGTGGGCGACGACGCCGAGGTTGTGGGCAATGAACAGGTAGGTGAGGTTCATGTCGTCCTGCAGTTTGCGCAGCAGGTTGAGCACCTGGGCTTGAATCGACACGTCGAGCGCAGACACTGGCTCGTCACAAATCACCAGTTCGGGGTTCAGCGCGATCGACCGGGCGATGCCGATGCGCTGCCGCTGGCCGCCCGAGAACTCATGTGGATACCGGTTCACGAAGTAACTGTTGAGGCCGACGACGCGCAGCAGTTCACGGACGCGTTCTCGGCGCTCCTCGCGCGTTCCGATGCCGAAGATATTGAGCGGCTCCGAGATTATCGAGCCGACCGTCATCCGGGGATCCAATGACGCGGAAGGATCCTGGAAAATCATCTGCATTCCGCGACGGTGCTTCCGCAGCTCGTTCGGCCCCATCGTCGAAATGTCAGTGTTGTTGAAGACGATCTTTCCTTCCGTCGGGTTGTACAGACGAATGATCGTCTGGCCGAGCGTCGTCTTGCCGCATCCCGATTCGCCGACGAGTCCGAACGTTTCGCCTCGGCGAACGGCGAAGGTGATGTCATCGACGGCACGAATCGTCAACGCAGAACTCCTGGACAGGAAGCCTCCACCGATGTGGAAGTGCTTCTTCAGTCCTGTGACTTCGAGGATGTTGTCCTGCTGACCGTTCGTATCTTTGGGTTGCGTTTCGTTCTTGTTCCTGGCTTGCGTTGCCACCGTATTCACCATTCCAGTCCGACGAACGTTCCGCTACGAATTGTTTGAGATTGGCGCAGTTGTGACGTCCGTGCCCACGCGGGCATCCAGTGCCTGAGATCCGAACGCATGAGCCGATGCTCCGCGTCCCTGTGGGAACCAGCAGCGCGCAAGCTGTCCTGGAGCGACTTCAGCGAGTGGCGGCGGGGTTTCACATTTTTCCTGGCGATACCGGCAACGTGGTCTGAATCGACACCCTGAAGGCGGAGCGAGTAGGTCCGGCGGCAAACCCGGAATTGGCACGAGCGCCTGCTTCACGTCTTCGCCGATCTTCGGGATCGAGTTCAACAACCCAACGGTATACGGATGTTGCGGGTTGTTGAACAGATCCTTGGCAAGTCCGGTTTCAACGATCTGGCCAGCGTACATAACGTTGACCCGTTCGCAGATTTCTGCGACGACACCGAGGTCATGGGTAATCATGATGATCGCAGTGCCGAATTCGCGATTCAGATGCATCATCAGGTCAAGAATCTGCGCCTGGATTGTGACATCGAGCGCTGTTGTTGGCTCATCAGCGATCAGCACTTGAGGATTGCATGAGAGCGCGATAGCGATCATCACGCGTTGACGCATTCCGCCTGAAAATTGGTGCGGATACGCGCTCATTCGGTCTTCCGCACCGGGAATGCCGACGCGTTGCAGAAGTTCAACGGCCCGAGCGTCCGCTTCCCGCTTCGACACATCCATGTGCAGCATCAACGGTTCGGTAATCTGGTCGCCTACCGTCAGTACTGGATTGAGCGAGGTCATTGGATCCTGAAAGATCATGGCGATCTTGTTGCCGCGAATGTGACGCATTTCGGCGTCATCGAGTGTCAGGATATCGACCGTTTCCTTGCCGTCGTCGAGAAGGATTTCACCCTCAACGATTCGGCCCGGAGGGCTCGGGATCAGGCGCATGACGGAGGTCGCGGTTACGCTCTTTCCGCACCCGGATTCACCGACAATTCCAAGTGTTTCGCCTTCACCCACATGAAACGACACGCCGTCGACGGCGTAGACAATCCCGGCTCGGGTAAAGAACTGTGTTTTCAGGTTGTTGACCTCGAGGACGTTCCTAGCCACTGATACCCTCGCTCCTGAATGCGTCGGACCGTCTCAACGCCATCATGTGATCCATACTCCTCGGTTCAAGATCGACGCGTGTCGATCGAGTACGTAGGCCGCGTGATGTTCCCTCGCCGTTGCCAGTCTAAAGTAGCGCCTAATCGTTCATGCGGACGTCAAGGGCATCCCGTAGACCGTCACCCAGGAAGGTGAACGCAAGCATCGTCAACGCAATCGCCAGGCAGGGAAACAGCAGCAGGTGAGGGACGGATTGGATGTATGCCTGACCCGTTCCAACCATCTGCCCCCAACTTGGCTGGGGCGGCCGAATGCCAACACCAATGAACGAGAGCGAGGCTTCGATGAAGATCGCCTGCGGGATTCCGAACGTCAGCGCAACGACGATTGGCGTGAGACTGTTCGGGAGCATATGGCGCATGATGATGTAGCCGCCACCTGCTCCTGCGACCCTCGCTGCCTTGACGTATTCCTGCTCGCGATTCGATAGCATCACTCCTCGAACGAGGCGGGCCATCGTCACCCAACCGGTGATGCCGATCGCAATGAAGATGTTCTTCATACCTGGACCAAGCATATTCACGAGCAGCAGAACGAGTAGCAGTTGCGGGATGGCGTAGAAAACGTCAACGGTACGCATCAGGACGTTGTCGGTTCGTCCGGAATAAAAGCCAGCCAGCGCTCCCACTGGCACGCCAATCGCCAGCACGATCAGTTGAGCAACGACGCCGACGAGAAGCGACACTCGTGCTCCGTAGACAATTCGACTGAAGACGTCGCGGCCATTCTGGTCGATTCCCATCGGGAAGTACCACGATGGACCGGATTCCTTGAGGGAAACGGCTACCACTTCTGACTGCCCATAGGGCGCGATGAGCGGGGCGAAGATCGCAGTCAGGACGAAGATGGCAACGATGATCATGCCGACGACTGCCAACTTGTTTCGAAGCATCCGGTGCCAGGCATCGCGCCAGAGGCTTGATTGCCGTGTTGGGGCAGTTTCAGCGGCCTCGGCCAGAAGTTGCGCCTGGCTGACATTGTCAGGTGTTGATGCCACTGGTTAGCCCTCCTTGCCGCTGAGGCGGATGCGTGGGTCGATGACGCCGTACATGATATCGACGACGAGATTCATGACTGCCAGGAATCCCCCGTAGAGGAGGACGACGGCCATGATCATCGGATGATCCTTGGTCGACATGCTGGTCACGAAGTGGACGCCAATCCCTGGAACTCTGAAGACCTGCTCGACGAAGAACGAGCCAGTTCCGAGCGCGGCAAAGAGTGGGCCGATGAGGGTGACAACTGGGATGAGTGCGTTCTTCAGGACATGCTTGAGGATGACCTTACGCTCTGCCAGGCCCTTCGCTCGCGCGGTGCGGACATAGTCAGAGCGGATGACATCAATCATGCTCGATCGGGTATAGCGTGCGAGTTGCGCCAGCGGTCCTGCACCGAGGGCGATTGTCGGGAGGATCCAGTCGCGAGGGCTGTCCCAACCACCAACTCTGAAGAACCGCCAACCAGTCCAGTCGGGTATCCAGATGACCCAGAATATAAGGAGCAAAATACCCAAGACGAAACTCGGAACAGAGAACATCATGATCGCAAACGTCGCACTGATGTAATCGATCATTCCGTTCTGATTGACGGCGGAAAGGATTCCGAGAGCCAATCCTCCAACTGTCGCCATCGCTAACGCCATCGCACCGAGATGCATCGAGACGGGGAAGCCGCGGCCGATGATGTCATTCACCTTTTGTGGACGACGCGAATACGATTCGCCGAAATCACCACGGACGGCCTTCGAGATGTAGACGACGAACCGGACCGGAAGTGGTTTGTCGAGACCATATTGTTTTTCGATCTGCTTGATGACGTCTTCGCGAAGGTTGTTGGCCCCGGCCGGTTGGAATGGCGAGCCCGGCGTGAGATTCATGGCGATAAACGTGACGATGGCGACTGCGAGAATCGTGGGGAAAAACCACAACACTCGCTTGACGATGAAGGCAAACATGCCAGATTCGTCCTTTCTCCCGCATCCTGCTGGTCGGTTCGCCGGTTAGCGACGACCCCCGACCGGCTCGATCGCGAGCGGCATACGCTCAATCGATCGACCGTTCCTACGCTGGCGATTCGTGACATCGAATCGGCATGGTCAACGCTGACAGATAGCCGGATACGCCGCTATTCTGCCCATCGTTGGGCAAAACGACCGCGCTGGCTGGCGTGCGTCTTCGTAACCGATGCTACTGCGCGATAGGTTGCGTCAATCCCCTGCAGGTGAAGCAACCCAATTCTGTAGTGGATTGGTAGTGCGATTCGCTCGGCGCGGACTATACACGGGTGCTTCGTTTGGTGTCAAGGAATGGAAACAGATATCGACGTTCGTTACCAGTTGCCGCCGAAAGAGGTACCTGGATGAATCTGTTGGCACTCAAGTGAATCGCGAACGGGCCTCGTGTGTGAGCATACCCTGATGTTACGGGTGATTCTCGTGAAAAACGAGCGCGGCGGAACCGTAGATGCCGGTTTTGAGGCCGAGCGACGATCCAACAAGCTGGACGCGTTCTCGAATGACCGGCATTGCAAAGGCGTCGATGGCGCGTCGAACCGGGTTCAGCAGGTTTTCGCCGATCTCTGAAACCCCGCCGCCGAGCACAATGATTTCCGGATTAAAGATGTTGATGAAGTTCGCGAGACCCGCGCCGAGGGCGGTTCCTGCACGTTCGAGCAACGCGAGAGCGGCGGGATCGCCATTCGCCGCCGCACTACCTATTGCTCGCGGACCGATCTTTCCGTTTTTTGCCGCTGCCTGAATGGCTGCCCCTCGACCGGATGCAACGAGCAGCGTCGCTTCGTACGTCAGTGACCACGACGAGCAGAACGCTTCAATACAGCCTGAGGATCCGCACGTGCAACGTGGCCCACTGAGATCGACGCTGACATGCCCTAACTCGCCACCCATACCGCGTGCCCCGTCGATCAGTCGACCTTCGGAAATAACACCGCCCCCTACGCCGGTACCGATACCGACGAAGATCATGTTCTGGATGCCGCGGCCAACACCGAATATGAATTCGCCCAGTGCTGCTGCGTTGGCGTCGTTTCCGAGCAGGACACGTCGTCCAGTCAATTCCTGGAGACGATCACGGAGTTGAATGTTGCGCCATCCCGGAAGATTCGGAGCGAAGTGGACGACGCCAGCGCGAGGGTCGAGTGGACCAGGCGCAGCGACGCCGACTGGGACATCGGGTCCAACATTGGCTTCGTCTGCCGCCTCAAGAACAGCGTCCGCAATTCGATTGATGACGGCGTCGACACCTTCGCTCGCGCCGGTGGGTCGACGGGTTTCATAAACAATCGTTCCGTTGGCATTGACCGCTGCCGAGCGAAGATTCGTACCACCGAGATCGACCCCGAGAGCGACCTGATGAATGAATTGGTTCGACGTGTTATTCAATTCTGGATCCGTCCGCTTACTTGAAAAAGCGATAGCGGAAGAGTGTGCGGAGGACGACGAATGCATCCTTCCAGGAAATCTTCTTACCCTCCCAGAACTCACGCCCATTGTACGAGATTGGAACCTCGTAAATTCGGACGCCACTTCTCAGGATCTTGGCCGTGATCTCAGGATCGATCCCCCAACGCATCAGCCGGATGTTCAGCGAGTGCGCGATATCGGCAGTGAAAACCTTGTAGCAGGTTTCCATGTCGGTGAGCGTCGTGTCGAAGAGTACGTTCGTCACCAACGTCAGAAACTTGTTGCCCAACGCATGCCAGAAGTACATCGCCTTATGCTCGCCCAGAAATCGTGATCCATAGACGGTCTTCGTTTTGCCTTCGAGGATCGGTCGGAGCAGCGTGTGGTAATCCCGAGGATCGTATTCGAGGTCCGCATCCTGGATGAGCACGATGTCGCCGGAGATGTTTTCAAGCCCGGTTTTGACTGCGCCACCTTTTCCACGATTCTCGGGATGGTAGTGGACAATTGTGTCGTCGAATTCCGCCTCGATCGCCCGCCGATCGCGGGTTCCATCGGTTGAAAAATCATCAACGACGATGATCTCCTTGGGAATGTCGACCGCGAGAACGCGAGCCAAGATGTCTGATATCGTGCGCTCTTCGTTGTAGACCGGGACAATCACGGACAATTTGAAGTTTGGAAATCGACCGTTTGGGTCAGCGTACGGAGATGCATCAGTCGTCGTTAATGCTCCCCCTGTTTTCGACGGTGTTGACGTCGCTGCACCGCCCTCATCATTATTCAGCATCCTCTGTCCCCCTAGAGAATCGCGTTATTCAAGTCTTCGTCGCTGGCGATGTCGCCAATTCGCTCGTCGACGTAAGCAGCGTCAACCTCGATCGTATCGCCCTTTCGTTCAGGTGCATCGAACGAAATCTCTTCCAGCACACGTTCGACAATTGTGAGCAACCTCCGAGCACCGATGTCCTCAGTTCGTGCATTCACTTCTGTCGCGATTGCGGCGATCTCGCGCAGGCCATCCTCTGTGAATCGCAGTTCGACGCCTTCACTTTCGAGAAGCGCAGCAGCCTGACGCGTCAACGCATTAGCTGGCACGGTCAGGATCGCGTACATGTCGTCCTCGTCGAGACTGTCAAGCTCGACGCGTAGCGGAAAGCGCCCCTGAAGTTCTGGAATGAGGTCCGATGGGCGCGACGAAGAGAATGAACCGGCGGCGATGAACAGGACATGGTCTGTCCGAACAGGACCATAACGGGTCATCACCACCGAACCTTCGACGATTGGGAGCAGGTCTCGCTGGACGCCTTCACCTGACACATCCGGACCGTATTCGCCACCGCTATGGATCGTCTTGTCAATCTCGTCGATAAAGACGACTCCCGTTTCCTCGACGCGTTTGATGGCTGATTCGACGACGGCGTCCATGTCGACCAGACGTGACGCTTCCTGCTGGGTGAGAATCCGGCGCGCTTCGCGGACGGACACCCGGCGCTGCTGACTTCGCGGGCTGAACGCATCGATCAGCTCTTTGAAACTATCGTGTAGTTCTTCAGGCGATACGCCAGAAATGATCTCAACGGGCTGCATGAAACCGTCGAAGTCAGATTCGACGTCGATCTCGATCGTTTCGTCCTCAAGCGCCTCTCGATCGAGCATTTCCAGCAACTGCTTTCGCCGGCGGGTGATGCGGCGTTTCTCGGCAGGTGTCAGCGGCTCTTCGGTCGTCTCAGGCGCTGGCTTCTCGCCCTGACCATTGTTCTGGATGCTTGCCTTCGCGTCACGTTGAGCGACGAGCAATTCCACGAGTCGCTGGGCAGCCGTGCCTTCGGCCTGTTCCTTGACGGCTTCGAGCCGTTCGTTATGCTGCAGACTGATGGCAGCCTCGACCAGATCACGAACGATTGACTCGACGTCACGGCCAACGTACCCGACTTCGGTGAACTTAGTTGCTTCAACCTTGATGAATGGTGCGTTAACAATCCGGGCAACGCGGCGTGCGATCTCCGTTTTCCCGACTCCGGTTGGACCGATCATCAGGATATTGCTTGGATGAACTTCGCTGCGCATGTCGTCGGACAGCTGCTGGCGCCGCCATCTGTTACGTAGCGCCACTGACACCATCCGCTTTGCGTCGTCCTGACCAATGATGTACCGGTCGAGTTCAGCAACAATTTCCTTGGGTGTCATGCTCGTCATAGCTGCTCAGCCTTCCGGCGCGTGCGCTTGGCAGGCTTGGACGTTGTGGCAGCCGTAGCATTCGCCTCAGTGTCAGGAGCGTGCTCGATGATGATCTGCCCATTGGTGAAAATGCAAAGTTCGGCAGCGATCTTCATTGACTCGGTGACAATCTGGCGCGGTGTGAATGACGTGTGGTGCGCCAGGGCTCGTGCTGCAGAAATTGCATACGGTGCGCCGCTTCCGATCGCCACGATGCCGTCATCTGGCTGGATGACGTCGCCTTCTCCCGACAACACGAGGATCTGTTCGGTGTCGGCCACAATGAGTTGTGCTTCGAGGCGGCGCAAGTAACGATCTGTTCGCCATTCCTTCGCCAGTTCGACGGATGCGCGCCGGAGGTCGCCCTTCCACTCCCGCAACTGGACGTCGAACTTCTCGAACAATGTCATTGCGTCTGCGACGGCACCTGCGAAACCTGCCAGAATGTCGCCGTCGTGCAACCGCCGGATTTTTCGGGCTCCATGTTTGACGATCATATCGCCGAATGTCACCTGGCCGTCGCCGGCCAATGCGACCTCGCCATTGCGGCAAACACCGAGGATTGTTGTTGCGTGCATGCGAGGGTGGGCGTCGGGAAAGTGTTCGGATCTCAAGCTGGAAACCATAGCCAATCGTCATCGTCTGATTTCGGGCAGCAGCGGAGTACTGCTACCCTGCGCCAACCGATAATTGTACAGGACTTGAGGACATCATTGACCGATCCCCGATCCGATCTCGTGGCCGGGGCTGGGATACGCCGCTGAGAAACTTGTGTCGTCGCGGCGCGCTGAATTCGGTAGCGTGTAGAGTCGGCGGGGACGGCTCGGGGAGGATGATCCATCAGTCGTTCGTTGTCAGGAGGGCACGAATAATAGAATGGCCCCGCACACTGGCGGGGCCATTCTTTTGTTGATCGCTGTGCTACGCGGGAACCGATTCGCGTACGCCGCTTGCGCGAAGCGGCTCGCGGTGGCCGCAGTCCTGACACTTGGCTTCGTTGCCACCTTTACCAAACAGGAGCAATGCACCACCGCAGACCGGGCAACTATCTCCGGTCGGCTTCGACCATGCTGAGAAGTCACAACCGGAGGGATCGTCTTTCTTGTACCGGCTGCAACCGTAGAAGACGCGACCCTTCGTCGTCCGACGTTCGACGATGTCTCCCTCGTGGCACTTCGGGCAGGTAACGCCGATCTTCGTCAACAGTTGCTTCGTTCCTCGACACTCTGGGAAACCGGGGCAAGCCAGGAACTTTCCGAACTTGCCGAGTTTGATAACCATTTGCCGACCACACAGGTCGCAGACCTCATCGCTCGGCTCGTCACGCACCTTGACGCGCTCCATTGTCTGCTCGGCCTTGCCGATTGACGCTGAGAACGGTCCGTAGAACTCGCGAATCACCGGTACCCACTTGCGCTCGCCGGATGCGATTTCGTCCAGTTCTTCTTCCATGCCGGACGTGAAACCGATGTCCACGATTGACGGGAAGTGCTCGACGAGGATGTCGCTGACGATGAAGCCGAGTTCGGTCGGGATCAGTCGTCGCTGCTCGGCAGTGACGTAGTTCCGGGCACTGAGTGTCGCAATCGTTGGAGCATAGGTGCTCGGCCGACCGATGCCGTTTTCTTCGAGTGCCTTCACGAGTGTCGCTTCGGTATAGCGTGGTGGTGGCTGGGTGAAGTGCTGTTCCGGAATCAGTTTGATGAGATTCAGCATCTCGCCGGCTGTCAGGAGCGGGAGCGCATCTTTGTCCATCTCGTCTACTTCGTCGTCGTCGCGCCCTTCGCGATAGACGGCGAGGAACCCCTGGAACTTGATAACTGAGCCGGTCGCGCGGAACCGGTACGGCTTGTCGCCGTTAGCTGGACCAGCGTCGATGTCAACGCCGGTACTGTCGAAGATCGCGTTGCGCATCTGGCTTGCGATGAATCGCTGCCAGATCAGGCGGTACACGCGAAGCTGCTGCGGCGTCAAGACACTCTTGAGCGCGTCGGGATGGCGATTTGGATCGGTTGGTCGGATTGCTTCGTGAGCTTCCTGTGCGCCCTTGGCCTTCCGCGTATAGACCGGTGGTCGTTCAGGCACGAACTCTGGACCGTAGATGCGTGCGATCGCCGTCCTCGCAAGGGCCTGTGCGGACGCAGCGACATTTGTCGAATCGGTTCGCATATAGGTGATTAGACCCTGGGTGCCTTCTGCGCCCAGGTCGACACCTTCGTAGAGTTCCTGCGCCAGTTGCATCGTGCGTCGCACCGGGTAGTTGAGCTTTCGAGATGCTTCCTGCTGCAAGGTACTGGTAATGAACGGTGCTGCGGGACGACGCTGCGTTTCTTTGGTCTGGACGTCCGCAACGACATATTGCGCGCCGTCGAGTCCGCGAACCACTTCGTCGGTGACCCATGCGTTCGGAAGCTCTGCCTTCTCGCCGCGAATCCGTGAGAGTCCAGCCAGGAACGATTGTAACTTGGCTCGCTGAGGCTGATCCTGCGCCAGTTCGGCATCAAG
>JBGSWU010000553.1:0-4987 GCA_041751795.1 Thermomicrobiales bacterium
AACTGGCACCGTTCTACGCCGAGATTATCGGATACCGGGAGCGTGACGAAGTGGCATTCGACCATGCGCTGGAGCGCAATGGTCCGAAAGCCGTCACCGAGATGCAGGCCGCCCGTGTACTCTGGGCACGTGGCGGACACATCGCAAGCGTCCGAAGACGGAAAGCGTAGCGCCCACTACAGAACCGCACATCCGAATCTCGGTCCACATGAATACATGCACCTGCCCGGAAACAGCGGTATCGATACCGCTGTTTCCGGGCAGGTGCATTTTTGTACGCGCAAGCAATGTCGCGCTTCCTTGTCGAGTGTAACGGATCACACGGTCATCCCGGACTGTCGGTCGTAACCTGATAAGGGGGACGTGGATCAACTCTGCCCTCGATGCCGAGATTCCGTGTAGCAAAGCCCGCGACGTCAAACGTCGGCAAGCTCCGCCTCGTGGCATTGGTGGACCAGTTGTCGGTCTATGTCGCCGTCCGACATGCACGTGTATATGGAAGGGAGCAACCGTGCGACGAATTCGAATTGTATTGGCATTGATGCTGATTGCGACGATCTCGGCCGTCAATGTGGTCGCGATCGCAGCGCAGGAACGAAGTCTGGCCGTTGAACCGGGGAATCCCGCATTTGAGCGGACCTGGGCTCGAACCGACCAACCCGTCCTCGATGGCGTCACTGCTCGAACCTGGATGTGGGGGCCAGAAGCCAACACCGAACTGCTGACTGAGTCGTATGCCGACGCCGCTGACGGCGAACGCACGGTTCAGTACTTCGACAAGTCCCGGATGGAAATCAACAATCCGGACGCGGACGAAGACTCGATCTGGTACGTCACGAACGGATTACTGGTCGTTGAATTGATGACCGGCCAGATGCAGGTCGGGGACGCGCAGTTCGAGCCACGAAACCCGGCAGAAATCAACATCGCTGGTGACGTGGACGATCCCAACGGACCAACCTATCTGACATTCGCGGCACTCCGCGATGTTGCTCCCTATGCAGACGGGGACGTGATCACCGCGACAGTCGCGCGCGACGGCACCGTCGGATCAGATCCAGCCCTCGCCTCGGACGGAGTGACAGCTGGCGAACATGTCCCAGAAACGGACCATCGCGTTGCCTCGGTCTTCTGGGACTTTATGACGTCGACTGGGCCGGTCGAAGAGGACGGCCAGATCGTCACTGACGCGCTCTTCCCAAATCCGTTCTACGCAACAGGATTACCAGTTACGGAAGCATACTGGGCGCAGGTCCAGGTCGCGGGCGTTGTGAAGTGGGTGCTCGTTCAGGCATTCGAGCGTCGAGTCCTGACCTACACTCCTGACAACCCGGACGGTTGGAAAGTCGAGTCCGGCAACGTCGGCCAGCACTACTACTCCTGGCGCAACGACCAGGAACCAGAGCCGGTCGAAGCCTACAAGATGTCGCCGTGGTGGCCATATCTTTCGGCTCACATCGACGATCCCGATCCGCTGGATGTGCTCGGTGGACCCGTAACCGTCAATGTCACACAGGAGGACGGTGCTGCCACGTGGGTCTTCCCAGGCAAGCGCAAGCTTGACCCGGCGATCTTCGGCACCGCCGACGATCCGAAGGGCACCGAGATGCCAGCAATGGCGCTCGGCGTTCCAGCAGAGATGCGTGAAACACTGCCCGACGGCACGCAGCAGACAATGATGCCAACACCGTTCGGCAACGACTTCGAAACGACCGACGGCGCGACGCTGTCGATGACAGCCATTGATGCGACGGCAACCGACGGCGCGACGTCCAAGGATCAGGTCGACTTCGAGGCGACGTTCCAGGCTCCGATGGGCCAGGGCGAGTATCGCGTCGTCGTTGATATGGCCGCGCCGCATGGCTGGTATGCGCCGACTGCCGGTGGCGTCGTCACGAATATCATCCAGCACGGCCTGACTGGCTGGGGCACGCGCCTGATGCCAACCGAGTACGTCGATGTCGCGTTCTGGGGCATGGGCACGATCTATAAGGATGGCGACATCGTCGCGGAGAACCGCGCCGTGCACGTCATGGTCACGGAAACCGTTCGGAAATCACCGTACGATCTTGTCTTCGACGACGAAGTCAATCCGGATTTCCGTCACTTGCACCTGATCGTCCCGCCGTTTACACCACAGGGCGAGATGGATCCTGTCACAACCGGCTTCACGCTGCCGAACGACATGGAACAGCCATTCATGCACGTGATGTTCCCGAACATCGCCATCGAGTCCGACGCACCTGATTTCACCGGAGAACTGCCGGAGGGTATCCTCGATGCGCCAATGATGCCGACGATGGATCCTCCCGCCGACGGCCCATACCTGATGTCGCCGTGGTGGTCATACGTCTCGGCACACAAGGACGATCAGGATCCGTTGGACATCGTCGGTGGCCCAATGGTCTACCAGGTCACGCAGGACGATGGCGCAGCGAACTGGGTGTTCCCAGGCAAGCGCAAGCTCGACCCAGCGGTCTTCGGCACTGCCGATGATCCAAAGGGCACCGAGATGCCAGCCTTCGCCCTCGGCGTTCCGACAGAGATGCGTGAAACGCTTCCAGATGGAACGCAACAGACGATGATGCCAACACCATTCGGCAACGACTTCGCGACGACCGAGGGAGCATCACTGACGATGACGGCGATCGACGCGACGTCCACTGACGGTGCGATGTCGGGCGATCGGGTTGCATTCGATGCCACCTTCCAGGCACCTAACGAGCAGGGCGAATACCGGGTTGTCGTTAACATGGCCGCCCCACACGGCTGGTTCGTCCCAACGGCTGGCGGCGTCATCGGGAATTTCATCCAGCACGGTGTCACCGGCTGGGGAACTCGCCTGATGCCAACCGAGTACGTCGATGTCGCCTTCTGGGGGATGGGCAATATCTACCTCAACGATGAGCTCGTGGCTGAAGGACGACTCGTGCACGTGATGGTGACGGAGTCGGTCCGAAAGTCACCGTATGATCTGGTGTTCGACGACGAAGTGAACCCCAACTTCCGTCAGCTCCACATCGTCGTTCCTCCGTTCACACCGTTTGGTGAAATGAGCGACGTCACGACAGGATTCACCCTGCCGAACGACATGGAGCAGCCGTTCCTCCACGTCATGTTCCCGAACATTGAAATGGAGGCCGGTCGACTCCCGTAGGAATGCGTCCCATCACTGAGTAGGAGTACCTATCAGTTGCCGGCGGTGCGAACTGCCGGCAACCTCATTCCTCGCTGGTGACTGGTTAATGAAAGACGCCCAGGAACGAAGACGGCCACAGCCGGACTTTCAGACGCCGACCGAAAGCACGCCAGAATGGAAACTCCCGTTCGACGTTGCATTCGTTGTACAGGTTTGGTGCGATCATGGCCATAACCGTAGCGCAGGCCCGCCTGACCACGAACGACCGGTCGAGTAGAACTCACAGGCACGCGTCCAACTCGGACGCTAACCAAGATAGGAAGTAGCATTGTCCATCCGAATGTACGGCACACACTGGTGTGGCGACTGCAAGCGCGCGAAACAGTTCTTCGGCGAACAACGGGTGAAGTACGATTTCATCGACATCGATTCGGATGCTGAAGGCATGCAGATCGTTGAAGAAGCGAATGACGGCAAGCACGTGATCCCTGTCATCTTCTTTGATGACGAGTCGGTGTTGATCGAGCCATCGAATACTGAACTCGCTGAGAAACTCGGTCTGCAGACGACGGCGAAGAATCGGTTCTATGACCTTATCGTCGTTGGAAGTGGCCCGACCGGATTAACTGCCGCTCTGTATGCAGCACGCGAGGGCATCGAAACGCTGGTGATAGAACGCGCCGCGGTTGGCGGGCAGGCCGGTATCACTGAGCGACTCGACAACTTTCCAGGTTTTCCCGAAGGGGTGACAGGAACCGAGTTCGCCGACCGGTTGCGCGCACAGGCAGAGCGGTTCGGCGTTGAGATCCTGACGGCCCAGGAAGTGACATCGGTTAGCACCGATGGCGACTACCGGGTTGTTGGCACCGCGGACGACAATGAATACCGCTCGTGGGCGGTTCTGCTGGCCGTTGGCACTACCTACCAGCGACTCGGCATTCCCGGCGAAGAGGATTTCATCGGCGCCGGTGTCCACTTCTGCGCGACGTGCGATGGCGCGTTTTATCGCGGCAAGGATGTCCTCGTCATCGGCGGCGGCAACTCCGCCAGCGAGGAAAGCATCTTCCTGACAAAGTTCGCAGACAAGGTCACCATCGCCGTCCGGGGGGAAGCGTTGTCCGCGTCGCCGGTCATCGTCGAAAAGATCGCTGATGACGAGAAGATCGCCGTTCTAACGAACGTCGAAGCAGTAGAGTTCCGCGGCGATGGGAAACTCGAAACGGTTGTGCTGGCCGACACGAATACCGGCGAACAACGCGAACTGCACCCCGACGGCGTCTTCGTCTTCGTCGGACTCAGCCCGAACACCGATGTCGTCAAGGGCGATGTTGACCTTGATGAGCGCGGCTTCATCGTGACTGACCTCACGCTGGAAACCAGTGTCGCGGGCGTCTTCGCAGCCGGTGACGTTCGCGCCGGGAGTACGAAACAGGCTGCGTCTGCGGCCGGCGAAGGAGCGGCCGTCGCGCTTGCGATACGACACTACATCGAGCCGCTCGCGAGTGGGATCAGGACCACACAGCCGGTAGCGGCGGACTGACCAACCGGTACGCCGCGCGATTAGCGACGGCGTGCCGGAACGATCGCCCACCACAACAGCGGCACAACGACGAGCAACAGCAGGCCACCAAAGATCAGCGCAGCGCGACTGGGGTCGGTCACAAGTGCGTCACCGACAGCAACGATGCCAATGACGGGCAGCGTCATTCCGGCCAGCGTTGCGATCGCGAACGACCGCCACGACATCCGTGTCAGCCCGGCTGCGTAGCTGACCCAGTCGAAGTTAAAGACGGGGAGAAGTCGCGTAAGGAACAACCCACGGACACCGAGTTGATCGCTGAGCCGATC
>JBGSWU010000554.1:0-11563 GCA_041751795.1 Thermomicrobiales bacterium
CAGTCTCTGAGCGTTTGTGTTTGATTCCGCCAGGCCGCGCTCTGCCTCGTTCGCACGTAGTCGGAGGCCGCTGATACCCGCCGCATGTTCAAAGAGTCCCCGGCGCTCTTCTGGGCGTTGGGAGAGCGCGGCATCGACCAGGCCCTGCCCGATAATCGTATAAGACTGCCCAAGCGGGGCGACGAGTTGCTGGATGTCTTTTAGACGGACGCGCCCACCGTTGATCAGGTATTGACTCTCGCCGGTGCGGAACGCGCGTCGTGTCACGGTGATTTCGGTGAACGGAAGCGGCAGATCGCCGTCGCGGTTGTCGAGGGTGAGGACCACTTCGGCCATACTAAGTTGAGCACGTTTATCGGATCCGGCGAAGATGACGTCTTCGGTCCTGCGGCTCCGCAGGTTGCTATAACCCTGCTCGCCAAGCACCCAGCGCAGCGCTTCAGCAACATTCGATTTACCAGAGCCATTCGGGCCGATGACGGCCGTGATGCCCTGGTCGAAGACGAACATTGTCGGCGTCGCAAAACTTTTGAAGCCGTGGATTTCAAGCTGCTTGAGCAGCAGCGCCATGTGTTTACCAGTCCCCCGATTTCACCATCAATGCCAACTAAAGATGCTACCATTCAGTGTCGAATGATTCGGTTTTTATACGTCGTGATTGGTGCCACAAACGAGTGTCCGGCACCCGTCTTGCGCCACTGGAAGCGGATATCCCGCGTATTTTTGCGTACGGTCGTTTCATTTCCGGCAGGAGAAGTACAACATGGACATCAAAAAACTCAAGGGGCTGGCAGTCGTCAGCATCGATGGTGGTGAGAAGTTCGGGCAAATTGAAGACATAATAATTGACGCCACGGAACGCCAGATCAGCGCTGTAAAAATCGGTAGTGGCGGGGTGCTGAAACGCGATCACAACTGGGTGCCGTTCTCAGCTGTACGTTCAATCGGAGTTGACGCGTTGATGGTTCAGAACAGTGCGTCATTGCAGCCGGCGATGGCTGACATCGTTGGTGGCTCTGTGGATTACGGTCGACTTGGGAGCATCAAGGTTGTCACCGAGGGCGGCGATTTCGTCGGCCATCTCTTGACGATTCATGCTGACACAACGAGCGGTCGGGTTACCGAGTTCGAAGTCGGCACCGGCGGCGTTACGGGCATGTTCCAGAGTAATACGCTCGTTAGCGCCGATTCCGTCATCACCATCGGCAATGACATCATGATCGTTCCTGCCAACGTCCAGGAAGTCGCAGTCGAAGAGCAACCTGTCGCAGAGTCGGAGCCAGAGCCGGAGCCAGAGTTTGCGCCAGCGCCTAAGGTAGAACGAGAACCAGAACCGACTGATTCCTGAAACGCGATGCCGTCCGAAAACAGGCGGACGGCATCACCGTTCGAGAATCTAGACACCGGCTTCATTCGCATGCGGTAGCTATAGCTTACTATGCGGGCGATTGCTCGTTGGTTTGAAACTCGTCGCGTTTTTCGCGACCCAGCAAGGTCATAACGTACTCGAACACGTCATAGGGCTGCGCGCCGACGATTGCTCTGTTTCCAATGATGAACGCCGGGACACCCGTCAGCCCGATCTGGCGAGAGATCTCTAGATCGTCTTCGACGCGGGCTGCGTACCGGTGGTCGTTCAGACACTCAACCATTTCGTCAGCGTTCAGTCCAACCGACGTTGCGATCTCGTGGAGAACGTCGATCTTTCCGATATCACGCCCTTCGGCATGATATGCGTGCAGGAGAGCGCGGTGGAACGGATCAAAGAGACCTGCGTCGCGGGCATACTCTGCTGCTTCGAGGGCTGGACGCGAGTTCGACACCCAGTCGCGGCTCGACATCGGAAGTCCGACCTCTGAAGCCATTTGGCGCACGCCTGCGCTGCGTTGCTCACGGACCTCTGGTGGGAACGGATACGGTCGCCCTTCCGGCGGCGTGTCTGGTGCCAACAAGTAGGCGCGCCACTCGACGTTCACGTCGTACTCTCGTTGAAGTTGGTCGACCCGAACCAGGCCGATGTAACAATACGGTCAGACGTAATCCGAGAAGACGATAACGGGGACTGGTTCGCCAGGCTTGACTTCCAAATTGGGTTCCTTCCAACGCAGATTCTTGCCAGTTTGATGCGTTCGCCGCATGACGACATAACCTTATCGCAATGAGCAAAGCATGCTGTGCTGTCGTCAACACCAGGTGTTTCACACTCTGGAATGGCTGATACTCATGACGCATGTGGTCGTAGGGTGTGATCCACATCCGCGGAATTGGCAGGAACCGATGTTACACTGCCGCGGTGACAACGATCTTTGACACCGCAGGTAACGCCTGAATGATCTGGGAGCGAGAATGGCGACGAGTCCGACGATGACACGCACGACGCCTTCGAACGGCGCGGCAATCATGCTTGAAGCCGAATTGCGCGGGCGAATCGATGGCGAGGTCCGCTTCGATCGCACGTCGCGGATGCTGTATTCGACAGACGCCAGCAACTATCAGATCGAGCCGGTCGGCGTCGTCCTTCCGCGTCATGTAAATGATGTCCATGCCACGGTTGAATTGGCAGTCAAACATGGTATTTCGATTCTGCCGCGCGGCGGTGGTTCGGCTCTGGCTGGACAAACGGTCGGTGAATCACTTGTAATCGATTTCTCGAAATACATGGACGCGGTGCTCGAAATCAACGCCGAAGAACGATGGGCGCGCGTTCAACCGGGCATCAATCTCGATCTGTTCAATACGAAGTTGAAGCCACATGGCCTGATGTTTGGCCCCGACCCGAGTTCGGGCAACCGAGCGACGATCGGCGGCGTGATCGCCAACAATTCGTCTGGCGCGCACTCCATCCTCTATGGAATGACTGCTGATCACGTCGAGCAGGCAACGGTCCTCCTGACTGACGGTAACCGTGTGACACTCGACCCCAGCACGCTCGCACGGGCTGGTCAGGACGATGTCGTAGGTCGCCTCATGTCGAAGTTGCTGTCATTTCAAGAAGCACATTCGCCAGTAATCCAGCGAGATTTCCCACGCCACTGGCGACGAGCAACCGGATATTCGCTCGACCAGTTCCTCAAGGAAGAACTGAACCCAGCGAAACTGATCGTCTCGTCGGAAGGATCACTGGCTACGACGGTCGAAGCGCGGCTCGGACTCGTTCCACTTCCGAAGAAGACGGCGCTCGCGCTACTGCAGTTCGACGATCTCATCGAGGCGATGGCGACAACGACGACGATCCTCGAAACGCAGCCGTCGGCAATCGAGTTGATGGACCGGATGCTGATCGAACTGACGCGCCAGCAGGCCGGTTTCGCTGCGGGCGTTCGATTCATCACGGGCAGTCCTGAGGCGGTTCTCGCCGTCGAGTACTACGGTGAATCTGACGCTGAGCTGCGCGATCAACTCGACAAACTTGAGTGGCACCTGCGTTCCAAAGGAATGCTCCCAGGCGAGGAAATGGTTCGTGCCTACGATGCGAAACAGCAGGCGGAAATCTGGAACGTCCGAAAGGCCGGGCTCGGGCTCCTGATGTCGATCAAGGGCGATGCGAAGCCGATCCCGTGCATTGAAGACGTGTCGGTACCGGTTGAGCATCTGGCGGAGTACGTCGCGGAAGTTAAGCGCCTCTGCGCTGAGCATGGAACGGTGGCCGCGTACTACGCCCACGCGAGCGCTGGTTGTCTCCACATTCGCCCCCTGATCAGCCTCAAGGAAGCCGCCGGAATCGCCTCGATGGACGAGATTACCCGTGCAGCGACTGAACTGGCGCATCGGTTCGGCGGAGTGATGAGCGGTGAACATGGCGACGGACTACAGCGGTCTGAACTGAACGAGCAGATCTTCGGTCCGGAGCTCTATGGCGCGATGAAAGAGTTCAAGACGATCTGGGACCCTCAGGGCCTGATGAATCCCGGCAAGGTCGTTGACGGTCCGAAAATGACTGAGAGTCTTCGATATGGCGTCGAGTACGTTACCGCAGATGTGAAGACGCACCTCGACTTTTCCCGCGAAGGTGGGTTCGTCCGGGCGATCGAGATGTGCAACGGTGCCGGTGTCTGCCGCAAAGTAGGGGCTGGAACAATGTGCCCGTCGTACATGGCGACCCGCGACGAGATGGATACGACTCGCGCGCGCGCCAATGTCCTCCGCAACGCGCTCGGTGGGCGCATGTTCTCGCCCGTCGATTTCACCAGCCGGGAAGCCTACGACGTCATGGACCTCTGCATCTCCTGTAAGGCCTGCAAGACCGAATGCCCGTCGAGCGTTGACATGGCAAAGATCAAGACCGAGTTCCTTGCGCACTACCTCGACGAGCATGGCGTTGATCGGCGAACGCGGGTGTTTGCCGACGTCCATCGTGGATCAAAACTGGCCGCGCGATTTCCAGCGGCAGCGAACGCATCAATGAATTCGCCAGTTGGTCGTGTCGCGTTGACGAAACTGGGTGTCCATCCGGAACGAAAGATGTCTCCCTTCGCTGAGCAGACGTTCGAGCAGTGGTGGGCGCTGCACAAGCGCAAACGCGATCGATCGAGACCTCGACCGATCCGTGGTCAGGTCGTGTATTTTCACGATACGTTCACGACGTACAACTACCCTCGGGTTGGCCGAGCAGTCGTGCGATTGCTGGAAGCTGCCGGCTTTGAGGTCATCGTCGAGATGCGACGCGAGTGCTGCGGTCGGCCAATGCTGTCGAAGGGGTTGGTTGAGGAAGCACGAAAACTGGCGCGGGCGAACGTTGGGTTGCTGTCGCAGTACGCCCGCAAGGGCATCCCGATAGTTGGATCAGAGCCAAGTTGCATCCTGACACTTCGCGACGAGTATGTCGATCTCCTGCCCGATGACGACGATACGAAAGTTGTCGCTGAACAGGCATTCATGATCGATGAGTACCTGGCGAAACTGGCAGCCAACGGCGAACTCGATATCGCGTGGCGTGACGAGTCACGCGAGGTGCTGTTCCACGGCCACTGCCATCAGAAAGCTCTAATCGGGATAGTTCCGTCAATGGGCATCCTCAAGCAGGCGAACCTTGAGGCGCGTGAGTCGGGCGCAGGGTGTTGCGGAATGGCCGGATCGTTCGGATATGAGACTGAACACTACGAGATTTCTCGCAAGATCGGCGAGGAACGCTTGTTCCCTCGCGTCCGTTCCGCTTCCGACGATACGGTGATCGGCGTCGCCGGTGTTTCGTGTCGCCAGCAGATCGAACATTTCACCGGTCGGATGGTTAAGCACATCGCCGAGATTCTCGCCGAGCAGGTTCGTCCTGGTCACGAATGGCAGCCGGGGCTGCGAAGTCAACCGGACGTTGCCGCTGATTGATTCGGACCGGTGAGTACACCGCTCAGGTAGCGGCGAAATCCCATACTCCAGGCATGATGCATCGGCGCAATTATGCGCCGATGCATGAGGAAAACGACAGCAACGAGAGGGGCAAAAGTCGAATGTCAACGATTCAGACTTCCACAAATCAGTTGAAGCTGCCGGACGGCGTGGTTCTCTCGTCGCGCGTAAGCAGGCTGCTGTGTTCGCTCCTTGAGGTTGTCCTCGCAATCGTGACACTCGGTATCGGCTACTTCGTCTGGTCGTTGTTCACTTACCGCAACGGACAGACTCCCGGCAAAAAACTGATGGGAATTCGCGTCGTTTCGCTCAACGATGGCACTGCACTGACGTTCTGGATGACGTTGTTGCGTGAGTGGATCGTGAAGGGTTTCATCGGCGGGATCACGTTTGGCGTTGCCTACATCTGGATTTTGTTTGATGGCCGGAATCAGTCGCTTTATGACAAAGTGCTGAACACCATCGTTGTCAATGATCCCCAGGGGCTTACCCAGCAACTACCGGAATCAACGGTGAATCAGACGACGTTTTAGCCAACCCCGACGTCGTCCGGTTGTTTGGAGTTGGATACGGCTCGAACAACGAATCCCTTCGGGAGATGAGACTGGATCGATGCCACAATCGCTTCCGGATCGACATCGGGCGGTCCAGTCATCTCCAACCGTATCGTCGTTCCAATTGCTACCCTCGGTGCTTCCGTCCCCGAGAGATCCGCGCGAAGAAGAATCGCGTTGTAAAGCAGCACTGTGATGGCAACGACGAGTGTTCCAAGCGGGCGGCTCAATTCGGCAAGCAGTCCTTCGGTGACATCGACGTTCAGGACTTCCGCCAGCATCCTGTAGATTATGATGACTAGGCCGACCAGTGACGCCACGATAGAAGCGGCGATGGCGCTTAGCAGATAGACCCGACGTACGGTTGCTGCTCGTTCAACCGAAGGATTTTTACTCCGCCAGCCTTGCGCGACTGACCAGTGCCAGAGCCAGGTTGCCAACCCAACCATGCTCAGCGAAGCGAGACCAGCGACTTCCTCTCGCCAGATATCCCCTCCGGTGCTGCTAAGGATGGCATCGCCGGCTGCAATTCGATCGAGGCTGACGGCGATCAGACTCGAAACACCGAAACTCGTCAACGCCAGCCCAATCAACGCGATCGCGTAGACGTAGATCCGTCGGACTGTCGCCTGCCGCTCATCCTCGATCGTACCGGCCGATTCCGCCAGGACAATTCGTCGGTGGTAGACCCAGGCGAATACGAACGGGATCGCTCGCACCAGTGGATCAAGCAGCCGTCGAGTGAATGGCTCAGCATTCGTTGGCGAGGCATCGAGGATCGTCGTCAGCAGTGTCTCGCCAATTCGTGTGACGAGTACCAGCGTCAAGACCACAGCGCCGAACGCGATGGCGTAGCCGTAGAAGCGCCGAAGAACGGATGCACGGGCGTGTTGACCGCGCCAGTCGCTCGCAGACACCAGGTTCAGGGAATACGTCCAGTGGCTGATCCAGATCGTCGTCCCAACGAGTGCTCGGGCGACGCTGCTGGCGAGAAAGCCATCCCAGGCACCGCTGGCGAACAGGACGTCTTCGTCGGTTGTCAATGATTCAAGAATGAGTGCCAGCAGATCACCCACGGCGAATGAGGCGAGAGCGATTCCGGTGAAGGCAACGACGTAGACGTACAGTCGTGGTAGCCAGTCCGCCCCGCCTGTGAGCAGACCACCGAGCATATCCCGCCGCCGTACGAGCGCATGGCAGCCCCAAACTCCAGCAGCGACGATGACCGGGGCGATCCAGCGGCCGACGTCATCGAATCCGTCACGATTGTTAGCGCCGATGATCCACAGGATGATTGACTGAACCAGGCGAGTTGTTGCAACGGTGCCCGCGAATAATGACCCTCCGAGCACAGCCGTCAGGTACAGGGCGCGCGTCGTGCTGGTTCGTTCCGACTCGCGATTCGCACCGCGCAATCCTCGTTCAGCCAGCCACCAGTGCAGTAACCAGATTGGCAACGCGACAACCGTTACCGCAGCGTAGATGCTGAGCGTCTGACGGATAGCGTCTTCGTCGCCTTCCACCAGTTCTGAGCCGACGACTACGTCGATAACCAGGTCAAGAAGATTCGTTAAGCCAATGGACAACGCAATCAGACTGACACCAGCAATGAAGTACAGGTACAGACGGCGAGCGAGCAGCATTGTGGCTCAGACCTTCCCGTCAGGCACAGAAGTACGGCTCGTCGATTTTCCACTCACCGTTTTCAAGAACCAGCAACACTGACCTGTCCCACTCGTAGCGGTCGAAATCCAGACCGGATCCGGAAACGTCTTCAACGGTCAATCGCACCGTAGCCCGATCGTCACGCGTATCGACGTCGTCGATACGTACGAGGTGACCCTCCGATTGTTGACAGAATAATCGGCCAAACGGGTCATCCTTTACTTCGTTTCTAGCGCGCTCCGATAACAGTCCCGTCGCGACCTCATCGTCACCTGCGTAGGCAGCACGCAAGTATCGCTGAATCGTTCCCTCGGGGGTGTCCGGAGCGTAATCAGCGACGGATGGTTCTCCGAGTGCAAGGACGACGATCACGGCGGCAATGACGATTGCAACGACCGCACTGCCGATCGCGAGTATCGTTCGATCTGGGCCGTTCACGCGTCTGCCTCCGTTACATCAATGTTGTGATCGATCGCAGGTCCGAGGCAACGATATTAATCTGGCGACGACCACCAACGCTGGCTCGTGTTCAGGTTCTCGCAACCTGACTCGGTGATCAGGATATTGTCTTCCAACCGTAACCCGCCACGTGGATGACGATACAGACCCGGCTCTGGTGTGAGAAACATTCCTGGGCGTAGAATCGTTCGATCGCCCGTAAAGAGGACGGGCGGCTCGTCGTTGGCAACGCCCAGCCCGTGGCCGCAATAGGTGCTTGGGCCGCCGAAGTGCATCGACTGGTAGCCATCGTACCCCTCGCTGTGGGCGATGGCATCAATTGCATGCTGCAGTTCCTCGGCGCGAACTCCGGGCGCGGCAGTGGCGATAATCGTGTCAAGCATTCGCTCGACTGTTTCAAACATATGACGTGCCGTGTCGTCGGGCTCGCCAATGACCGCGGATCTACAAATGTCGAAGCCGTAGCCCTTGTAAGATCCGCGAATCTCCATTTGCGCCATGTCACCACGTTCAAGGACTCGGTCAGATGCAAATGGTCTCATGAGTGGTTCGCCCGATCGGAACACCCCGCTCTGGCACGTCAGCGACGTGTTTGTCGCGCCGAGCGACCGCAGTTTCGCATCGATGTCGGCTACGACATCATTCTCCGTCCTTCCGAGGCGGTACGCGCGCATCGCTTCCTCAGAACCGGCGTCGGCGATCTTTGCGGCTTCGCGCAGGATCGACTGTTCCAGTTCGTCCTTCGTCGTTCGCATCGTCCAGAGGATGTCATCGGCGAAGTAGAACGAACAGTGTGGCAGAGCTGTCTGGATATCGCGATGGAGGAGGACAGGTAAGAACTCCTCGCCTGCGATTCCCCAGCGCTCGCCGCGGTCGAGGTCGTATCCGTTGAGAACCCGCGCAAGACCACGCGGCAGATTCGTGTCGACGGCGACAGTCTCGACCGTCACATCTGGCTCGTAGTAGGGTGATGTTACGAGTAACGTCTCATCGCGATCGACTGGAATGACAATCGCGCAGTAGCCACGACCGCGTTGCTCGTACATCGAAGGGTGCGAGCCAGCAATGGGACGGTGGTTTGCCAGATACAGGCCGTTACCAGGTCGGTCGGGATCACGCGAAAAGACGATGACACCAGCAAGGCCTCGCGCGCTCGCCTCGATCCGGCAACGTTGTCGACGCTCACGATACTTCTCGATCGGAATCGGAAGATGGTCCCACGTTCCCACGATTGTCTTGCTCCCTCATTACCCTACTCGTCGATATTGCGGCGTCATCGTAGCGTAGAATCCAACGATGGACATGCGAGGTATTCCCGCAGAATGGGCTTCTGCAACCGATGTGATCGAACAGGTGCGTGACCTCGGCCGTCGCACACTCGCCCACGATCTCGATCAGCGATTCGCGGATAGCATCGTATCTGACGGTGCAATTGGGGCGATGGTCGAATCGGGACTCTTTTCGCTGACGTTACCTGCGCGGTACGGGGGCCTCGGGCGAGACTACAAGGCGCTCGCTGCCGCCTGCGAAGAACTTGGCGCTATCGATACCTCACATCAGGTGGCCCTGACCGTTCACCTCGCATTGGTGAGCATGTGCATCCTCCAATGGGGTAGTGAGACGCAGCGAGATCGTTGGCTGCCTCTCCTGGCTCGTGGAGAGCGACTGGGGACCTTCGGTCTGACCGAACCCGGTGCCGGATCAGACGTCGGTGCGCTCCGGATGCGTGCACGCGAGGCTGATCGAGGCTTTCTTCTCAATGGAGAAAAATCCTGGATCAGTTCGGCGAACGAGTCCAATCTGTTTCTGCTGTTCGCAACCGTCGATCCATCCAAACGGCATCGTGGGATCACCGCGTTCATTGTTCCAGGCGAATCGCCTGGCCTGACGACAACGAGATTGCACGGCAAGCTCGGTGTTCGAGCCGGTGACACTGGAACTGTTGTCTGCCATGACGTGTATGTCCCAGAAGACGCCTTCCTCGGTGAGATCGGCGAGGGATTCGCGGTCGCGCTCTCGGCTCTCGGCAATGGCCTGTTCACTGTCGGATGTGGTGCGCTGGGGATCGCTGCTGCCTGTCGAGTATGGGCTGCGAACTATCTCCAGACAATCGGGAACCGTGGCACTGGCTGGGAAGCTGGAGAACTGGCGGGGATGGTCGCACGGGAGGAAACCGCACGACGTTTGCTTGCGCGCGCAGCCGCACTGAAGGACGCCGGAACACCGAACGCCCAGGAAACCGGACTCGCCAAATGGACGGCGGCTGAAGCCGGATATGCGAACGCGAATGCGGCGTTGTCGATCTTCAATGCCCACGAGGTAGGGGAGAATCTGACGTTGCTCCGGCACTGGGCGAACGCGAAAGGAGCCGTCATCTACGGCGGTACCTCTGAGATTCACCAAACGATGCAGGCCGCCTACGCGCTCGGCGATCGTGTCGAGCGCCCCTTCCGCATCCCGAACCCATCAGCCGCTGATCTCGTCTAACGATCGGTGTCTAGCACTGTCGGCCACAGCCCTTTGCGTCGCCTATGGCAGGTCAAGTAGGCAAATTGAAGACTGGCAGGTGAGATTGAGCGTGCTGTGCCCTTCGGAACGACGACCGCGCAGCCAGGGGTGATGTTCCGTTGGTGACCGTCAATTGTCACGTGACCTGATCCGTCGATGCCGACCAGCAGTACATCAAAGTCACTGTTGATGTGTTCGCCAATCGGGTGCCCGGGCTTGAGCACGACGAGGTTGACGTTCAAGTCTTCTGTAGATTCGGACCAGGCGGGTCCAGTCTGAGCTGCGGCGCGCGCAATGTCGATGAGGGAAGTCGCCGGGAACGCGTCAGCCTTGTCATCAGATATCTTGTCGTTGATTGTCATGTCAGATTCGTCCCAGGACTACGCTGATTGCCCTTAAGCGAGAAAATACCGCTGTGTCATAGGTAATGTCTCCGCCGGTGGGCTTTGGACAAGGACATCGTCGATATACACCGCGCCGGTTATCGGATCGACGCGAACCTCGGGACTCGTCGTGTTGTGTAGCATGTCGCGCTTAAACGTCGTCCGGACGTCCCTGGTTGCAACGGAGCGGCGAGTCAGATGCGGACTATTAGGCATACCGTTTGCCGTATGTCGCGACACGAAGTTCACCGCCAGCCTTGCTGGAGCGAGTCCATAACTGCCAAACATCGGACGGTAAATGAGTGGTTGTGACGTTCGTGTCGATCCGTCGCCGTCGCTACCCTGCGAGGCGACGACAAATCCGCCCTTGACGATCGCTTGCGGCTTGACGCCGAAAAACGCAGGGTTCCAAAGGATGATGTCCGCGAGTTTGCCTGGTTCGAGGCTGCCAACCTCGTGGTCGAGGCCATGAGCGATCGCAGGGTTGATCGTCGTCTTCGCGACGTACTGAATAATGCGGGCATTGTCATCGCCGTCATAGTTCGATTCGTCGAATCCACCGCCGCGAAGCTCTTTCATGCGGTGGGCGACCTGCCATGTTCGTGAAATCACCTGACCGATCCTTCCCATGCCCTGAGAGTCGGAAGAAAC
>JBGSWU010000555.1:0-20315 GCA_041751795.1 Thermomicrobiales bacterium
CGGTCTTCTCGATGCGGACGGAGGAAAACGCGCCGGTTGCGAGAGTGCAACCGGCGCGTTGTCGTCTATTGACACCTGCACTGACCAGCAGTAGTGTCGAACCACTGAGCAGGCCCGCCATCCACCGGTCGCACTCGTCGCTGATACCAATCAGCATGACGAATCGGGAGGATCACCATGCTTGCACGGGTCACTACATTCCACATCAAACCGAATCATGCTGACGAAGGAGCCCGCGTGTTCCAGGAGGGATTGCCTGCTATTCAGGAACTCGAAGGCTTCCGTGACGCCGTCGTACTCGTGGATCGCGCGAGAGGAAAGGCGATGACGATCGCCCTCTGGCAGGATCAGCAGACCCTTCGTAGCGCAGCAATCGCCGCCGGCAAACTGTTCCAGAAGGCCGCTCATGCGATCGAGGGTGAACCAGAGCGACACATCTACGAGGTCATCGAACACCGGCCTGGACGCAACCGCAAGTGTGTCCGTGTATCAGCCGGTACGGTTCAGCCGAGCATGTTCGACATCACCGACAATACGATCATCGAGATGGCGAGCAAGCAACCTGGCTATGCTGGGTTTCTGATTCTCGGTAATCGCGAATCCAACATGTTGATGGGCATGTCATTCTGGGACAGCAAAGAGCACCTCAAAGCAAGTGAAGGTGCGTACTACACCAGCGAGATGGAGAAATCCCGCGACCAGTTTGAAGGTGGACAGTGGTCGCAGGACGTTTATGACGTGGCCGTACAATCCTGAATCGCCGTTGGGTCTGCTCAGTCAACACGTATCGCATTCCCGCAATGTGAGCGTTTCGGCCCAGCGAAGATCAGTACCGGTGCCCCAGCTTCCAGGCTTGGGTCGATCGAATCCGCCTGATTACATCGGCACAAGATCTGACGCATCGTGACGAATCGATACCGTCCGCGGCGACATTCAGGACGTTACGGGCGTGACGCCAGGGAACGCGACCTCGTACCATGGTCAGGGAACCAGTGTCTGTCTTCCAGACAGGCAATCCACATCGATTTTGACACTGGTCGTGGCGTGTCTCCTGCATCTATCGTGGATCACCGCAATGGTGATACTGACTGATGCAGGGGAGTGAAATGAGTGCAGACGACGGAATTGGACGTGTATGTGACGTCTTCTGGTGGACAGTCTGACGGCTCCTGGGCTGTCGATGTTGGCTGGACGGTTATCGCAGCGGATGGAAAGCGGTTGGGCCTCGTCGAGGGTGTCCATCCGAATCAGATCGTCGTTAGTATGGATGTGCCGCCGTTTTCAATGCTCTTCATCCCGGTTGCCGTTGTCACGGATGTCGAGGGTGACCGGGTTTACCTCAACGTGGCGTTCGACGATGTCAACTCCCAAGGGTGGGAGTTGACGCCAGTTATTGATGATCCGGTTCCAGACATCGAGCCAATGGTGGCCAGCAACCATGGACATCAGCCGGTGCAGACGGCATCGCAGGAGCAGAGTAACGTTGGCGTCGCCGTCGCGGCCATCGTAACGCTTCTGGTCGTCATCGTTGTCGTGCTTCGCTGGATCGGATCAATGGATGTCGTGATCGTTGTCATCGCCGTCGCGGGCATCGCGGCGCTGGGGGTATCGGCGATGGTGGCCTGGCTGGGTCAGAATCGTTGAAACGGAACAGCACCCTGCGAGGCCAATAGAGTTTTCCAGCCCGTACATCGTCAATCTAACGAGACACAGTGATAGGCCGCTTCCGTCACGCCGCTCTGCGTTCATTCATCGTCGGCCGGGTGTGACACGCGTAACATTGTTGCGTAGACATTCTCACGAATTTCGCTTCGCGTTACCTGTTTCACGCAAACGGATGGGCTATCATGGCTTGGATGTTGCGAAAGGCGGTCTGGGGCAATCGTGGTCTGGTGGTGAGGGGTGGATGTGAAGAAAGAATGCGAACAGCAATCCTCGCAGGAGGCATTGCATCTACTGAGAAACCAGTTGACGATGATTCGCGGCAATGCTCAGTTGCTGATCCGGCGCCTGGACCGGGAGCATGGTCATTGGGAAAGTAACAAAGACGCCTGCCAGACGATCATTGACCAGACTCGACTGGTGGAAGGCGCGATTGATCGTCTCGTGAGCCGATCAGCGGACCTACAACGTGAGAACGCGACACCCGTCGCCGATCGAGAATCGTAGAACGGTCTGCATACAGCGATCGCAGCCGAGCCCTCGCCCGACAAACAATCGATCTACATCACGTCAGCGACGAACCGGGACGCCTGCGTTTGCGAGGTAGTCCTTCGCTTCGGCGATCGTATATTCACCAAAATGGAAAATCGATGCCGCCAGGACAGCGTAGGCTCCGCCCTCGGTGAGGCCTTCGAGCATGTGCTGGAGATTGCCGACACCACCGGATGCAATAACCGGCACATCCACCGCGTCGGAGATCGCGCGAGTCAGCGGCAGGTCGTAGCCTTCTTTCGTGCCGTCGGCGTCCATACTGGTCAGCAGAATCTCCCCGGCACCTAACGCAACACCACGTTTCGCCCATTCGACAGCATCGAGACCGGTCGGTTTGCGGCCACCGTGGGAGTAGACCTCCCAACCATCGCCGCGCTGACGGGCATCGACGGCGAGGACGATGCACTGGTTGCCAAAGCGCTGTGCGCCTTCGGCGATCAGTTCTGGGCGGGCAATCGCTGCCGAATTGATACCGATCTTGTCGGCACCGGCGCGGAGCATCCTGTACATGTCGTCAGTGCTGCGGATGCCGCCACCAACGGTGAGCGGGATGTGGACACGCTTCGCCGTCGCGCGAACGACATCGACCATCGTCTCACGGTTGTCGCTGGTCGCCGTGATGTCGAGGAATGTGATCTCGTCGGCTCCAGCGGCGTCGTAGGCAGCTGCCAGTTCGACGGGGTCGCCGGCGTCACGCAGATTCTCGAACTGAACACCCTTGACGACGCGACCTGCGGTCACGTCGAGGCAAGGGATGATCCGGCGGCAGAGGGTCACGAACTTCCTCCCGTACGATCGGCTCGTTCGGTGGTGATATCCAGTTCTGCGGCACGGCGCGCATCGCTGACGGCTTCGACCTCAGCCTGTGCCTGATCAAGATGCAGACGCGATCGTTGCTCGTGAAGGTGCCAGACTTCCCGGCGGAGCTTTGTCCAGAGTTCGCGAACTTCCTCAATGCGCATGTCGATGACGTTCACACGGTAGGTGAGTTCGCGGTCGACATCAATCTGGCTGTCGATCCGCCCGTTGACGTGTTCGTAGCGTTGTTCCGCGATCTGACGAAGATCGCGGACATGGACGTCGATCTGGCGGCGGATTTCGTCGATCCGCTCTCCGAGCAGATCGTCACGTTCGTCGGCCTGAATGACGTATCGATCGATTTCATCCTTGATCGCGCCGTCGATCTCAGCAAGTTGCTCGAGCGCCGGGTCGATATGAACGATCGACGCGCGCACATCCTCGATCTGGCCATGGATCTGGTCGAAGACGCCTTTGAAGTCGTCGATCCGCACCGCGAGGTTGCGGGTGTCCTGAATCACCTCGGCGCTCCGGCGTCGAACTTCCTGTTCGAGGATCTTCACACTGTCTTCGGCCAGTTGCAGTTCACGGCGCAGTGTTTCGAGATCGGTCCGCAATCCTTCGATCGATTCGCGGGTGACCTGCGTCACGCCCGTATTGCGCTCGGCAACGGCGGCGATGTGCTCGATCATCGTTTTGAGTTCATCGTAGCGGCGCTGTTCGTCGTCGGTATCGTCGCGACCGCGTCGCAGGGTCTCGAGAATCTCCGAGATGTGCGCCTGGAGCGAACGGATTGGGCGGCTCGTGTCCTCAATCCGCCCTTCCAGTGCCGTCAACTGCTGGCGGACGCGCGAATCTTCTAGGCCGCGTGCCTGCAGCGATTGCGAAACTTCATGGCGGTGCTGCTCGGTTGACGTTCGAAGCTGCGCCAGGGACATCTCGTATTGCTTGAAGCCTTCTTCGTTGCGAGATTGACGGGCAACGACTTCACGGACGAGACTGCGCATCTCGTCGAGTTGTTGCTGCAGGGCATTGATCTTGGCTTCGTCGCGACGACGACGCTCCTCGTCACGGACGTTGTCTCGCATGTCGATTCGTCCGCTCACGCCGGTACCAATCTAGTCTGCATCAACGGCCAACCCGTCGATCATCCAATCATCTCCGTTGAGGACGACATCTCGGGTGTAGAGCGCCCGACCAACGATGGCTTCGTCGACGCCAGGAATCGTCGCCAGTTGGCGCAGGTGGTCGCGGGTTGCGACGCCGCCTGACGCGACGACGTTGACGCCAAGCCTGCCAATTCGCGCGATCGCGTCGAAGTTCGGTGACACGAGCGTCCCATCACGGTCGATATCGGTATAGACGACTCGCTGGATTCCCCGCTTACGCATACCATCGATCAACGCTTCGGCGGTGACATCGGACGTTTCGGTCCAGCCACGGGTGGCAACCATTCCGTCGCGCGCATCCACACCAACAACGACCCGGTCTGGTCCGTATGTCGCCAGGAGCGCGTCAACGAGATCAGGCTGCTCGATCGCAGCAGTCCCGAGAACGACGCGCTGGACACCCGCGTCATACAGCGATGCACCGTGCTCAATCGTGCGGACGCCGCCACCGACCTGCACTGGAATAGCGAGCGCATCAACGATCGCGCGGATCACGTCACGCTGGGATGGAACGCCGTCGCGTGCCCCGTCGAGATCGACAACATGGAGCAACCGCGCACCAGCCGATTCCCAGCCGCGAGCGACCTCGACCGGATCGTCGGAAAAAACCGTTTCGCGGTCGTAGTCCCCCTGGACAAGGCGAACACACTTCCCGCCGCGCAGGTCAATGGCCGGAACAACCAGCAATGAGCTAGACCTTTGCCGTTGTTGTGCTGGACTGCTCGACACCACCAGCCGCTACGATACGCGCGAAGTTGGCCAGCAGCCGCAAGCCGTAGACACCGCTCTTCTCGGGGTGGAATTGGGTGGCAACCATGTTGCCTCGCCCGAGGACGCAGGCGAAGGAGCCATCGTAGTCGGTTTCAGCCAGCACCCAATCGGGATCGGTCGGTGCGCAGTAGTACGAATGAACGAAGTAGAACTCCGCGCCATCGGGGATATCGTCGAAGATCGGATGACCTGCGCCGTTGAGTGTGCGTGTTACCTGGTTCCAGCCCATGTGCGGCACCGGCAGCGTCGTCTCGAAGCGTCGCCCAACGCCGGGAATAACATCCAGGCAGGGCTGGCCGCCGTTCTCGTCGGACGACGACATTAGCGCCTGCATGCCCATGCAGATGCCGAGATACGGCACGTCGCGACTGAGGATGTCGAGCACTGGATCCACCAGACCACGTCGCTCCAGGTTTGTGATCGTATCCTGCGCCGCGCCAACACCCGGTACGATGACACCGTCTGCATGCCGGATTGTGTCGGCATCCGTCGTCAGTTCGGCATAGATGCCAAGTGCGTCAAGCGCGTTTGCAACGCTCTGGACATTTCCGGCGCCATAATCGACGACGACGATGTGCGTTTGTGGATTCATGAGACCTTAGCCGTCCAATGCGTTCCTGCTGCGCGGCGACCTTCTACGTGCTAATTGAATCAGGTTTACGCATCGAATGTGAAACGCCCGTACCCTCTGGCAGAGGCTGCATCCCACATGAGTTCAGTCGCCCTGACCTGCGCCAAGCACCCCTGGTCCGCCGTAAAGACATCCAGATCAGATACCGAACATGAATATCCGCGGCACCTACGAGACGGGGCTTCAGTCGTCCAGTGCTCGGAGGACGGTGACGACACTTTCACCAAGGGCTCGCAGGTTGTATCCGCCTTCGAGCAGCAACGCCATCCGACCGTTGCATATCTCGCCAGCGGCGTCACGGAGCAGGCTGGCCCAGTCGGCGAAGGCATCAGTCGTCACCCGCATCATCGCCAAAGGGTCATCGGTGTGGGCGTCGAATCCGGCTGAGACGAGCAGGAGGTCGGGCGCGAAGGCATGCAGGGCAGGAATGACGGTATCGGTCATTCGACTCAAGTAGACCTCGTTGGTGCTACCAGCCGGCAGCGGGATGTTGAGCGTGTATCCCTCACCGGACCCGGCTCCGCGTTCGGCGGAGGATCCACTGCCGGGATAAAATGGATACTGGTGCAATGAAATGAAGAGTACATCCGGTCGCCGCCAGAATGCAGCCTGCGTTCCGTTGCCGTGGTGAACATCCCAATCGACGATCGCGACCCGTTCGAGGCCGTGGGCGTTTAACGCGTGCTCGGCGGCGATCGCGATGTTGTTGAAAAGGCAGAATCCCATCGCCCGATCTGGTTCAGCATGATGACCCGGTGGCCGGACGAAAGCGAAGGCGCGAGGAGCGTTGCCCGTTATCACGGTATCGACGGCCTGGCATGCAGCCCCGGCTGCCAACAGCGCGACATCATAGGACTCGGAAGAGACATAGGTGTCGGCGTCCAGCCATGCACCACCCTGATGAGCCGCTCGCTGGACGAGATCGACGACGTGCGGCGCGTGAACGGCCAGAATCGAGTCTAGCGCGGCAGGTTCCGGCGAGAGAACCGTTCGGTTGTCGAACATACCGGCGTTACGCAGCGCCCGACCGATCGCCGCGATCCGTTCAGGCGATTCAGGGTGTGAACCGGTGTCGTGGTCCAGATACCGATCGGACCAGATGATGGCAGTGGGTTCCGAGTTGCTCATGACGCGAGTATACGCGGTGATCGTTGCACGGTGGAGGATAAACACGAGCGGCTCCGCAATCGCGGAGCCGCTGTCGAGGACATCGGGGATGGACCGTCGATACTAGTTGTTGGCGTTGACGTATGCGACGCACTCACCCTGGTTCCGGAAGACCGGGTTGTTGAACGTTGCCCACCCGCCGTTCTTGCACTGATCCTTAGTTGTGGGTGGCTGATTGGTTGCCGTGAACTGGATTGTCGGTGTGTACGGCGCCCATCCTGTATCGCGTCGGAACGTATCGACACCGCCTGCGCCACCGTCGCTGTAGAACGGCCCGTGACTGGTATCCCAGAACACCGCATCCGGTTCTGCATCGGTTCCTGCAGATGGCGAATCGGTGCTGAGGCCAACATTCAGCGAGTTGTACGGGCCTGGCGCCCCGATTGGGGTCGAACCATGAGTCTGGGTGTTATATGCGATGCCATAGATGATTTCGTCCGGCACCGTAACGCCGGTCATGTCGAACTCGATCGTGAAGGCAAGGCCGTTGTAGCACGCGCCGTCGCCTGCTCGCCATGCTGTGCCGCCCGGGCAGGTCGGATCGGCTTCTGGTCGCCACGGAATGAGGAACGTCTGGGTCGTTGAAACAATGAGCGTTCCGAGTGCCGGATCGACTCCTGAGTGATCGACAGCATAAAGGTTGAGCGTGATCGGATGCATCCAGCCATTTGGATCGACCATTGCCGGGTACTCCGACTGTTTCCCCCAGGCGCTCATCATCACGGCGACGCTACTGAGATTGCGATTCGCTCCCGGCGTGAATACGATGTAGTCCCCGAACTCATCTGTAGACGTTGCCTGGAATCCCAAACTGGCGATGTTCGGCGGCAATGGTTGCGGAGTACTGTCGAAAATGATTGCCGGATCTGTTGCAGCCGAGGCAGCGATGGCGAATGTGACCATGCTGAGCAGCCCAATAATCGACAGGCTGGCAAACATGCGTTTCATGGTATCTCCTGCCCTGATTTCGATAATCGCAATGCGGTAGGCCAGTGACAGTGGCTCGGCAATCGCAGAGCCACTGTCAGGCGTGCGCGCGTGGCGCGCGCTGGGGCTACTTGCCAGTGTTCGCATACTGGATGCACTGGCCCTGGTTCTTGAAGCTTGAACCATCTGCCCGGCGGAGGGATTCCCAGCCACCGTTCTTGCAGTCGTCTGCCGATTGCACGACGGCGTACGGTTCGAAATCGTAGACGACGGTATCGCCGTTGTAGCCGAGCGTCAGTGCGTCGACGGCGGCGACGAGTGTCGGGTTTCCACTGCCCTGGTTCACGCCAAATCCACCCAGGATGACGGCGTCGGGGTTATTCGCCAGAATCGTGTCCCAGGTAACGAAGCAGTTGAACGCGCAGACTCCTGGGATCGCTCGCGATGACCACCAGATCGCGTTTCCGCCGTTGTACGCGTCCCATGTCTGCCAGTCTCCACTGACGACAGCACCTTGATTCGTGTTGTAGACCGGTTCGAACACGAGAACGGTGTAGCCGCCTGGAACATTCGGCCCGTCCGGATCAACCTCGATGTTAATCGACGTGACTTGACTGAGATTACCGGCGGTCCGGTAGGTCGAATATCCAATGGCGTCGATCGTGTCGAGTTCGGCGCTGATGTGTTCGTAGTTGAACAGATATGCCTTGTCAGCACCGGTTGGCGTGGTGAACTCAAGGCTCCCGACGCCGCTCGGAGGCGTGTCTGGCCCCGAACGGAATGCTCCATTTCCGCCGTTGCGCGTATAGAGGACCCAATCATTCGTCGGCGGAGTGCCTTCTGGCTGTCGAACGATGTCGTCCTCGGTGGTGACCTCTGTCGTCGACGCGGCGGCGACGCTCAGGGCCGTCATGCTGAGCAAGCAGACCATCAATAGCATGGTAAAGCGTCGTTTCACGTACATCCCTTTCCATTTCCCCGATTGAGGTATCCACAACACACGTTGTGGACCTGCCTGAGCCCAAACGTCGTTGTCCGATGGCAAGCACAGATGACCGCGCATTTGCCATCTGGCATGCAACGAGCGACAGGTACCAGTACGTTGTTCCTATGCGCCGATCATACACGAAATGTGCAAAACTTTGCAACAATCATGATCGATCACGTTAACAATTCGACTTCGTTCAACTGTCATGGCCCTGCTGTGGGTAGATCGATTTCCGTGAGCAACTGGAATGGAAACAGCGGCACCGCAAAAGCGGAGCCGCGGGTGTGGTGATGCTGGTGTCGGTCGTAAGGAGAACTAGCTAGAACATTGAGCGGATGAACTTCCCGGCTTGCTCCGCCAATTCGGCAGCAATTGGTCCGGAAATCGCACCGGTGCGTTCGAACCGGTCGACCTGCGTAATGAACTTGATCATCGTCAGGTACGCCAGGAATGGCTTGCCGTTTTCGAGAAACATCTCTGCCCGGTCGAGCGTTGCCAGCAGCGCCTGCTCGGCCCGCGGGTTAGTGACGAGTTCTTCTGTCGCACCGCGCACGTCATCAATGGTGTAGCCGCCAGACGACAGCAGCATGTTGTCGATGTAGAAGCCGTAACCATTGGTTGAAGGCGCGGCAGTGCCACTCAGCCGGAACAGGATTGAGTCGACAGTCCGCGGGCTCTGTTCAGCTTGTGCTTCCGGATCCCAGCGGAAGTAATCTTCCCAACTGGTTCCCGTGTGGGTATACGTGTCGTCAACCGTGACCGTCACAATATCGTTGGACGGGCCATCGATGAACTCCATTTCGAGTCTGATTGTGTGCGGCACGGTTCGGTCCAGCCCAGAGACAACGGTGGTCGGTACGAAGTTGGCGACACCCGGACCAGGGTTTGCGTACTGAACATCGTAGAACGTAACCTCGAGTCCGCTTGGCGTGTCGGCCATCGACACATAGCTCATGTTTCCGTTATCGCCACGGCTGGGCCTCGCCGTGATCCGGAGCCCGGGCTGCTCGACGCCGGTCACCGACGCGAATTCCCACTGCGCTTCGAAGCGGGGCTGGCGTTCTCCACCCGACTGGCCATTATTCGTGGACTCAGTTTCTCCCGCCTCGTTTGCAAGCGGCTTGGAGTACGCCTGATCGCCAAACGTTCCACTCGTCACAGCATTTGAGATCCGTAGGCTCTGAGCTCCAAACGACGGGTAGGTTGACTGCGATGCGACGACCACGTCGAATGACTCGTTGAGTTTGACCCAGCCGTCCTGGTTGTGAATCGATCCGACGGTGTAGGTTGGTGGCTCAAACGTAATCTGTGCAGCCTCTTCCGCTTGTGCGACCGTCGCTATAAGGCCGGAAGCGAGCAACATGACGGTCATGACTGCCAGAATCAGTTTGTGTTTCATCCCTGTATCCTGTTCTGAGAATGACATCTACTCCATCGATGTGAAGACACATCGAATTGACTCTCGAAGCCTGTCCCACGACCTCGGCCAGCTACCCCTCCTTCAGTCTAAGGTTCAAGGTTTGTGCAATGGCGCTCGTGCAATAGGCAACATCATACAGTATTTGGTTAAACTAGTGCTAATACAGCATCAGATTACATAAGCAAACATAACGCATGATGTGAGCGTGTCACACAGCCACGAATGAGTGGCGAAATTACGAGGTTGTTGGATAAGAGCGGTCGATGTGGGGGCTAACGTTAACTCGTTGTCACAGCGAGCAGTCCGCGTTCGAGCAGTTCGTTGGTAAGTGACAGTGCACGATCGGGGTCGATCTCGCTGGTCTCAGCGATTGCTGCCACCGACATTGAGTGAGTAATGGCGGCAAGAAATCTCATTTCTTCGGGCTGGATGACAATGTTGCCGCGCGACCAGACACCCCCGGCCAGGATGACAGTTGTGTCGAGGGTGATTGGTTGTTTCCGACGCCGTAGACCGGGATCGAAGAGGAGGCGCTCGCTGACGTTCGCCAGCCGGTTGGAGGCTGAATACAGCGCTGCGTCCATGTCCGGCCGGATATCGCCTGCAAACTCGATGACGCCAATGAGTCGATCCTGGCAGACAAGTGGAATGCCGAGATAGCTCTTGAGGGCAATTGGTCGTAGCCCGCTGCCGTCGCTTTTCGAAATGCGAGGGCGGCTGACAACCAGTGGTTGCTTACTGAGTCCGACTGTGTACGCCATCGCGATTTCGGCCTGGTCGGCCAGATGGGCCAGAACCGACCCGTTTTCCTTGTGGCGTGTGTAGACAACCCATGCACCGTTATCGATCGGCCGAATGAAGCGCGCACGTGAGGACTGGAAGACCTCGGTACACCAACTCAGCGTCTGCGCGATGAATTCTTCGTGGGTTTCGGCCAGATCCTGGTCGAAGACAGGCACAGCGTCGCCAAGCCCGACAGGGCCGAAGTCGAACTCAAACGGCTGGATGTCCGCATCGGGGTGCTCCGGCTGATTGGTTGTCGTTAAAGGCTCGCTCATGCCAGTCGATGCTCCCTGGGCCTGATCCGTTGCTCAACGAATCAACTCTGCGGTCGCTGCCAGATTGTGCGCGTTGTCTCTCCACGGATGATCGCACGAACGAATCGCTTTTCGGTCTGCTCCAGCGTCTGGAACGCCTCTCGACATGCCTGGACGAGGTCCTGGTTGCCGGTTTGTTCACAACGATCGATGATGGCATCGTAGACGCCGGTTTCCTGCAGTGATCGAACGAAGCCGAGCCACGGTGCCAGGCGCACCTCATCGGGCATCGGGAATTCTGGTCGCATCCGTTGCAGGCTTTCCAGTCGTTCGCGCGCGTTGGCGACCATGTTATCGATCATTACTGCTGGCGGCGTATCGATCGAGTGACGCAGATCGAGGATCAATGTCTTCCCGAGGCGCGGAAAGAAAATGCAGACGACATCACCGTCGCGAATCGCTTCTATGATGCGTTCATGATAGGTATCGAAGATATTGTCCATCGACGCGCGCTCCTGAGTGTGCCCCGGTCAGTTGCCATAGGCCGTCAGCCCCTGGCTTCGGGTAAACGATGTCATACCGGGCATTGCCTCGGGATCAGGTGAAGTTTACCCCGTGCGGCAACCGCGTCGGGGCCGTTGCATCAACTCCAGCGATGATGTCGAGCATTGCCTCATGAATCGATCCATTGCTGGCAACGATTTCCCGTGCGAACGGATCAAATGGTTGCCCGGCATATCCGGTCACGATACCGCCGGATTCGGTCAACATCAAGGCCGCAGCTGCAATGTCCCAGGCAACGATTCCACGTTCCCAGTATCCATCGTAGCGTCCGGCAGCAACGTAAGCGAGATCGAGCGCTGCCGAGCCGTCACGCCGGACTGCCTGGGTTGCGTCGGTAAAACGGGCGAACGCCGCCAGATTCTCCCGCCGCCATTCGACGTCGTAGGCAAACCCGGTCACCAGCATCGAGCGAAGCAGGTCTGTCGTGGTCGAGACGTGTATCGGTGTCCGGTTCAGCGTTGCGCCATGTCCACGACGTGCCGCGAACACTTCGTCGCGAATTGGGTCGTAGACTACCCCGACAACCGTTTCGCCCTCGGCCTGGAACGCGATGCTGACGGCGAAGACCGGATAGCCGTGCATGAAGTTGACAGTACCATCGAGCGGATCGACGATCCAGAGCCGGTCGGACCCGGCGTTTTCACCGGCTCCGCTACCTTCTTCAGCGAGGAGTCGATCGTTGGGAAAGGCCGACAACAGCCGATCCGCGATTAATGCTTCACTCGCCTTGTCAGCCTCGGTGACGGGATCGACAACGCTCTTGTATTCCACGTTCCGGACATGCCCAAAGCTGTCGCGGAGGATACTACCGGCCTCGCGTGCGACGGAGATGGCGATGTCGAGTTCACGTGCGTAGGTATCGGTCTCACCCACGGGCGCGCTCAATCACCCGGACGCCAGGGAGTGCTGACCAGGGAAGTTGGGCGTGAACATCCATCTCCCAGCCGGCCAGCGCCCCGCGTCGCAGCACCTGGTGGGCTGCTGCGGCGATCATCGCGGCATTGTCGGTGCAGAATTGAATGTCCGGGACGAAGAGTGGAATGTCTTTGGCCTGCAACTGATGCTCCAAACGACGACGCAGCAGGGAGTTCGCGGCTACACCGCCGGACAAGAGGACACATGCTGCGCGTTCGAGTTCTGCGGCTCGGACGGTCTTTTCGACCAGGACATCGACGATTGCGTCCTGGTATGCAGCAGCGAGGTCTCCGACCGGCATGTTCGGCGAGTACGTTGGCGGTATGTGTTCGGGGAACGGCCCGGGTGCAGGCGCTGGTCGTTTGCGGGTTTTCTGCCCCGAATGTGCTTCAGGCTTTCGATATTGCTCGGCAGCACGCAGGAGTGCCGTTTTCAACCCGGAGAACGAGAAGTCGTAGGAATCGCCGAGCCACGCTCGTGGGAGTTGCTCGACGGCCCGGTGACCATCGGCGGCCTGCTGAATGGCTGGTCCGCCGGGGTAGCCGAGGCCGAGGATACGCGCACCCTTATCGAAGGCTTCTCCGGCAGCGTCATCGAGTGTTCGTCCGAGTATCTCATAGACACCGTGCTTGTGAATCAGCAGGAGATCGGTATGCCCTCCGGAAACGATCAGGCAGATCGCGGGAAAGCGTGGCGCGGGCGGGAGTGCTTCTCCCTCATGGCCGGGTTCGATGAGCCAGTTCGCGTAGACATGCCCTTCGAGATGGTTGACCGGGACGAGCGGCTTTTTCCAGGCAAATGCGAGTGTCTTGGCGACATTTACGCCGACCAGCAGCGAACCAGCCAAACCTGGCCCTTCGGTGACGGCGATTGCGTCAATGTCGGCCCTGGTGATTCCCGCGGTGTCGAGGGCTTCCTGAAGGACGGGAGTGATGGCCGTGATGTGGTGGCGTGAAGCGAGTTCAGGAACAACTCCACCATACTTCTGATGAAGCGATATCTGAGATGCGACGATATTGGATCGGACCCACCGTCCTTCATGGACGACAGCGGCTGCGGTTTCGTCGCACGATGTTTCGATCGCGAGAATGTTCATGACGCGCCCTGACTGTTTGCCGACTCGAACGACGATTGCTCATCGTTGTTGATGACCTCACCCGCCAGCCGTTCGTGGATACTGTCGCGCAATGAGGCGAATCGCCCTTCGAACTCTGCGGAGTGCAGCGAAGGAGACCACATGATGTAGGCATCCTCGCCGTTATCACTGTAGTACCGACGGCGCAGGCCCTGCCGGCTGAAGCCATATTTATAGTAGAGCGCTTGCGCTGATTCGTTCGACACTCGCACTTCGAGCGTCAGCCACTCAGCATTTCGCTCCCAGGCTCGCTCGAAAAGATCAACGAGAATCAGTTCCCCAAGTCCCTTGCCTCGGAAATCAGGGGAAACGCCGATCGTCGTGACGTGCGCTTCGTCATAGAGGATCCACATGCCGCCGAATCCCACGATCTGGTCTGTCGAGGAATGATCGGTCCGGCGACCGAACGGAAGCAGCCCACTGAGTCCACTTCGTGGTTCATGCCGGATGGATTCATTCGGATTGTCGGGGCGATGCCAGAGTACGACATAGTAGTTGTTCGAGATGTTCCGGAGTTCGCGCCGGTAGGCCGATTGCGGCCACGGGTTGCTGAAACATAGTCGCTCGACCCGTGACACTTCGGGAATGTCTTCCTGGCGCATCGGGGCAAGGTAATAGCTCACGAAGCCGATTCCGATCCAGATTGTCCGGCGGCCGCTGCTGGCCGCTGCTGGTGCAGGTACAGTGGTTCAAGCGTCGTCAGGTCGTCGGCATCACCGGCCAGCAGACGCGGTAGCGCCATATCGATCATCACTGACGCTCGGCGACGGCGAGTCCCGGCTCCTGGCAGAACGACATTCGGCATGTCTCGCAGGGTCCGTTCATCTACCACGCTCAAATCACCTGTAAGCACGGTTGGGGCCAGCAGATCGGCGCCGAGGTCGCTCGATTCTCGATTGACAATCTCGCCGTGCTGGACGAGCCGACCGCCAGTGTTGCGATAGTCGGCATAGACCACTCTGCGCCGCCCGGCTTGAACGAACGCACGTACTGGCAATCCCCAATCGGCAACACTGCGCGCTGCCAGGTCGAGTGTCCCAACACCGATGATCGGGATGCCACCAGCGAATGCGAACCCCTTCGCGACGCTCATCCCGACCCGAAGTGCATTGAAGCTACCTGGCCCGGTCGCGATAACGACTGCCGCGAAATCGTCGCTTTCGATCCCTGTCAGGCGGCACAGGTGGTCGATCTCAGCCAGGAGTGTCGCCGTTTGATTGCGAGCCGCTTCCCAGGCGATCTCTGCACCGAAGACCTCGTTGTCGGCCAGTGGGGTGAGCGCGATCGACGCGACATCCGACGAGGTGTCAATCCCAAGGACCCAGCCAGATGGATCGAGTGTCACGGATTCCGCCTCAACCACGGTTCCCCAGCATTTCTTTCCGGAATCGTTTGACAACGTCGGTATAGCAGGCGCCGTACGGCGTCATCCGCAGATTGCGTTTCGAATCAGCGACGGTTTGCAGGTCGATCAGCAGATACTCCTTCGGCATCCAATCGCGACCACGTTCGGGCCACTCGATCACGGTCACGCCATCCGGATCGGCCAGATATTCATCCAGGCCGATGGATTCCATGTCGTCCACCCCCTCAAGCCGGTACAGGTCGATGTGATAGACGCGAAGCGGAAGCCCGTCGGTGTCCGTGCCGGCGTGCTCGGCCACGATCGTGAACGTCGGACTCTGGATCTGGTCGCCAGTCTGGAACGGCCGTGCGAACCCCTGGACAAACGTCGTTTTGCCAGCACCAATATCACCGGAGAGGAGGAGGAGGCTTCCTCGCGGCGTGACCTTCCCAAGCAGCGCGCCGATCGCACGCGTTTGATCCGGACTATGGCTGATGATGTCGAACGCGGGTCTTCGCGGGGCACTCAAGCGCTTCTCCTTACGAAAGGAGATGATAACCGAACCGGGGGAGAGGATGGGGAAGGTAGACGGCAGAAAGGAGCGTCAAGTGTCGGCCAACGGTCCGCTTGTGGGGCAGAATGCGCTCCTCCACAGTCCTGCGGCATTGACTGCCGAGATTACCGGCATCAATGCTGACGCCGTCCGGGGGATGGACGGCGTCAGGTCGGAGGAATAAGGTGTACGGGGAAATATTTACTGCGTCAATCGCTCATGAGGATCGCGAGAAGCGCGTCCGCCGTGGTGACAGATCGATTGCAGATGTCCGAAGCGTGGAGTCCAGTGCGAAGACAGGCGCGTCCAGTTGGGTGCTGGTGTGGTCCTGTGATGGGCGGGATGAATGCTGGACGAGGACGAAGATCGCCGCCAGCAGGATCATGCAACCGACTCCCTGAAGTGGGGCGATCGTCGTGCCGAGGATCATCCAGTTTCCGACAATCGCAGCGGCCGGATAGGTGAACTCGGCCAGAACCGCGCACGATGCGGTGGTTCCGCTCAACCCGCGATAAAAGATGAGCATGCCAATCAGACCAGGAATCAGTGCTGCACCAAGGAGTTGGACTGGCGAATTCTCGATCCCTGACGCAGTGTGCCGGATTGACCCATCGTAGATCGCGACGATGAGGATGAACGGCAATGCGAACGCGATTCTTGCAGCGGTGAGGATTACGAATGTGATGTCTCGCAGCACGAGTCGGGCGAGAACCGTTCCCGATGCCCAGAGTGCGGCAGCACCGATCGCATAGGCGGTTGCCTGAAGTTCGCCAAGTGCCAGTCCTGAAACCGGGCCAAGTGTCGCGAACGACAAGAGGTAGACCCCGAAGATCGAGGCAATCAGACACGGCCAGTACGCTGTGGGCAATCGCTCCTTCAGGAGTATCAACGCCAACAGGACGACGATGAGTGGTTGTGCGTTCTGCAGGAGGCTGACCGTGGTCGGGTTTCCCGTGTCCAACGCTTTGGTGAAGAGGAGGGCAGCCCCGCCGGATGCGCCCCAGCCGATGACAAGCAGGACGAACCAGTTACGTTTTGAGAGCGCCGCAAGCACCCGCCACTGGGCAACCAGAACTGGAACCGCAAATACGCACAGCAGTATGTGCTCGGCCAGGACAATCGATGTGACCGACATGCTGTCGAGAAGAGGGCGGCGCAAGAGACCTTCCGTACCAAACATCGCCGCCGCCAGTGCAACAAGAAGCAGGCTGGCTCGCGATGAAAGTGGTGCGGAAAATCGCCTCATGAGTTGCTCCGATCAACGGTGGCAATGCGGCACAGGTACGAAGTACGTCACATCCAGTCAGTCTGGTAACCGCCGTTGAATCACGATGGCCAGAAGATCAGCGGATAGATCAGCCTCGAAGTACTGGTTGCGGATTGATTCAGTCGACGACAGATCATTGGGAATGATCCAGGGACATTGACGAGTGAGATTTCTATCTCTAGTCTGAATGTCGAACGGCTTCGTCACCATCCGCAACACGCACGCAGTTCCCACGCAATGCCCACGCAACACATCGAAACGATGTGGTACGAGCCGTTTGTGTCCGCCGACCGACCAGATATCGGAAATTGACTCGATGGACGAACGTCCCGGGACTTCCTTCGGAGAAGCGCTCCGGCGGTATCGCCTTGAAGCAGGACTCAGTCAGGAGGCGCTCGCAGCGCTGAGTGGATTGAGCGCGCGCGGCATCAGTGATCTGGAACGCGGGGAGCGTCGCTTTCCACGACTGGAAACGGTCAGGCTGATCGCCGACGCGCTGTCGCTCAGTGACGCCGCTCGTTCCGAACTCCTGCTCCTTGGCCGGACTCCCTCTAACGGCGGGAACGCTGCGTCGAAAACCAGTTCAAGCGCGCTCGGGCTGCCACGCCATCTCATGCCAGTACCGGTTACCCAGTTGATCGGGCGGGAGGCGGTCGTATCAGACATCGTTGCATTGCTGCGTCGTCCCGATATTCGGCTTTTGACGCTGACAGGTCCCGGTGGAGCCGGGAAGTCACGACTGTCACTCGAGGTCGCAACTGAGCTCAGTGATGCGTTTTCCGGGAACGTCGCATTCGTCTTCCTGGCGTCGCTCGCTGCTGGGAGTCCGATCCTGCCGGCAATCGCGGATGCACTCGGGGTTCGCGAAACAGGAAGTACTCCGTTAGCTCAAACACTCGGTGAGTTCATTGGTGACGCACGGGCGTTGCTCGTCCTCGACAACTTCGAACATGTCATCAACGATGCGTTGGCTGTGCATACGCTGTTGGAAACTTGTCCAGAGTTGAAGGTGCTGGTCACGAGCCGCGCTGCCCTCCACCTGCGCAGTGAGTCGGTGTATCGTGTTGAACCGCTCGACGTTCCCACTGCCGGTTCACGGGTGACGGCTGATGACGTTCGGCAATATGGTGCGCTGGAATTGTTTGTCGAACGCGCGCGGCTGGCATCGTCTGCTTTCGACCTGACGGTAGATGACATCGGCGTCGTCGCTGAGATTTGCCGACGGCTTGATGGGTTGCCGCTGGCGATTGAACTGGCCGCTGCTCGAACCCGCGTGTTGTCGTTCACCGAACTGCTCGACCAACTTGACGATCGGCTGAGCCTGCTGACTGGCGGCCCGATCGATCTTCCAACGCGCCATCAAACGCTGCGCGACACGATTCGCTGGAGCTACGACCTCCTGTCTGAAGATGATCGCAGGCTGTTTCGAACGATAGCGATCTTTTCCGGTGGGTGGTCGATCCCGGCAGCGGAAGCCGTCGCGTTTGATTCGGAGAGTCCACACCAACGAGTTCAACTGATCGACGGGTTCACGTCGTTGATAAAGAACAACCTCATCCATCGAAGAAATGCTCGATCAGGCGAGTCTCGATTCGACATGCTGGATACGATCAGAGCGTTCGGGCTAGAGATGCTCGTCGAGCACGATGAATATTCCATCGTCGCTCAACGCCACTACCGCCATTTTCATGCACTCGTAACGAACGACCTTGCAGGTGGGCAGCGCGAATATCAGCCCGATCGCGTTGAAGCGGAACTCGACAATATTCGGACTGCCCTCCGCTGGGCGATCACCGAGCGTCACGCCGTGAATGCGCTCACCCTTGCTGCGGGTTTGCGCGAGTTCTGGGGCGTCAAGGGGATGTCCAGTGAGGGACGCCGGTGGCTCGATGAGGCGCTGGCCCTCGGTGCCGATGCGCCAGTATCCGTTCGGACCGCAGCAATGAATGCTGCCTGTTCGCTGGCCTGTCACCAGGGCGATTTCGACCGCGCTGAGCAGCATGCGTCGATGAGTCTGTCTCTGAACCGGGAACATGGCGACCCGACTGGCATCGTTGAATCACTGCACTACGCCGGACTCGTCGCACAACTTCGTCATGATTACGATCGTGCCAGAGTGATCTACGACGAGTGTGTTGCCATCAAACGGGAAATTGGACACCATGAGTTAACGCGCACTCTCGGCAACCTCGCCCAGGTGATGTTCCATCTCGGCGATGCCGAGCGTGCGATACACATCCTGGATGATTGCATCGATATTGACGCCGGGAATCAGAACAAGGTTGGTCTGGGACATCTCACGACCGATCTGGCGCTCATCCTGTTGGTAACCGGCGCGAACGAGCGAGCAGGAGACCTGTTTCGTGCGGCGCTGAACATCAATCGCGAGATCGGCCACGCGCGCTTCATCTCGTACTCGATCGAGGGGTTAGCGGCACTCGCAGCGCGTGCTGGACATCCCGATCGGGCAATTACGCTGTTTGGCGCTGCCGACAGCCTTCGTGAAGCAATTGCCCATCCGGTCCAGGACCCCGACGAGTGGCAATACAATCAGTCGGTTGCGCTCGCTCGTGCTCAGGTCGATACGGCCAGGTTTGATGCTGCCTGGGACCTTGGACGGGCAATGTCAATGGATGCCGCTGTTGCGTATGCGCTGGATGATGCGTCGTTCATCGAAGATCCCGAGCATCGAGCCACGGATGATGGTACTCACGATTCCAGATCACGGGCAGACGGTCAACGATAGGAGTCATCCGTTTTCGTGGTTCTCACTCCCACGTCACCTCAAGGGTCTTCAGACTTCGGAATGAGAAGCCGTCGTTCCAAACCGGTTCGTTCGCTACCGTCTTCAGGTCAGGGAAGCGGGTGATGAGCGTCAGAACAGCGGTCTGCGCGATCGTGCGAGCGAGCGAGGTGCCGAGGCAATAGTGTGGGCCGTGGGCGAACGTCAGATGGCGGTTCGGGCTGCGATCGATCACGAACACGTCAGGGTTCGCGAACTGTGCCTCGTCGCGGTTGCCGGACGCGAGCAGGACGTGGACGTTACTGCCAGGCTCGATCGTCTGGCCGTCGAGTTCGATCGATTCCTTCGCAACGCGGCTGGTGGCCTGGACCGGGCTCTCGAAGCGCATCACTTCCTCGATCGTGGGCCGGATCAGCCGTGGATCGTCACGTAGTCGGGCCAATGCGTCCGGATGCCGTAGAAGCGTCAGAATCGCGTTGCCGATCAGGTGGGCGGTTGAGTTGTTCCCGCCAACGAGGATCGCGACGACCATCACGACCATCTCGTCGGTCGTAAGTTTGTCGCCAGCCTCCTCAGCCTGGATCAGTGTCGTGATGACATCGTCACGCGGGTCCTGACGGCGCTGCTCGATGATCTCTTCAAGGTAGCGCTTCATCTCCAGCATGCTGGCC
>JBGSWU010000556.1:0-11014 GCA_041751795.1 Thermomicrobiales bacterium
CCATCAGCATCGTGCTGATCGTTGCACTAGCCGGGGCGATCCTCTACGAGGGGTATGCAACCGGACAATCAGAGCCAGCCGTGTTGGAGACGACAATCATCACCGCGGACATCGAACAGCGCCAGGATGCGTTCTATATCCCGGTCGAGGTTCGTAACGACGGTGACCAGACGGTCGAAGAAGTTGCCGTCAGCATGGAACTGCTCGATGGCGACACGCTTGTCGATGAGGCTGAGACCGTGATCGCCAACCTCGGCGAAGCCGAAACCGTCACCGTGGTTTTCGTCGTTTCCGACGACCCGTCGGAACTAACAGTCGAAGCAAGAGTCGTTACGTTCCAGATCGCTGAAGACTGAGTGCTGCACACTTCTTGCTCACATTGTGTCTAGCCCGGATCGCTGGAAAACCAGGTTCTATCGGGCATTAGCAGGTAGGACATATAGGTGATCGACACACTGGACCATGACACGGCAGGCTAGACGTACAACGGCGCGGTGGCAAGACATCAAGCTCAAGCGAATGTTTACAATCAATCGGGCTATGACCTGATCTTCCAGTGAATAATCACTGTTCTGATCCAAGTATTAGTTGAAAGCTGAGTTTGCATGCTATTCAGACGCCAGCACCGGCGGCGCAGGCGAGCCGTGGCACCATCACAGCATTCGAGGGTATTGACTTCCCGATGAGTCATGAACTCGAGCGACAACTTCGCGAGGTAGAAGCGCGTTTCCAGTCGCTGGTCGAAGCCATGCCTGCGATCACCTATGTCAACGCATGGCATAAGCCGCACTCGATGCTCTACGTTTCGCCCCACGCGGAGGAACTACTCGGCTACCCCACCGAACGCTGGCTCGATCAGTCGGGGTTCGTATACAGCATCGTCCACCCCGATGACCTCAACATGCTTCATGCAGAAAACGCCCGTACCGAAGCAACAGGCGATCGTTTCAGCCTGGAATTTCGTCTCATCGCGCATGATGGCCGAATTGTCTGGGTACGTGACGAATGTGTGCCGGTATACGACGCAGAAGGCAAACCGCTCTTCTACCAGGGAATCATGATCGACGTCAGCGACCGGCATCGAGCCGAAGAAGCATTGCGCGACAGTGAAGAACGGTTCCGAGGCGCTTTCAATGACGCCGCGATTGCTATTGGCATCGGCAGCGTTGACGGCAGGCTCATCCGCGTGAACACCGCGCTGTGTGAAATGCTCGGCTACCGTGAAGATGAGTTGGTCGGCATCGATGTCCGTCAAATCGTCGATCCCTCCGATGTCGTCAGGACGAGAGCGCAACGTGCGGAACTGCTGGCTGGAACGATTCGTTCGTTCAGCGCTGAGCGACGGTACGTGCACAAAGATGGCCATATCGTCTGGGGACTTGATCACGTCTCGCTAACGCGCGACGAACAGGGAAACCCGCTCGCGATTCTCGTTCAGATCCAGGACATCACCGATCGCAAGCGCATCGAATCATCACTCCTTGAAAGCGAGGGGTTGTTTCGAGGGGCGTTCACCTTCTCGATGGTGGGAATGACGATCTCTGGACCGGATGGTCGGTATCTCCGCGCGAATCAGGCCTTCTGCGAAATGATCGGCTATTCAGAAGCGGAACTGAGGGAACTCCGATATGACCAGATTACAGATCCTGACGACGTAGACTTGAACTTGTCGTTCCGAAAGCGTCTCCTGGCTGGTGAAATTGACCATTTTCAGATCGAGAAACGCTATGTCCACGCTGCGGGTTATCCGGTCTGGGCGCTTCTGGCAGTTGCGATCGTTCGCGATGGAAACGGTGATCCGCTTTATATCATCGGTCAGGCTCTCGATATCACCGACCGGAAAGTGTTCGAGGAGCGACTCACCCACCAGGCATTTCACGACAGCCTGACAGGATTGCCGAATCGCGCACTCCTCTATGACCGAATTCACCACGCGCTCGAACGCGCCCAGCGCAATTGTGAAACAATCGCGATCATGTTCATGGATCTTGACGGCTTCAAAACCGTCAATGACTCGTATGGGCACGCAATCGGTGACCAACTCCTCGTCGAACTTGGCAACCGGCTGCGGACATGGATTCGGACAGGCGACACCGTCGCCCGGCTCGGCGGCGACGAATTCACAATCCTCCTCGAAGACATCGGGACGATTGACGAAGCGACGCAGATCGCCACGCGGATCATCGACGGGCTGGATACACCTGTGACGATCGAAGGGGTTGACCACCGAGTGCATGCCAGCCTCGGGATCGCCTTCAATCACCCGAATGACCTCCGATCGGATGTGCTGTTACGTCACGCAGACACCGCGCTCTACCGCGCCAAGCGAGCTGGCGGCGGACAGTACGCCGTCTACAGCGAAGAGACGATGTTGCCGAACGTCGGCACCGATGAACTACGCGCCACCTAGCCCTAAAGCGGTTTCCCGAATCGTTGCGCCGATGCTGTGGACAGTCATACACCCAGTAGGGCGGGTCATGGCGACCAACGATCGAGCCAGATCGCTCGAACGACCCGCCCGGCTCCCCACCCAAACCACGCCACTCCTGCTGATTGAGTCAAACCATCTGCAAACCGCTTTAACTGACCGTGTCCGGGCGATATCTGACGACCCGAGAAAGCACAACGCACTACTCTTTGACGCACAGATTGGGTCAATCGCGTGCTTCGGCCTTCCTCACATGATCCTGATCGACGTAGCCCTTGACGAGGTTGATTCGGCCATCGTCGGTCACGCGGAAAACATCAACACCGTCGATCGTCAGGCTGCCACCGTCGGCGAAGTGCTGGGTGATCTGGAAGACCATCGCGGCTTCATCACCAGCGACGATGAGGTCGCGAACGTCGAACTCGAGCCGCTCGCACGACGAGATGACGGTATCGAAGAAGCCGCCGAGCGCATCCTTGCCGAGATTCGGCGTTGACCCTACCGGGTCGATCTGCTCGATATCTTCGGACAGCGCATCCATAAAACGCTCACGATCACGAGTGACGAAGCTCTGCGCATAGGAATCGACAGCAGCGCGAATTTGATCGCTTGTTGGCATCGCCTACGTCTCCCATCCAGGCAAAAATAATCGATCGCTGTGACACGATCTCGCGGCCATATCCCACGCCGCACATCCCCAGTGTGAATGCGAACCGGGGGCGATTCTACGCCACGAAAGTGCCTGATCGGACACGGGCGATTAGTACTGGAGTCACGTTCAAGCCCAGTCCGACCGTCTCTACACTTGGATAACACACAGGAGGATCGTCAGGCCGACATCGTGAATCCCATGATGCAGAGCGAAGCGGTGAGATAACGACCGTTCGTTCGGCACTTGATTCGCCATGTCGGTCAAGCAAAGGGGAAACGGATGGCGGAAGACCGAACCCAGGCTCGCGCCGCAACGATGGCAAAAGTACCGGCGTTCGAGCAGCTGTTTGAGCAGGAACATGTGATGACGGAGCGCATCCTCGATTGCGGGAGAGCCATCGTTCGCCAGTTGCGCGAGGTCGAACGCGGACAGCAGATCCCGAACGAGTTGCATACCGCTATGGGTATTCTCGTCTACCTCAATGACAACTTCGCCGATCAGGTCCACCTGGCGGCCGAAGAGGCGGCAATTCCGATCGCCATCGCCCGTGGCATGCGCGCTCGAGACGCCGAGTGGGTCTACCGCGATCACAACCAGGGCCGCGCCTACGCCAAGGCCATCGACATCGCCTGGGAACGGATCAATGCCGAGGACAATATCGACCTGCCGCACGCGATCGACGACTTCGCGCGCTGCACCGAGGGATTGGTCAACATGTTCGAGTACCACGCCGAACGAGAGGACCACTGGCTCTTCCCGGAGATGGCGAAGTATCTCAGCGAGGCCGACGATGACCTGGTCATGCATGTGATTACCCAGATCGGGCCACAGGATGTATCTCCATACATCCAACTGGTTGGCACGATGGAACAGTCACTCGGTCTGCCAACTCCAACAGACGCCTGACACCTCAATGCACTCTCCTGATCGTTCGATTTGAATACTTGGAAGGGCAAGCTTGTGAAGTTCGACACGATCATCGTTGGTGGCGGATCAGCCGGTGGAATTCTCGCGGCACGTCTATCAGAAGATGCGAACCGCTCGGTTCTGCTGCTCGAAGCCGGCCCCGACTACTCCTCGGCAGACGAGACACCCGAAGATCTACGCAACGCGCTGACCGTCTCGGTAACCAAGCACGATTGGGGCTACGACGCGGAAGCCGTTCCAGGTCGGCGAATGGACTACGCACGCGGCAAGGCAATCGGTGGCTGCTCGTCGGTTAACGGCTGCATCGCGTTGCGAGCCGTTCCGCATGACCTCGAAGAGTGGGCTAGTTGGGGCAACGACGAGTGGACCTGGGAAAAGAGTCTGCCGTACTTCCTTAAGATCGAGAGTGACCAGGAATTCGGTGACAAGGACTACCACGGTTCCGATGGACCGACGCCAATCACGCGCTTCAAGGAACACGAACTGGTCCCACTCCAGAAGGCGTATCTCGACGCCTGCAAGGAGCGCTTCCCGTACGTCGATGACCACAACGACCCGGAATCAACGGGCGTCGGGCCGATTCCAATGAACAGGAACGGTGACCTGCGAATGTCAACCGCGCTTGGCCATCTTGCCGAAGCACGTGGGCGTTCCAACCTGACGATTCGTGGTAACGCGCTCGTCGATCGTGTCCTTTTCGAGGGCAGGAAGGCAGTCGGCGTCGCTGTTGTCAGTGGTGGCGGGACCGAGGAGATTTACGGCGAGAACATCATCCTCTCGGCTGGCGCGATCAACTCACCAACCGTTCTGATGCGCTCCGGTGTCGGCCCACGCGCCGATCTTGAGGGGCTCGGCATCGAGGTCATCCTGGACCAGCCAAATGTGGGCCAGAATATGATCGAGCACCAGCAGATCACCGTCGGAGTGATCCCGAAAGCTGGCGTCACCCATGTCGATGATCCGGACGTACAGATCATTGTCCGCTACACCAACCCGGGCACGACCGAGTTCAACAACATGCAGATCTACTTCGTCAGCCGATACGTGCCGGAATCGCATCGGCCGATCTCGGTCATGAACGTCCTCCAGAAGCCGAAGAGCCGCGGATCGGTGAGGCTGAAGAGCACTCACCCGATTCTGCCGCCGGAGATCGTGCTCAACTCGTACGGCCATCCGGACGACGAGAAGATCGCCCGCGACGGCGTCCGCACGTGCTGGGACATCGCCAACGCTCCGCAGATCCAGGCTCACTGCGAAGGACTGGCCGACACGCTGACGCAGGAGATCGTCGACGACGACGAAAAGTTGATGGAGTACATCCGCGAGCACTCTGGAACGATCTGGCATCCGGTCGGCACCTGCAAGATGGGACCGGCCAGAGACGAGACAGCCGTCGTCGATCAATACTGCTGCGTTCATGGCGTTGAAAACCTGCGGGTCGTTGACGGCTCAGTCTTCCCGAACCACGTCAGCGGTAACCCGAACCTGACGATCTATGCGATCGCCGAGCGCGTCGCCGACTGGATGAAGCAAGCGTAAGCCAGGCAGCAAGTTGCCAGCCCGGAGACAGTTTGATTCGCCCGGGCTGGCGCCGATGGGAGTTCGCGATCATGTCAACTGATGTCAGCCGCGCTCTGGTACACCGCTACTATGATGAATTCTTCAGCGCACCAGACAACCTGGACATTGCCGACGAAATATTCACGCCCGATATCGTTTTCCATAACCCGATCTCGCCAGATGGTATCCACGGGATCGAAGAATACAAACAATTCGCGTTGCGCTGGTATCGCGGGTTTCCAGACCGCAAGTTCACCGTCGACGACGACATCGTTGAGGGCAACCGAATCGCGGCCAAGTTCACGATCACCGGTACCCACCTGGGCGAGTTCGGCGGTCACGAGCCAACCGGTAACCCGATAACCGTCCGCGGCATGAACATCTTCATCATCGAAAACCAGCGGATCAAGGATGTCGAGGCGTTCTTCGACTCAGTCCAGCTTTCAAAGCCGATCAGTGATCCACCGCGCGGAGGCTGATCCAGCGTCGCGAGGCACCTCTACACATCGAAGGAGAAAGACAGCACCAATGACTGTTGCCAACACCAGCAAGGGCAAGATCGGCGTCCTGATCGAGGACCACTTCGACCAGACCGAATACCGTATGTTCAACGAGTACTTTCCCGCCCAGGGCTACGAGGTCGAGTACATCACTCACCTGTGGGGTAATCCAGAACTGCATTTCAACGGCAACCCGGATGACGGTACGATCGAGGAACGCGTTACCGTCACGACCGAGGTCAACGATATCCACCCTGAAGACTATATGGGAATCATCTGCATCGGAGCCTACGCGATGGACCGTCTGCGTTATCAGACGAACGTCGTCAAGGGGCAGAAGAATCAGGCGCCGGCAGTTGCCTTCCTAAGGAAGGCGGTCGCTGCCGATAACGTCAAGCTCGGCACGATCTGCCATTCGCTCTGGCTCTTCTGCGCCGATCGAGAGTTGATCGCGGGCAAGCGCGTCACCTGCGCCCACAACATCATCTGTGACGTCGAGAACGCCGGTGGCGAAGTCGTCTTCGACGGCGAAGCGACGGCTGACATCGTCATCGACGGCAATCTGATCTCCGGCAAACACCCCGGAGTCACGCAGCAGTTCATGGAGACATTCGTTCGGGAGATCGAAAGCCATTCCCAGGCGGGGGCAGTTGCATGAGTCAATCGGTCATCGAACGCGGCCCAGTAACGGCCTTCGCGGTTGAGAAGGGTAATCCTCACCCGCTTGGAGCGACACCCGACGCCAACGGCGTCAACTTCTCGATCTTCACCCAGCGTGGGACGGCGGTGAAATTGCTGCTGTTCGATGCCCACGACGACGAGGAGCCAACGCAGGTCATCGACTTTGATGTTCAAGCCAATAAGACTTTTCACTTTTGGCACTGCTACGTTCGGGGTCTGCTCCCCGGCGCGCACTATGCCTATCGCGTCGATGGCCCAAACGACCTGCACGGTGCCGGTGATCGCTTCAACCCCAATAAAGTGCTTATCGATCCATACGCGCACGGGAACACGCTCGACCTCTGGGATCGCGGGGAAGCCTGCGGCCCGGACGACAACGTCACCACGTCGATGCGCAGCGTCGTCGTCGCTCTTGACGACTATGACTGGGAAGGCGACGTGCCGATCAACCGGCCGATGCGCGAGACGATCATTTACGAAATGCACGTCGGCGGCTTCACGCGGTCTGAGTCGTCAGGCGTTGAAAATCCCGGCACATTCTCGGCCGTCATTGAAAAGATCCCATACTTGCAGGAACTTGGCGTTACTGCTGTGGAGTTGTTGCCGGTCTGCCAGTTCGACCATACCGAAGGGGCGCGAGAAAGCCCGGTTGATGGCTCACCACTACGCAATTTCTGGGGCTACAGCACGGTCGGCTTCTTTGCCCCACACCACGAGTATTGTGTCAAACCCGAGGCCGGCAGCCAGATCCGCGAGTTCCGCGATATGGTCAAGGCGCTTCACAAGGCCGGAATCGAAGTCATCCTCGATGTGGTGTTTAACCACACTAGCGAGGGTAACCACCTCGGACCGACGATTCACTTCAAGGGATTTGACAACGATATCTACTACTATCTGGTGAACGACGACCGGCAGTACTACATGGACTATTCCGGGTGCGGCAACACGGTCGACTGCAACCACCCGATCACCGACCGGATGATTCTCAACTGCCTCCACTTCTGGGTCGACAAGATGCACGTTGATGGTTTCCGCTTCGACGAGGGCTCGATCCTCGCTCGCGGCGAGGACGGCGCTCCGATGGAGCATCCGCCTGTCGTCTGGCACATCGAGCTGAGCGAGACGCTGGCGGACACCAAGATCATCGCCGAGGCATGGGACGCAGCTGGGCTATATCAGATCGGCTACTTCCCTGGCTATCGCTGGGCAGAGTGGAACGGCAAGTACCGCGACGCGATCCGGCGCTTCGTCAAGGGCGACGGTGGGATGCTGGGTGAAATCGCCTCGCGGGTTGCCGGTTCGAGTGACCTGTACCAGGCGAGCGGTCATCTGCCGATCAACTCGATCAACTTCATCACTGCCCACGACGGCTTCACCCTCAATGACCTCGTCTCGTACAACGAGAAGCACAATTGGGCCAACGGCGAGGGCAACAACGACGGCGCAAACGACAACAATTCGTGGAACTGTGGTGCCGAAGGCGACACGGGCGACCCAGCGATCGAGCAACTGCGCGAGCAGCAGATCAGGAATTTCACGACGATTCAAATGCTCTCGCAAGGGACACCGATGTTCGTCGCCGGTGACGAGCACCGCCGCACGCAGGGCGGAAACAACAACGCGTATTGCCAGGACAATCCGATCTCATGGATCGACTGGGATCTTGCGAAGCGTCATGCAGGCATGTTCCGCTTCTTCAAGGAGATGATCGCGTTCCGCAAGCGTCACGACATCCTCCAGCGGGACGAGTTTTTCACTGGCGCAAGCAACGCGCGTGGATTGAAGGATATCGTCTGGCACGGCACCCAACTCGACCATGTTGAGTGGGACAACTCCGAATCGCGGACGCTGGCGTTTACGCTCGGCGGTCCCGACGACGGCGAAGACCTGCATGTCATGTTCAACATGGGATGGGCCGTCGCCGATTTCGAATTGCCGCATGTCGACGGACGAATCTGGCATCGGGCAATCGATACCTCGCTGGCATCACCGCATGACATTCAATCGGCCGGAAATGAGATCACGATCGACGATTCGTCGTATCTCGTGAATCCACGTAGCGTCGTGGTGTTGGTTTCACAGCCGTAATCGACGTTCACTGCGTTAGAAAGAAGACGATATGAGTCAGCAGACGGCGGCTGGAGTAAACCAGCTCAACTTCACCTTCTCGGACACGATTGGTGGCTACATCGAGTCGTCCGACCCCGCGACCGGCATCTTCAGGATGCGGACCAGTGATAATCGTGAGTTCGAGGTCAAACTCACACCTGAAGCATACGGAGAGGTGATCCGCAATCTCGGCGAGCCCTGGCAGGATCCAGGCGCGCCGCTGAACGAGATGCTCCAGCCCGGTCGATTCCTGTACGCCTACGGCGTCTTTTACCCGGAAGGATCCGGAGCAAGCTTCGAGGCGAAGCATCTTGTCTTCGTCGGTCGCGACCCACACGAGTTCCGTTTCGAAGCGCAGGATTGGTGGATCAACCAGATCCGACAACTGGCCGAGTTCTACTACCGCGCGCAGTTCCCGGATGACAACATCGACTTCACCCAGTACCGCACGCACCTGACGGTCGAAGGCCAGAAGATCGATAGCGATCGCCAGGAAACCGACACCATCTCACGGATGATCTACGGCTTTGCGTCGGCCTACCTGATAACCGGCGAGGACAAATACCTGGATGTGGCCGAAGCCGGGACCGAGTATCTGCGTCAGCACATGCGGGCCAACGTTGACGCGGATACTGCCTACTGGTACCACGCGATCGACGTTCGTGGGACGCACGAACGAAAGGTACTGGCCTCCGAGTTCGGCGACGATTACGACGCGATCCCGGCCTACGAACAGATCTATGCACTGGCTGGACCGGTGCAAACACTTCGGGCGACCGGAGATCCGCGCATCATCGAGGATGCCGTTAAGACCTGCAACCTGTTCGACCGCTACTTCCTCGACACCGATCAGGGCGGTTACTTCTCACACATTGACCCAGTCAACTTCGACCCGCGCGATTCGTCGCTGACGCATAACCGGGCACGTAAGAACTGGAACTCGATCGGCGACCACGCGCCGGCATTCCTGATCAATCTCTACCTGGCAACCGGCGACGAGCGCTGGAAGACGATGCTGGTCAATGTGGCCGACCTCATTGCCGAGCATATGCCGGACTACGACAATTCGCCGTTCATGCAGGAGAAGTTCCACGAGGACTGGAGTCCGGATCACGAAACGCCGCTGCAGAAAAACCGCGCAATCGTCGGCCATAACATGAAGGTGGCTTGGAACCTCACGCGCGTCCACCACCTCGAAGCGCATGATAATTATGTCACGTTCGCTCGTCGAATCGCAGAGGAGATGCCCAGATGGGGCTCCGACCGGCAGCGCGGTGGCCTCTACGACATGGTCGAGCGTAACCGCCAGCCTGGCGAAGAATTCCACCGCCTGATCTGGCACGATCGCAAGGCATGGTGGCAGCAAGAGCAGGCCATCCTGGCGTATCTCATCATGGCTGGTTCGCTCGGCGATGACGAATACGTCAAGTTTGGTCGTGAGTTCTCGGCGTTCTACAATGCCTGGTTCGTCGACAACGACTCAGGCGGCGTCTATTTCAACGTCCTCGGGACCGGCATCCCCTACCTGCTTGGCACCGAGCGGCTCAAGGGCAGCCACTCGATGTCCGGCTACCACTCGTTCGAGCTCTGCTACCTGGCTGCTGTCTACGGCAACCTGCTCGTCACCAAGCAGCCGATGGACTTCTACTTCAAACCCAAGCCGGGCGCGCTACCGGACAACATCTTGCGCGTCTCGCCCGACCTTCTGCCGCCGGGCAGTGTACGGATCGGCGAAGTCTGGATCAACGGAGAGCGGCACACCGACTTTGACGCGGAGGCGCTAACCGTACGGCTGCCTGACCAGACATCCGACACCGCGCATCCGCTGCAAGTTCGACCAGCGTGGATGGGAAATCCAGTGATGCAGCCGATGACAAGCAGGGAGATGCGCGTCCGTGTTCGGCTCGTCCCGGCGAGCGTCGCATACGATTTATCAGTCGAGACGACATCCGACGCCACAGTCCTGCGGCTGGATGGCATCGTCGATGATGCTGCCGAGCAGGCGCTGCGAGCCCAGATCGACAAGATCATCGCCAGCCGGGCAAAGCGGCTCGTGCTGCTGGCAGATAGCCTCGAGAGCATCTCACCTCGCGCCGTTCGCGCAATCGCTTTCAGTCGTTCGAAGATGGACCTTGAAGAGGACATCTACATCGTTGG
>JBGSWU010000557.1:0-4230 GCA_041751795.1 Thermomicrobiales bacterium
CAACAGAAAGATCGCTTCGCTGTAAGCGGCGGAGAAGAAGAAGGCGCTCGGGAACAGCAGCAGGAATCCGATCGTTCGCCATGCGATCGATTCGCTGAAATCTCGGCGAACGAGAAGGAAGATATAGATCATCCCAATGCACAGAGCGAAATAGTTGACGATGACACCCGCCTTGACATCGCCGGGGCCAGGCAATAGATCGTCTGTCCAGCGCATCAGCAGCGCATACATTGGAAAGAAGGCGATCGTCGATGGCTGATCGGGGGCGTAAACGTAGCCATTGGCGGCGATCTGCTGGTACGAAGCAGTGTCCCAGCACGCCGAATACTTCCATGGTCGTGATACTGACGCACCACAGGTCACATGACCGAGGCGATCGAGGACGTAGGAGTAGGTCAGAATCGTCAACCGCCAGATCGACACTACCGTCACTAACTTCGCCAGGAGCAGCGGCGAAATGAGCTCTGCCGCCGGCGATGGCTCGCTGCGACCGACGACCGTGGCCAGCCAACGCTCCAGCGTCGCCGCCTTCCGACTCATTCGATCACGCAAGATTTTGGCGACGCATGCGTTTGCGTTCCTCCCGGTCGCGAAGTCTATCTTGTCAGGTCGCGCTGCTGCTGTGGCTGCGGTACGATGCGCCAAACGTGAGGTCTCAGACGATGAAGAGGTCAGTGTTATGCCAGTCTCGGTCAACAGTTCACAGATCATTTACGATGCGTTGAAGGGGAACGGCGTCAAGATCATGTCCGCGCTGCCAGAAACATGGTTGGTCCACCTGATTCGAATGGCCGACGACGATCCCGAGATGACACTCGTCCGCCTTGCGAAGGAAGAGGAAGGGGTTGGCATCTCGGCTGGTGCTCACTTGGCAGGCGTCAAGTCAGCAATGTTGATGCAGAATCACGGTTTCCTGGCCAGTGTCAACGGTATCGTCTCACTGGCCCACTTGTACAAAATCCCACTGACGATGCTGATCTCATATCGTGGCGAGTTCGGTGAGCCTGATCCCTGGCAGACGCAGGGCGGTGGCGCAACGCTTCCGGTCCTGGAGTCACTTGGCATCCCCTGGGAACGACTCGATGATCAGAGCCACGTCGAACGGCGCATTCGCAAGGCGATGGTGCTTGCTGAGTCAGCGAACAAACCAGTCGCATTGCTGTTGTGCCGGGATCTGATGTGGGAAGACTGATCGTGACGGCCCACGGACATAATAGATAACTGCAAGGTAGAGACGGGAGGGCATGCATGTCGGCGCTGGAACAGTTGGTTACCGGGCTATCATCGGGGTCGGTGCGGGTAGTCGATTTGACACAGCCATTGGGCGAAGATACGCCGGTGATCGGGTTGCCTGACATCTTCGCGCCGTCGCCGGGATTGACGGTCGAAGAGATCTCTCGATACGACGATCGCGGTCCAGGTTGGTACTGGAACATGATTCGACTCGGCGAGCATACCGGGACCCACTTTGACGCGCCGATCCACTGGGTCACTGGCAAGGATCTGCCGGACAATGCCTGCGACTCGATTCCTGTTGGTCGTTTCATCGGCCCGGCCTGCGTCCTCGATTTTTCACGTGAATCGTCCGGGAATCCCGACTTCCTGCTGATGCCGGAACACATCGACGCCTGGGAATCGCAACATGGCCGCATTCCTGCTGGCTCCTGGGCGTTGTTCCGGACCGACTGGAGCAAGCGGAACGACCCTGCTGCGTTCTTCAACGCCGATGCCAACGGCCCCCACACGCCCGGACCACATCAGTCGGCAGTCGAGGCGCTGATCGAGCGCGATGTGCTCGGCTTCGGCGTCGAAACCGTCGGGACTGATGCCGGCCAGGCGGGAATGTTCGATCCGCCGTTTCCATGTCATACCCTTATGCACGGCGCGGGTAAGTTTGGTCTCGCGTCGCTCAATAATCTGGACCAGCTCCCCCCTGTGGGCGCGGTTGTCATCGCTGCACCGCTGAAGATCGTTGATGGCAGCGGAAGTCCGGTGCGGGTTCTGGCGCTGGTGTAGACTCCCGCGTGCGTCACAATGAAAGGATGGCCAACCATGGTTTGGGCCGGAGTCTGGAAGCTCCGGCACGGTTCCCGGGTGTTTGGAGTGAGGATGGAGAGAAGAATTGGAACGTAGTCTTTTCAGGTTGAAGTATCTGGCCGCGATCATGGTGCTGGTATTGATGCTGCCAATTCTCGCCGCTTGTGGAGGTGACGACGATGACAGTGATCCAACAGCGACGACCGCGGCAGCGGCGCCGACGGAAACATCGGCCAGTGGGACGGATGACGCTTCCCCGACGGCTGCCGAAGACGATGACGATGACGAGGCGACGCCGACGACGGCAGACGCTGCCGCAACATCAACGACCGGTGGAAGCGAGGCATCACCAACCACTGGTGATAGCGGATCCGCTGGTGGACAGACGTTTGGTCCGTTCACCCCGGAGGACCTGTTTTTCGGCAAAGAGATTGAAGAGCCGGAGAACGAAGGCGGCGTCCTCATCGAAGGCAACCAACTGGATGTCTCGACCCTGCTACCAATCGTGACGCAGGACGTGCCTTCGAGCGACGTTCAGGGGATGATCTTCGAGTCGCTGGTCAGCATCAATCCGGACACGCTGGAAACAGTGGGCCTGCTCGCAGAATCATGGGATGTGAACGCGGATGCGTCGGTCTATACCTTCTATCTGCGTGACGGCATCACCTGGTCGGACGGCGAGCCGTTCACGGCTGACGATGTCGAATTCACGTACATGACCTTCATGAATCCTGACACCGGCTCACCTCGTGTTAGTGACTTGACGTCGCAGATCGACACCATGGACGTCCTCGATCCATTGACGATCCAGTTCAACCTGAAAGGCGCGTTCCCCGACTTCCCGGTTGATAACGGGGTCTACAACCTGATTGCAAAGCACGTCTGGGAAGATATCGATCCGGCGGCGATGCAGCAGGATGGCGGCGCGACAGGCCAGGATCCGTCTCGCGTCGTTGGCACAGGTCCTTTCCTGTTCGAAGAGTGGGTCACCGGTGACCATGTCACCCTCGTCCCGAATGATAACTACTGGAACGGCGCTCCGATCCTTGACGAATACATCTTCAAGATCCTGCCCGATGACGCGGCGGCAGTGAATCAGCTCAAGACCGGAGAAATCGACTGGGCTTCCCTGACGCCCTCCGCTGTTGAGGAATTCGAGGGCAACGACGATGTGTCGGTCGTTGACTATCCGACACTCTCTTTCACCTTCTACGGCCTCAACCTGGATGCTGAGACAACGGGTCTCTTCCAGGACGTCGAAGTCCGCCAGGCGATGCTATACGCACTTGACCGCGAGGCAATGCTCCAATCGATCTACTTTGGCTATGGAGAGGTTGCGGTTGGGACAATCCCAACAATGTCGTGGGCATACAACCCGGAGTCCATCGACTTGAAGTATCCATACGATCCAGAGCAGGCCGAAGCGTTGTTGGACGAGGCAGGCTGGACTGACACTAACGGTAATGGTGTTCGTGACAAGGACGGTCAGGAACTGTCCTTCACGATGTACAGCATTGCCGGGAACGCCGTTTACGAAGCGATGCTTGTCGCGATGCAGGAATACTGGAACCAGATCGGTGTCGAGATGACGCCGTCTCCTGAGCCATTTCCAGCACTTGTTGAGCGAATCACTGAAACGTTCGACTTCGAAGCATTCCTGGTTGGATTCTCCTGGGGAGCGGCAGTCGACCAGTCGACGATGTTCACGTGCGATGCGGCCGGTGGCAATGGCTTCAATATCACCAGCTACTGCAACCCAGAGGTTGATGCGATCCTTGCCGAGGCTCTGAGTGAGCCCGATCAGGCAAAGCGCATTGAACTCTACAATGAGTTCCAGAACATCGTGGTGGAGGAGCTACCGGAAACGGTGACATTCTTCGGTCGTGGCATCAATGGGTTGGCCACCCGGGTCCACAATGTCTACCCGAATACGGTCAACGAACGATTCAACTCCCAGACATGGTGGGTTGAAGACTAATCGCTTCCGGTAGCCTCTCGCCCGCACCCTTTGGGACACACGGTTCACCAGGGTGCGGGCGTCCCCGTGGATGCAGATGTGACATGCTCGGCAATTGGCCATCCGCTTCCGCGAAGGCCGAGTGTTCAGATACTGCCGGGCTATCCACGGCAGCAGAGTACGTGTGTCGGACAGAATCGACTCACTCGCCGTGTCATCCTGAACCGCAGTGAAGG
>JBGSWU010000558.1:0-3213 GCA_041751795.1 Thermomicrobiales bacterium
AAACTGACGTCTCGGTCGACGCCCAGCGAATCCCCGGCCGGAGATATCGTGCGCCGGACGGCGTGAACTCAGCATCCGCGCAACTACGCAGTTTGGTTGGCGGAAAGTACGCACCCACCTGGACATCGACGTCGTGGCAGCCGGATACGGAAAAGCACCCCGGTTTTGGGGTGCCTTTCCGTGAATTTGACGCGATTGCGAATCAGGCGAGGTGGTTGCGGAGGGCGTATGCGGTAGCGTCGGCCTTGTTTCCAGCGCCGATCTTTCGATAGATGTTGGCGACGTGGCGCTCGACCGTCCGGACGCTCAGGAAGAGTTGCTGCGCGATGCCCTTGTTGCTCATCCCACCCGCCAGCAATCCAAGCACCTCGATCTCTCGAGCGGTCAGCGTCTGGACCATCGGCGCATCCACAATGGGGCGTGGTCGCAACATGAGCGGCTCGCTCCAGTCCCGCAGTCGTTCGGGATCGTGCTCGTCGCAGCAACACGTTGAATCGATTGGCTTGACCGACGGGAATGTCGTCGGCAGTTCAATCTCCGACCCGGCGCGCAGCGCAGCGATTGCCGCCAGCGCAGACTCGTAGTTGCGCATGCTCGCTTCCGTCTGGGCGATCGCCTTCTTCAACTCGCGCTCGGCATCCAGCAGGAGCGCCTGATCGCGCGTCCTCCGCTCGTCGATGGGCGGAGAGAGGATCTGGTGCTGATGCGAAAACATGATGTGGTCCTCACCGAACTACCGCCTGGGTGACGCATCCACCCATCGATGTCGCTTCTATAGAACAGGATATGTACTTGCGAACGAACCGGCATCGTCCAAAGTACGTGGTTTCGAACGCATTACTACGTAGAAATCCGCCTACCATGCCGTCGTGTTCCGTTGCCTCAGGAGTCGTGGTTTGTCCGTTCCTCGGTGCTCATAGCCATTGCTGCCCGATCAGCCATACCATGGCGGTACATCATGGAGAGTAGCGGCGCCGATACCAGTTGGCCAGTTCGAAAAGCAGACCACTAGCATTACGTGTCGTCACTCCGATTGCCTATCGAGGCAATCGGAGTGTGTCTTGCTCTTGGCATATATTGATCTATCAAAAGTCTTAGGACGTCCTGACTACCTAGATGACGATGATGCTTTCCGAATTGCAGCGCGCATCAATTTAATAGTCAACCACGGAAGAATGTACGCATGCATCCTGCATTGAGCACTACTTAATTGAAGGAATACGTCTGAGTACGTACACTACCTTTAGTCTGTCATGTTTATATTGTGAACAGAAGGAATCTTTCAATGTGAGTGAGTTTGAACCAACGATCAAGGATCTCAACTGCGCTCTTGCTGACATCCAATATGAACGAATCACGATGCTCAATGCTCGCTATCGCTTGTGTAGTGACGACTTTCGCGACAGCGACGAGATGAACATGCTGATCGAAGTGTGCTCGTTGCACACGCGTGCGCTCTTCTTCTTCTTGCTAAGAGAATCGCGACCAGACCGACAATTCACTCGAAAGGGAGACTATCGCCGTGAAGCTTTTGACGTTTGGGCTGGAGATTACTTCACTGAGGCCAATCCTTACTTAATCAGCCAATCAGACTTCCCACATCTTGTGGAGTTTGAGGACAAAGTCGGACGGTTTCTCGCTCATTTGAGCTATAAACGCCAAAGAGACTCCAAGCCGAATCTCGGGTTCATCTCACAAGCAGTCGATCAGATCGAGGATCGACTGTACAGTTTCAGAGCAAGAGCTGATATGAACGTCGACTGGACACGGTTCGATCTGGTGTAACTGAGATCGAAGGTGCGATATCGAAGATCAGTCTCATGCGCCGAATAGTGAAGATCAGTCCTGATGACGAGTGAGCCTTTCTTGAGGGAGCGAACTGAAATACAGGTCGGTGAACGATCACTCGACTGTCAGCCGCAAGAGTTCCCGTGTAGCTATTCCGCGATTGGGTCTGCCGTTATAGCTTGATTGGCCGATTGCCGTCTCGGTGCGATAGTGGCAAGGTCGAACAACTGAAGCGTCCGCAAGGTGTCATCGGTAAAGTAGCTGGTGATGCCACGATGCTTTTCAGCGATCTCCTGAATGATATCGCGGAAGTCCCAGAGGACGATTCTTGCGGCTGCCGCTTGTGCCTGTGCTCCCTGAGTCCAACCCCACGAGACGATGACTTTCGAATAATTGCCATCGACAAAACCGTAATCAGCCAAGGTGTCGATGATGCCCGGACCAGTGAACTTCCGGTCTCGGAAGTACCCGATGGTCCTCCGCTGGCCCGGAGTTTGTACTCTTGTCTTAAGAGCATTAGGGCTGAATGGTTTGTCTGTGAGCTGACTGAACGGCCCCGAGATGGATACTCCGCTCTCGATGTGAAATCGCTCGCCTGTCAACGGGTTAATCGCGAGCAGATCAATTTCCAGTTGGCCACCGCATCGAATGTTCGGAATAGTTGCGCACCGCTTGACGTAACGGGCGTAGGCTTCGACGATCCGTTCGGTCGTTTCCATCAATGGCCTCCATCTTACTCAACCATGCAGTGAGCATAACCGACCTACCTTTCAGTAACCTGGCAACTTTTCACCTTTCCAACTAAAGCGTTGCAAACGTGCCACTTGTCCCGTTACTCGCTCCTCGATAACACAACCTTAATACCCGTTTCACGGCGCGATAACACGGCGGGCCTAGCCTTGGTCTTGGGTCTGGTTGGAAACGTTCGCCGGATCGCACGACGGCTGAGGACTGGCTGGGAACGAGGGACGGGCGCTTGGTTCAGACCGGAGATCGGACGAAGGCAGGAACAGGGCAGGTGGCGGGTGCTGATCGGCCAGTCGTTGTCCTCGTCGTTGAGGACGATGACGAACTGCGGTCGATGCTCGTGCTGAACCTCGAACGGCATGGCTACGAGGTCGAACAGGCCGCAGATGGCGAAGAAGGGCTGCGAATCGCGAAGGACTTGCGGCCCGATCTGGTCGTCCTCGATCTGATGCTGCCGAAACTGGATGGGCGGCAGGTGTGCAGGCTCATTCGTGAGCACGATGCCGATGTGCCGGTCCTCGTTCTGACGGCGCTCGACCGTGAGATCGATGTCGTCAATGGCCTCGACGCCGGGGCCGACGATTACATGACGAAGCCGTTCTCGCTGCGCGAGTTCCTGGCGCGCGTCAAGGCGCTGCTGCGCCGGACCGAGCCCGGGCGCGGTAACCCGGCGGTCCT